>NZ_JBOHJB010000001.1:0-172884 GCF_050728395.1 Methyloceanibacter sp.
GGAGTCGATGGGGCTCTTTGCGCTGCACGCTCAACCGCCGAACCCCGGTTCCAGTCTGGCCAAGATTGGGATCGCGTCGCAGCCACGCGACGTTAAATAACGGGCCTAGGCCGGGGTCACGCCGCCGCTTTATGGGGAACCATGAAGCCGAGCGCGTGATCCAGAGACCGAAAGGTCTCGCGGCGCCGAGATGATCGTCCCGAACGGGCGTGAGGCTCGACATCGCACAGGGAGGCGGGGCTTCGGCTCCGCCTTTCCTTTTTGCGCACCCCCCATTCCCGGCGATTTCGTCCTCTTAGCGATCGCGCCCTGGTCCGCTAAGATGCCGCCGCCATGATCTCGAAAGCGGGTGGGAAGCGTAAAATGTTGGGCCGTTCCGGCGCCGGTTGCCTTCTCGTCATTGCAGCCGTCGCCGGCATGGCGCTCCTTCCCGGCTGCTCGACGGTCGGAAGCCTCGGCGGCGTCAAGAAGGAAGGCGCAACGAACGACAGCGCGGCCCGCTACGTCACACCCGACGACCCGATGGCGCGGCCAGTTCAGGTGGCATGGACCTCCGCCAGGGCGAGCAATTGCGGATTCATGTTCGATCCGGCGAAGCTCAAGGACGATTACATGCGCGACGAGGGCCGAAGGATCACCGATCCCTATCAGCTGCAGAGGATCTCGCAGGCCTACGATTATACGCTCTCGTCGATGGCGGCCACGATCAAGAGCGATCCCAATTATTGCACCAGGGACCGAACCGACGCGATCCGCGCCGACCTCAGGCGCTATCTTGCCGGAGACTACTCGCCGACGGCGAAGCTCGCCCGCTAGGGCGCGTTCGGCACCGATTGAGCCTTTGGCGGTGCGTTTTGCATCGCGGCAACCGGTCCGGTCACGCCGGCGCCACAGGCACTGAGGAGAAGCGATCGGCCGTAGCCGCCGACGAGCAGGGCAAGCGCAATGCCGATGCCGACGACGCCGATCCCGATCTTGGCGAGCCCGTTGCCGCGCTTGCGCTTGACCCGGGGCGGCAGCATCGGCGTGGCGATGATCTCGATAAGCTCCCCGGCGAGAATCGCCTCAAAGGCGGATTCGAATCTGCCATGCGCATCCTTCAACGTCTCGACGCGGTGGGCAACCACATCGTCATGCTCGAGCACCTTGTCGACGGCGCGCGTCTGCTCGCGCACGAGTTGGCCGTCGACATAGGCCACGAGCAGTTCGTCACTGAGCTCGGTCATGGTCGTATTCCTTGGTCTCTCCCGGATAAAGAGTCTCGATGGTGGCGCTCGCTTTGGTCCGCGCCGGCGTGCCTGAGCTGAGGCGATCGGCGAGGCTTGCGCTCGCCCTGATCAGGCGCGCCTGGATGGTGTCGGCGTTCGAGTCGAGGACCTTGGCGGCATCCTCGTAGTCGAAGCCCTCGCCGTAGACCAGGAGCAGCGTGCTCCGCTGCTGCGGCGGCAACTGCCCGAGAAACGTCGCGGTGAAGGCGTCGAAATCGGCGCCTCGATCCTTGGGAAAGAGCCGGTCGAAATCCTCCTCGCTCGATTTCGCCTGGCGCAACGGGTCGGTGTGATCGCGCAGCTCGGCGAGCCACAGCCCATAGATCTCGGCGAAGGCCCAGCGATCGAGCGGGGTGCCGCGCTGATAACGGCGATGCTCGGCAAACATGCGCAGAAGCGCGCGGCGAAGGAGGGCCTTGCCCTCCCTCTTGTCGCCGACCAGCACGTCGGCAAAACGCTTGAGCCTTGGCAGCATGGCGATGAGCTCATGCCGCATGGATTGGCGATGGATGCTTGCCTGCACGCGTGGTCCCCCCGCCGCTTGGGTGAGTGCTGGCGCTTAACGCGCGGAGGGGCCTCTCTCCACGCGAATCAGTAGGATATCACATCGCGGATTCGGCGGCCCGCAAGGTTAGCGCCGGGCAAAAAGCGCTTGCGTCGAAGGTGAGGCTGCCTATTGTTTGCGCAAGGCAGGAGCAAGACTTGCGCATGTCGGTCGTGCCCCACGATGCGAACCAACCGGAGGCGGCACCTGAAGAGAATGCTCAAGGCTCGCCGAGCGTTCAGGATGCCGGCAACCCCGGATTCTATCCGCCGCGTCCGGAAGTAGGCACCCAGCCAGCGGGTCAGGACGCAGCGGCGGGTGCCGCCGAGCTTGAAGCGGTGCGGACCCAGGTCGCCGAACGTATCGCTGGTCTCGCCGATAAAACAGCGGACCTCACCAAGCAGGCCACGGCGTCGGCGGTTGCCGCAGGGAAAGGCGGCCTCGCCAGGGCGGCGAAGATCGGCCGCGAAAAGGTCATCCCCGAGCTTGGCCGCACCGGCGCCAAGGTGCGCGAGCGCACGCGTCCCGACAGGCTCAAGAAGGACTATCGCGACTTCCTGCTTTGGCTGCATGCCAACGTGCTCGACAGCGCGATCGAGCGCCTGTTCTTCGTCCCCACCAAAGGCAATGTGCCGCTCGCAGGCCTTACTTTGCGCGGCAACAACCGGGCAAGCGGGCACGACTACAAGCCCACGCCCAATTCCGTCTTCAAATGGGCGCTTGCCGCGGTCGCGGAGGAAGACATCGGCCGCATGAGCTTCGTCGACTATGGCGCCGGCAAGGGGCGCGTCATGCTGCTCGCATCGCAGTATCCCTTCAGCCAAGTCGGCGGCATCGAGTTCGCCGAGGAGCTGCACGACAACGCCACGATGAACATCGCGCAGTTTCCGCGGAGCCGCATGAAATGCCGCAACGTCGAATGCGTGCTCGACGACGTGGTCAACATCACGCCGCTCGACGGCGAGGCGGTGCACTATTTCTTCAACCCGTTCGGACCTGAGATCTTCGCCGGGGTGCTGAAGGGGATCGTCGCCTCGTATCACACCCGGCCCCGCCGCCTCTACGTGATCCTGATCGACATGGACGCCGCCGAGCTCATGCACAAGACCGGCGTGTTCCAGGAGGTAAAACTGCCGGCGGCCGAGCGGATGCAGGCGCAGACGCTGAGCCCATACACGATCGCCGTCTACCGCTCGCTCGCGTAGCGGTGGCTTAGGCTCATCCTTCGAGACGCGCCTGCGGCACTCCTCAGGATGAGGCGTTTCCTCATAGTGAGGAGCGGGCGAAGCCCGCATCTCGAACCATGAGCGACGAGGGCCTGAACCCTACTTCACGCCGAGCTTCTTCTGCAGGCTTGTCGACGACGTCGTGTATTGGAACACGAGCTTCTTATCCGGATAAATATAATGGTAGGCCTGCTGCGCCATGAGCGCCGCCTCGTGGAAGCCGGACAGGATGAGCTTGAGCTTGCCGGGATAGGTGTTGATGTCGCCGACGGCGAAGATGCCCTTCTCGCTCGTCTCGAATTTCTCGGTGTCGACCGGAATTAGGTTCTCGTGCAGCTCGAGGCCCCAATCGGCCACCGGGCCGAGCTTCATGGTCAGCCCGAAGAACGGCATCATGATCTCGGTGGGCTGCTCGAAGGTGGCGCCGTCGGAACCTTTGACAGTCACCGAGCGCAGCTGGCCATCCTCGCCATGGAGCTGGGTCACCTGACCGAGCTTGAAGCTGACGTCGCCGCTTTCCACGAGCGTCAGCATCTTCTGCACCGAGGCCGGCGCCGCTCTGAACTCGGCGCGGCGATGCAGAAGCGTGATCGACTTCGCCACCGGCTGCAGGTTCAGCGTCCAGTCGAGCGCGGAATCGCCGCCGCCGACAATGAGCACGTCGCGGCCGTGCAAGCTGTCCATCTTGCGCACCGAGTAGAACACCGACTTGCCTTCATAGTCCTCGATCCTCGGAAGCGGCGGACGCTTCGGCGTGAAGGAGCCGCCGCCTGCCGCGATCACCACCACCTTGGCCTCGATGACGGTGTCCGCATCGGTGGTCACACGAAAGCCGCCATCGAGCCGGTCAAGCGTCTCCACCCGCTGATTGAAATGAAACTCGGCACCGAAGGGCTTGATCTGATCCATGAGCTTGTCGGTCAGCTCCTGGCCGGTGACGACGGTGAGCCCGGGGATGTCGTAGATCGGCTTCTCAGGGTAGAGCTCGGTGCATTGGCCGCCAGGGCGGTCGAGAATGTCAATGACGTGGGCCTTGATGTCGACGAGCCCGAGTTCGAACACGGCAAACAAGCCGACCGGGCCGCCCCCAATGATGATGGCATCGGTTTTGATGATAGGCTCGGTCATGGTCAGCTAGATCTGCTTCTCGGGGATGCGCACCACGAGGCCGTCGAGCGCATCGGTGACTTTGATCTGGCAGCTCAACCGGCTTTCGCTCCGCACATCGAAAGCGAAGTCGAGCATGTCCTCCTCCATTTGCTCCGGACTTCCGGTCGCCTCGCGCCAGGCCTCGTCCACATAGACGTGGCAGGTGGCGCAGGCGCAAGCGCCGCCGCACTCGGCGGCAATGCCGGGCACCGAGTTCTTGACCGCCGCCTCCATAACCGTCATCCCCGGTTCGGCTTCGACGACGCGCTCGGTCCCGTCGTGCAGAATATACGTGATCCTGGCCATGGCATTGGCGCGACTTGGTTCTCTTCAGTCTTGGGAGACGAGCGGCGGCAGACAGTCCCCCGCGCCCGTAGCTGCCGGCGCGGACGGGACGGTCCCCGCACGTGGCGCGTTTCCTATAGGGCAATTGAACCTGAGACTCCAGCGCCTTCCGACCGCATCGTTTGAGCGGGAATTGCAAAGCTGCCACGCGCTCCGAGGTGGCGTGGGCGCGGCAGCGTTTCGTCGGTTGCAGCGGGCGGTTCACCCGCTTTCGAAGTCTATTCTCCGATCGTCTTGCGCGAATTCTCGGCAAGCGGGGTCTTCGCCATTTTGGGGCTGCGGGTTACTGTCGCGTTTTTGCAACCAATGGCCCAAAAGGTGGCCCGCAAACGAGCGCGGCTGGACCGAATTCACCAACAAAAAGAATGGCTTGTCATGCGTAAAGCATAATTGCGAATTAAACTTTTTTTAGCCCTAAAAATTCGTTAACGATAGAGGGCGGGGGAAAATGCGTCTCGGGGCCACTTTCGGTGTAAATTCAATCCGGAAGTATGCGCTCACCGCTACGACGCCCGCGCCGCTGGCGACGAAGTTCGAGTGCTCGGCGCAAGTTTTCTCAAGGTTAGTCGGTGCGAGGGACGCGTGATGGCGCAAGAAGCGAAATCTCCGCCTGCCGGAACGGCAACTGGGGGCGCAGGCGATAATCCATTTGACATCAAGGGGACACCGGCAGGCGACCTACGCGAAGACGCCTCGTTGGCGGCGCTTGACCAGCCCTCGGGCGCTAACGGCGAGAGGAAGCCTTCTCTTGCCGAGCGGCTCAGGGCCGAGCAGCAGCGAAAGATGCCGGAACCCAAGGTGGATGAACCCAAGACTGGCGATCTTGGCGATGGCGCCGCCGCGTCAGCCGCGAAAGCAGCCGGACGCCGCCGCCCCGCGGGCCCGCCGCCGCGCCGGATGGCAGCAACCGCCGCCAACGACGATCTGCCCTCGATCGGCGGCCTGATCTTTGCCTTGCAGCAGAAGCCGTCCAAGTCGCCGTTTCTCGTCGCGTTGCTTGCGTCGTTGGTCTGGTTCGTCGTCGGCGGCGTCTTCGCCTATGGGGTGATCTCGACGCAGCTTGCCGGGCCTGGTGGCCTGACCGGTCTCCTCGCCAACCCGTCGGCGCTCACCGCCGCCCTCACCATTCTCGTGCCCATCGCGATTTTCTGGTTCCTCGCGCTGCTCGTCTGGCGCGCCCAGGAATTGCGGCTGATGGCCTCGGCCATGACCGAGGTCGCGGTGCGCCTGGCCGAGCCCGACAAGCTCGCCGAGCAGTCGGTCGCCTCCTTGGGCCAGACCATCCGCCGGCAGGTCGCCGCCATGAACGACGCCATCTCGCGCGCCATCGGGCGCGCCGGCGAGCTCGAGGCTCTCGTGCATAACGAGGTCGCGGCGCTCGAGCGGTCCTACAGCGACAACGAGCTTCGCGTCCGCGGTCTGATCAGCGAGCTCGCCAGCGAGCGAGAGGCGCTCTCCAACAACAGCCAGCGGGTCAGCGAATCCTTGCGCGGCGTTGGGCAGGAGATCGCCCGCAACCTTTCCGCCGCGAGCTCGAGCATCGACCAGAGGCTTGCCGAGCGCGGATTTCAACTGACCGAGCTTCTCGTCGCCCGCAGCAACGAAGCCGCCGAGCAGGTGGAGCGGGCGCAAAGCAAGGTGCAGGAAAACATGCCGATCCTGCTCGAGCGGCTCGGCCAGGAGCAGGAGCGGCTCGGCCAGGTCATCGAAGGCGCCGCGCGCAACCTGTCGGCGCTCGAAGTCGCGGTCGGCCAGCGGACAGCCTCGCTCGACCACACTTTGAGGGAACGGACCGACGCGTTGACCACTACGCTCGCCTCGCGGATCGATGCGCTGGAAACGACGGTGGCGCACGGCGCGCTCATTCTCGACAAGACGCTGAAAGACCGCACCGACGCCTTCGCCGCTTCCATCGGCCAGGGCGCCGTGGGGCTCGACGGCATCTTGAAAGAGCGCACCAGGCTTCTCGCCACGTCGATCAACGAAGAATCGGCAGTCCTCGACAAGACCTTGAGGGACCGCACCGAAGCCTTCGCCACGCTTGTCGGCCAGGGCGCCATCGGCCTCGACAAGACGCTGAAAGACCGCACCGACGCCTTCGCCGCGCTCGTCGGCCAAAGCGCCATCGGGCTCGACACTGTCATGAAGGAACGCACCAAGCTGTTGGCCGTCTCCGTCAACGAGCAGTCGGCAGCGCTCGACAAGACGCTGAAAGAGCGCACCGAGGCCTTCGTCACCACGGTCGGTCACGGTGCCCTTGGACTCGACAGATTGCTCAAGGACCGCACCGAAGCCTTTGCCGCCACCGTCGGCGAGCAGGCCACTTCGCTGGACAAGACGTTGAAGGATCGCAGCGAGCAGCTGACGACCCTGGTCGGCCAAGGCTCTGCGATCCTCGACAAGACGCTGAAGGAGCGCACCGAGACGCTGGCGACGACCCTCGGGGCTGGCGCCGGAGCGATCGACCGGTCGCTGAAGGAGCGCATCCAACAATTGGCTAGCTCCATCGGCCAAGGAACCGAAGCGCTCGACCGGACGCTGCAGGGCCACGGCGACGCGTTCAACGCCGCCCTCAACCACCAGGCGTCGCTGCTCGGCCAATCGCTCAGAGAACGGACGGAAGCCTTGGCCTCGGCGATCAACCAGGGGGCAATCTCGCTCGACCGCACGCTCGCCGACCGCTCGGAAGCCTTCACCAACTCGCTCGCCGAACGCAGCAAGGCGGTCGCGTTGACAATAGGCGAACATACCGCGGCCATGGACAGGCAGCTCGCCGACCGCACGCACGAGGTCACCAGCTCGCTCACCGAACGCTTGCAGTCCATCGACAATGCCTTCGGCCAACGCGCGGGCGAGATCGATCGCGTGCTCGCCGAGCATGCACGGGCCGTCGAGGCAACGTTCGGCCGGCAGGCGTCTCACCTGAACGAGCTGCTCGCCAGCAATTCGGTCATGATCAAGCAGACTGCAGACCAGGTGGGAGCGCAATCGAAGGAAGCCATCGGCGTGCTGTCGGCTCAGACCCATGCCTTGCGCGAGGTATCGAGCGGCTTGCTCGAGCAGATCCACAATTTGACCCAGCGCTTCGAGAACCAGGGGCAGGCGATCCTCTCGGCGGCCAAAGCGCTCGATTCGTCGAACACCAAGATCGACTCGATCCTGGAAAGCCGGCATCAGGCCATCATCGGCCTCTTGCATGCCGTCAACACCAAGGGTGCCGATCTCGACAACATGATGCGGTCCTACGCCGGCATGGTGGAGAGCGCGCTGAGCAACGCCGAGACGCGCGCCAAGCAAGTCGGATCGGCGCTCGCCCGCGACACGGCCGGCCAGGCACAACAGGCGCTGTCGCAGATCGAGCGCCTGCGCGAAGAAGCGCAAGCCCATACCGCGCGCGCCGTCGGCGACCTCAAATCGAGCTTCGAGACGGTCATCACCCAGATCGGCCGCCAGCTCGAGCAGATGCGCGGGACGTTCGACAGCGCGTCGCGCGGCATGCGCGACGCGGCGCAAAAGACCGCGACCGACCTCGACTCGTTGCGCCAGGAAATGCAGCGCCGGATGGAAGGTCTGCCGCAGCAGACGGCGCAAGCCACCGCCGCCATCCGCAAGGCGCTTGCCGATCAGCTCAAGGAAATCGAGGCGATCACGCCGGTGCTGACGCGGCCGCAGATCCCGAGCAGCAGCCCCGAACCTTATCGGCAGGCGCAATTGCCGCCGCGGCGAGATCCCTTCCGCGATGAGACCAACGCGCCAGAGTTCGGCGACGCTTCGGAAGTGCCCCTCGATCTCGGAGCGGTGGCCGGGAGCCTCTCCCAGCAAATGTCGCAGGCCGCGCAGTCGGAGCGCCGCGGACCAACCGGCAATGAGGCGCCGCGCGGCTATACGCAAGGTCAGGCCGAGTTTCGTCAGCCCGAGCGCCGCCGCGAAGGATGGTCGGTCGGCGATCTTCTGACCAACGCAGACGCGCCTGGCTATCCGCCGCAGCGGCCCGACCCCTTTACCCCGCGGGCGCCGAGGCCCCAAGCGGCAGGCGGCGGCCAAGGTCTCCGCCTCGACGAGATCGCGCGCGCCATCGACCACCGCACCGCGGCCGAGGTCTGGCAACGCTTCCGCGCTGGCGAGCGCGGCGTGCTCGGGCGCCATCTCTACAGCCTCGACGGCCAACAGACGTTCGACGAGATCAGCCAGCGCTACGATCGCGACGGCGAATTCCGCGCCACGGTGGACCGCTATATCGCCGATTTCGAGCGGCTGTTGCGAGATGCCGAGCAGAGCGATCCGAGCGTGATGCAGAACTACATGACCTCGGAGACGGGGCGCGTGTACCTCCTGCTCGCGCACGCCAGCGGCCGCCTGCGCTAGCGACCTCATTCCTTCTCATCGGTCATGCTCGGGCTTGACCCGGGCATCCATTCCGTAACGTCTCAACGCGTGGAAGCGCTGATGGCGTGGATTGCCGGGTCAAGCCCGGCGATGACGAAACCGAATGAGAGGGCCTAGCGGCGGGCTGACACCCAGGTGGAGGTGTCTTGCAGGACCTCGGTCAGCGCCTGGTTCAGCGCGGCGACGCCTGCGGTCGGCGTATCGTCTGCCGACGCCACGCGGGTGCTGAAGCCCTTTGAGGCCACGACCTTGGAAGAGTTGGTGTCGATCAGCTTGGCGAAGATGTCGACGTCGGCGGCCGGCCGGCCGTTGGTGGTGTCGATCTGGAACGACCTGATCTCCATGGAGAGCGAATAGTCGCCGTCGACACGATCGCTGCTGCTGGTCACGGCCTTCACCGCGCCAGAGTTCTGCAGCGTCTCGATGGTGCGCACCTGCACGAGATGCGGCAGCCGGTCGCTCCACGCCGCGCCCTTGTAGTAGGAAATCTGGTCGCTGCGCGGACGCACCATGATGCGGTCGGTGTCGAGCGCGTGCACGGATGTCGGCTCATTGACGACGAGCTGATAGTGCGCGGGCTTGGCCGCGGCGGCGAAGGAGCGTGGCGCGATGAGATCGTAGGTCGTGGGGGCAGCGCTGCCGCTCAGCGCACAGCCGGCGAGCCCCAGGCAAACCAAGCCTGTTGCAAATATCGGTGCCGACCGAGACATGTCCCGTCGCCCCCTATCCTGTCAGATTGCACACCCTCGTTGAAGTAACCCTCGGGGTGTGTCAATTGCCTCGGGGATTGTATTCCGGGACTTGACTTCCACCAAGCAAAAAGCTCTTGGGATTAGCCTCGAATTTCTCAAGAACGCTGTTGAGTGTTGCCGCGGCGCGACGCCCCTCCCGCATGAAATTCCCGAATTCCTGGAGGCTGTCCTTGGCAGTGCGGGTCAAGCTATCAAGATTATCCCCTAGAGATACTTGCAGCTTTCCAGACAAGTCCTTGAAGGACTGAGCTGCGGCCGAAACATCGGTAATGGTCTTAGAGATGTCCTCTTTCCGCTGATCCAGCATGGTAGTGACGCTTTCCACATTGGTCAGCGTTTTGTGGATCGATTCTTGGTTCTCGGCCACGAGATCATTGAGCCGCAGCAGCAACGCATTGGCGTTGTTCATGACGGCAGGGGCGGCATCGAACAGGCCCTGGCCCCCTCCCCGGTCGGCGGCAATTACGGGAATCGGGGTCTCGGCCGTCGCCACCAGGAAGGGCGAATCAGGGGTGCCGGCGGAGATCTGAATGCCGGTGCCACCGGTCAGCCCCAGCGACTGCATGCTGGCGTGGGAGTTTTCGCGCACCGGGGTGTCGGCATGCACGCTGATCAGCACCTGCACCTTCCGGGCATCGGCGGGATCAAGCTGCATCGACTGCACCTCGCCGACCTTGATGCCGTTGAAGCCGACGCTCGAGCCGGTGGCCAGCCCAGCCACCGAGCCGTCGAACACGATGAAGTAGCGCTTGCCGCCGCCGGCGAGGTTGGTCATCCAGAACACGAAGATGAAGGCGAGCGCGAGGACCCCTAGGACGAAGCCGCCGATCATCAGATAGTTGGCTTTGGTTTCCATAGAGCCGGTTCCTCACACCACGAGCCGCCTGGGCTGCTCGCCGGATTGCGCCGCGCGCGCCCGCTCACCGCAGAAATATTCCTGGATCCAGGGGTGATTGGGATTGCGCTGCAGGTCGATCGGCGAGCCCGTTCGCACGATGCGTTTGTCGGCCAGCACGGCAACCCTCTCGCATACCGTGAAGATGGTATCAAGGTCGTGGGTCACCATATACACCGTTAAGCCAAGTGTTTGTTGTAGCTTATGAATCAGGTGGTCGAAATCGGCGGCGCCAATCGGATCGAGGCCTGCGGTCGGCTCATCGAGGAAGACGATCTCTGGATCGAGGGCAAGGGCTCGCGCAAGCCCGGCGCGCTTGCGCATGCCGCCCGACAGTTCCGACGGGTATTTGTGCGCGGCTTCGGGCGGCAGACCCACCATGGCGAGCTTGAGGAAGGCAAGATCGTCCATCATCGTCTGGGGTAGCTCGAGATGCTCGCGCATCGGCACCTGGATGTTTTGCAGCACGGTCAGCGAAGAGAACAGTGCTCCATCCTGGAACAGGATGCCCCAACGGCTCTCGATATCGACGCGATCTTGCGGTGTCAGCAGCTTGGCGTTGCGGCCGAACAACTCGACCTCACCCAGGTCGGGTTTGACCAGCCCGGTGATGACGCGCAGCAGCACCGACTTGCCCTGGCCGGAGCCGCCGACAATGGCGAGGATCTCGCCGCGATAGACGTCGAGATTGAGCCCGTCCCAAATCTGATAGCCGCCAAAGCTCTTGGCGAGCCCGCGGACGCTGATCAAGACCTCTCGACCGTCTGGCAAGGTCACATTCCGATCGCTGACAGAAACATGGCGAACACGGCGTCCAGAATTATCACCAGGAAGATCGCCTTGACCACGGCGCTGGTCACATGCTTGCCGAGGGATTCGGCACTGCCCTCGACCCTCATGCCTTCGAGGCAGCCGACGAGGCCGATGATCAACGCGGCGAACGGGGCCTTGATCATGCCGGCCATGAAATGCTGGAAGTCGACCGCTTCGTGCAGCTTGTCGATATAGGTGGAGACGTCGAGGCCGAGCACGGCCATGGCCATCACGCCACCGCCGATCAGGCCGGTGATGTCGCCGAGGAAGGTCAGGAGCGGCAGCGCCACGACGAGCGCGAGCACCCGCGGCAGCACCAGCGTATCCATGGGGTCGATGCCGAGCGTGCGCATGGCGTCGATCTCTTCGCGCATCTTCATCGAGCCGATCTCGGCGGTGAAGGCCGAGCCCGACCGGCCGGCCACCATGATGGCGGTGAGCAGGATGCCGACCTCGCGGAGCGCCAGGATGGCCACCATGTTGACGGCGAAGGGCTCGGCGCCGAACGGCTTCAGCTGCACCACGCCTTGCTGCATGACCACGGCGCCGATCAAGAAGCAGATCAGCCCGATGATCGGCACGGCGCGCAAGCCGGCGTGGTCGAGATGATGCACGAAGGATTTGGGGCGAAAGCGCCAGGGCTGCATGACCATGCGGGCGAAGGCCGAAGTCACCTCGCCGAGGAAGCTCGTGAGCTGGATGGCGTCGGACCACACGCCGGTAAGCGCCTTGGTCACGTCCTCGACGAGCTGCTGGGCGGCGCCCTTCTTCTTGATCTTCGGCCGCTCGGAACTGCCGCGCTTGTGCACCTCCTCGATGAGGATACGGAAGCTTTCGGTCGCTCCGGCGTAGCGGGTATGCAATCCGCCGGCCTCCCAAGACGCCGCCGTGCGCTGCAACAGCCAGGCGCCTGCGGTGTCGATCTCGGCGATGCCGGCGATGTCCATCTCGCCGGTGAACTCCGGCGTCGGCGGGATCGGCACGCGCAAGCGCTTGAGCGCGGCGTCGAGCTTGGTGGCTTCGGCGACGGTCCAGGCGCCGCTGGCAATCAGGCGGAACGTGGTGCCCCTGAGCTCGACGCGGAAACCTGGGGCGCGCGCCTGCGTGGAGAGGCTGAGCGTATGGTCGCGTTTCAGCATGGGGCTTAGCCTAAATGACGCTGTTCTTCGGAGAGCGGCTTGTTTTGACCGAAAAAGCCGGAGAAAGAAAGGCGTTATGCTTGACCCCGGAGACGCGCATGAAGCGGGCCAAAGAGTTGAACGTCGGCGTCGAGCGCTGGCCGATCCGCGGCGGATTCACCATTTCCCGCGGCTCCAAGCGCGAGGCCGTAGTGGTGGTGGCCACGATCCGCGATGGCGCCCATCAGGGCAGAGGCGAATGCGTTCCCTACGCCCGCTACGGCGAGGACGTGGACGGCGTGGTGCTGGCGACCGAAGCTTTCGGGCCGCGAATAGCGCAAGGGCTGGACCGCGCAGAGCTTCAATCCTTGCTGCCGCCCGGCGCCGCGCGCAATGCGCTCGACTGCGCGCTGTGGGACCTCGAAGCGAAGATGCTGGACACGAGCGCTGCCGAGATTGCGGGCCTTGCGCCGCTGCATGCGGTCGAGACGGCCCTCACCATCTCCCTCGCCTCGCCCGAGGAGATGGCGGCGAGGGCGCAGGCGGCGGCGCATTATCCCCTGCTCAAGCTCAAGCTTGGCGGCGATGGCGACGAGGAGCGTCTTGCTGCCGTCCGCCAAGCTGTCCCCAAGGCGAGGCTGATCGTCGACGCCAACGAGGCGTGGGATGCGTCGAACCTCGAGCGTCTGCTCGCGGTGGCAAAGGTTACCGGCATCGAGCTGATCGAGCAGCCGCTGCCAGCCGGCGATGACGCTTTATTGCAGCACATCGCCCGCGTGGTTCCGCTCTGCGCCGATGAGTCTGTGCATGACCGCGCCTCGCTTCGCGACATCGCCAAGCGCTACGACGCCGTGAACATCAAGCTCGACAAGACTGGAGGCCTCACCGAGGCGCTCGCCACTTCGGCCGACGCGCGGAGGCTCGGGCTCAAGATCATGGTGGGGTGCATGGTGGCGACGTCGCTTGCCATGGCCCCTGCCCTGTTGCTCGCGCAGGACGCAGATTGGGTCGATCTCGACGGGCCGCTGCTGCTCGAGCGCGACCGAGTGCCCGGCCTCACCTACAGCTCGGGCACGGTCATGCCCGCGCCGGCTGCGCTCTGGGGCTGAACCTGGATGGCGCCGACCACCCGCTCGCCTCGCCAGCGCCGCATGAGAACGACGGCACCCGCCGTGCCGACTAAAGCGAGCGACGCCATGACGGCGTAAGCCTCGCCGCCAAGCGCCCGATAAAGAGGCCCGCAGGCGATGGTTGCGAGCCCGAGAACGAGGCCGGCGACCACCGCGGCATAGAGGCCTTGAGCGGTGGCACCGCGGTCCTCAGGCACCGCCTGGCTCAGGAAAGTGATCGCGGCGAGATGCGCTGCGCCAAAGCTCATGGCGTGCAGGCATTGCAATATCGCCGTCGCCCAGAGCGGTGGATCGAAGGCCATCAGCCCCCAGCGGGCCGCAGCCGCGGCGCCGGCGGCAAACAGCACCCTGCCGGCGCCCCATTTGGCGAGGATCGGCCCTGAGGCGGCAAACAAGGCGATCTCGGCGACGACGCCAAGGGCCCAGAGCGCGCCAATGGTGCCGTCGGCGAAGCCTTGCGCCCGCCAATGGAGCGTGCCGAAGGTGTAATAGAGGGCGTGGCTCGCCTGGATCATGCTCGCCGCGAGCAAGAACCACAGGAACGATGGCGAATGCGCGAGCCTCACCGCATCGGCGAGGCTGATGCGGCGAAGCGCAGGCGTGGCTGGCGATGGCCTGCTCGCAACGTCGCGCGGCAAGACGTAGACGCCAATGATCATCAGCGACGTGGCGATCACCAGCATCGGCAGCACCGAGGCCGCGCCGAACTGACCGATGGCGAGGCCAGCGCCGAGGCTTGCCAGGATGAAGCTGCCTGAGCCCCACAGCCGCACCCGGCCATAGTCGAGGCCGGCGCTGCGCACGCCGCTCACCGCCACGGCCTCGATCAGCGGCATGATGGTGGTCCAGTTGAAGGCAAGCAGCAGGGTTGCGAGCAGCATCTGCCAGAAGCCGCTTGAGGCCCAGAGCAGCAGGAACGACAGAAGCGTTCCCCAGGCGAGAAAGATGAGAACGGTGCGGCGCGCTCCCGACCAGTCGGCGGCAAAGCTGATCAATGGCGTGAACAGGATGCGGGCGAACAGCGGCGCGGCAAGCAGGAAGGCGATTTGATCCTCGCTCAAGCTCCGCCAATGCAGCCACACCGGCATGTAGGGCAGATAGCAGCCCACCACGACGAACAAGGCCGCGTAGAGAAAGCCGAGACGCCAGGCGAGCGGGGTGATTTCGTAGCGCGCCAAACCCAGCATAGGCGGCTTCCGATTCGTTGAGGGCCCTGTCAGGCGAAGGCCTTAGCGCACCCGAACCGGCATTGCCACCATGCCGGAAATGTGCCGGTGCGGATCATTTCGCCCGTGATTAAGCAGGAACGTACGTCAACCTAATCGCGTCCTCGCCGATCAGATCGCTGGCCACAAGGCGGAGCGGCGGCCGGGGACCAGCGAAGAATGGCTTGCCGCGACCAAGCACGACGGGGTGGAAGTAGAGTTGATACTCATCAATGAGACCAAGCTCGGTCAGGCTTCGCGCCAGGTCTGGTCCGCCAACTTCGATCTCGCCTTCGAGCTCATCCTTCAGCCCGTGTATCACCCCCTCGACATCGTCCGTGACAAGCGTGGCGTTGGGGCCGACCGACGTCAACGATCGCGATACGACCCACTTCGGCTGGCTACGCCACGCCGCCGCGAAGTCGTGGATCTCCGGGGTCCACTCGGGATGGTCATCGTCCCAATAGCGCATGACCTCGTACAAGCGGCGGCCGTACACGCTGCCGGTCAGGCCGCGCACTTGCTCGATGAAATGACGAAAGAGCGCGGGATCTGGCGCAAATTCCTGATGGTCGACATAGCCGTCCAGGGACAGGTTCATTCCGAAGACGAGTTTCGCCATGCTATAAAATCTCCACCCCAGGTTCTTCAGAATAGTATGAGCCACGGTTACGCAGAAGTGAGGTTGGCCACAAACTGCGCGCCGCTTTGTCGGTGTGACGAATAACCAGAGGTCCGCTAACCGCCGCACACGACGAACAGCGCCGCGTAGAGAAAGCCGAGACGCCAGGCGAGCGGCGTGATTTTCGTGGCGCGCCAAACCCGGCGTAGCGGCTTTCCGATCCGTTGAGGGGCCCTGTCAGGCCGAAGCCCTTAGCGCAACCCGGCCACCATTGCCACCACGCCGGAGAACGCGCCAGCCGCCGGTCACGCGACGCAGTACAGCGATCCCGAAATTTTCTGATCTCTTGTTTCGAGTTGAGCGAGTAACAATGTCGCAACCAATCTAAGAACCGGATGTTGACTTATATGTCAATAGACCCAATATTGCAGAGCCTGTTAGCGGATGGGGTGCTTGTTGAACTGCCCTCCCTGTTCACAGGCTTAGAGACAGCTAGAACGATGATCGTTTCGCGAGATATTTTGGCAGCGATAGCCGAGCCCTTCCCAGAAACGGAGGAGGGAGTGCGGCGAGAAGAACTCCGGGTTTGGCTAGATGCGTTTAGCGAGGGTGGAGAGATTTCCGTTGCGGAGGATCCCCACAAGAAGCCCCCTGATGCCATGCTTGCAAGGGTTGACCCCGTTGCCGACGAGTTTTGGAGCATCCGCATTACAGAGCCGGAGGACACATCAGGAATCAGAGCTTTGGGTGCCTTTGCTGCGAAGGACACATTTGTAGCTTTGACGTGGGACTACCGTGAACACATCGGAGAGGATTTCAACGACGCAGTCGCAGATGCTCGAGAAGCATGGCGCGACCTTTTTGGTGATGAGCCACCTTTCTCAGGAGAGAACCTAGATGAGTATCTCAGTAACTATATCCCCGCCTAAACTGTCCCTTCGCTATGCTGTCACGCGGAATAGGCAGCAGGCATACAACCTGCTCGTAAGAGAGTTTAAGAGAAGCGGCCTTACTCAGGCAGAATTCGCTAAACGCGCAAAGAAGGGTACTGATCTAATCAGTCGCTATCTTAGCCGCCCGCGGAATCTTACCCTCGACACGCTTGGTGAGTTGCTGTTCGCGCTTACAGGCGGAGCGTTGTCTTTCTCCATATCCTATCCGGCTCAAAGAGCCTCAGTAAGCGAATCTATCCGGCCTCATTTGCAGGACGTAGTCCAACCTGTCACTACGGCTGGACGTGAGCCCTTACAGCGGACAGTCACTCAAAGGGGCTCAATCAGATTTGAGGAAAGCGAAGCCTTCAGCGAGGCCGCTTGATGAGTTTCGACTCTGGTCCTGTTTTCGGCTGGACAATTTTCTGTGACGACATCCGCGCTGAACTAGGCGGGAAATTCAGCTTCATGGGATGTTACACGGGCAATCTCATCGTACATGACAAGCTTCCTCTTATGCTTCCAAAGCTTGGGATCGCGATTACATATTACGAGCGCATAAGAGGGGTCACTGACCCAGTAAAAATTCGAGTTTATTTTCCGTGGGAGAAAGAACCGGTAATCACCGGCGATCTACCGGTTGATAAATTTCGCGCCACCTTGGCCGACCCTGACGCCCGCTATCATCGGATCGATCTCACCTTTGTAGCGGCGCCCTTTCACATCCCTTCGTTGGGAATCGTCCGAACGGAAGTTGTCGTTGGTGATACCGCTTTCGACTGGGGGAGACTAAAGATTCAGCAGCAACTACGCGACGAGGAGGCTCCACCTCTTACTTCCCAGCCCACCGCTTAGCGGCGACCTTCTTCTCTCTCTGCGGCAAGCAGGACTGCTCCGGAGGCTCAATATTTTTTTGCTAAGACTATCCGAGACTTAGCTGGCTCGGCGCAGGATTTCGCTGGCCGGTTCTTGAAGTTTAACGGGTCGCTAACCATTTCTGGGAGGACGCGAGATCCCCCAAGCGTCCCCCAAACTGACGCATGAGAGTGAGACGGCCCGGTTTCCCCCCAACCGGGCCGTTTTCTTTTGCCGGTTGCGCCGCCAGCGCCGCCGCCGCTCAGGCAGCTTGCGGTGATGGGCGATGAGCACATTGTCGATGAACTGCCGTGCCGAATTCTCCCAGCTGTAGTGGAGCGCATGCGCCCGTGCGGCCCGATGGTCGAGCCCAAGCGCCGCAAGGGCGGCAACTTTCAGGTCCCCATCCATGGCGCCCACGTCGGGGTCGGTAAGCACGTCCTTGGGACCGCTCGCCGGGAATGCCGCGACCGGAACGCCGCTCGCCAGGGCCTCGAGCAGGACGAGACCGAAGGTGTCGGTGAGGCTCGGAAACACGAAGACATCGGACGAGGCATAGGCGCGCGCAAGTTCCTCGCCTTCCATGGGGCCTGCGAACAGCGCGTCGGGATAGGCCCTCGCAAGCGCGGAGGCTTGCGGGCCGCTTCCCACCAGCACCTTGCGGCCGGGCAGATCGAGGTCGAGGAAGGCCTTGATGTTCTTCTCCACGGCAATGCGGCCGACATAGAGGAACACCGGCTTCCCGCCGAAGACGCGGACTTTCCGCGGCCGGAACTGCTCGGTGTCGACGCCGCGCGACCAGCGCATCAGCCGTTCGAAGCCGCGGGCGTGGAGCTCGTCCTCGATCGACTGAGTGGCGACGAAGGTGCCGGCGGCGCCGTTATGGAAGCGCCGCTGCAGCGCGTAGCACCAGGATTCGGGCACCGGCAGCCTGGCCGAGACATATTCGGGAAAGCGCGTGTGATAGCTCGTGGTGAAAGGCCATTTGGTCTTGCGGCAATAGCGCCTCGTCATCAGACCGATCGGCCCCTCCGTGGCGATATGGATGAAATCCGGTTTGACTTTGTCGATATGCGCCGCGATGGCGCGCGGGCCCGCGAGCGACAGGCGAATTTCCGGATAGGTTGGACAAGGGAGCGTGCGGAAAGCTGACGGCGCGAGGAAGACGATCTCGAAGCCAAGCTTGCCTGCCTCCACGGCCAGCCGCTCATAGGTGCGGACCACCCCATTCACCTGGGGATGCCAGGCGTCGGTCGCGACGAGCACGCGCATCAGGCGGCAGCCTCGAGCTCCTCGATGGGGCCCTCCACCCTACTCGTGCGGATTGGATGCGGCGACCAGCGGATGATCTCGAATAGTCCGTCCTCGGTCTCGCCGACCGCAGTGCAGCTCTCGACCCAATCGCCGGTATTGATGTAGAGCACGTCGCCGACCTGTCGCATGGCGGCATGATGGATATGCCCGCAGATCACGCCTTGCGCCCCGTGCTTGCGCGCCTCGGCGGCGAGTGCGGCCTCGAACTCGCCGATATAGTTCACCGCCCGCTTCACCTTGTGCTTCAGATAGGCCGAGAGCGACCAATAGGGCATGCCGAACCAGCGGCGGACGGCGTTGAAGTGCGTGTTCGCCCACAGCGCCACCTCGTAGCTCCAGTCGCCGAAGAGGGCGAGCCACTTGGCGTAGCGCACCACCACGTCAAACTCATCGCCATGCATGACGAGATAGCGCCTGCCGTCGGCGCCGACATGGATGGCATTGCGCTCGATGGAGATGCCGCCGAACCGCGCGCCGCAATAGTCGCGCATGGCCTCGTCGTGATTGCCCGGGATGAAGATGAGGTCGTTGCCCTTGCGCACGCGGCGGAGCAGCTTTTGCAGCACATCGTTGTGAGCTTGCGGCCAGTAGGCGCCGCGCTTGATGCGCCAGAAATCGACGATGTCGCCGACGAGATAGATGCGCTCGGCATCGGTGTCGCGCAGAAAATCGAGGAAAGCTTCGGCCTGGCAGGCCTTGGTGCCTAAATGCAGGTCCGAGACAAAAAGAGTCCGGTACCGCTTCACCCCCGCATGCTGCACGTCGTGAGTGTCCGTTCTCATTTCGATGATTCCGGACCTAAGGTGATTTTGTTTCAGGCTTGTGACAAAAGACGCCGGCGTCGTTAATCGAAAGCCTTGAACAAGGTGATGAAAGACCGGCTGGAGGCGGCGCTCGGCGTGGGCGTAACGTCGCTCGCCTCGATGCCGGTCGGCTTCGGGCTCGCCGGCTTCAAGGCCGATCTCGCCGACGGGCGAAAGGTCGCCGTCAAAGCGCGGCAGGGAACGGCGCGCGCCGACCTTCGCCTCGAGGCCTACATGCTCGGCGAGCTCGCCCGCCATTCGACGCTGCCGGTCCCCGCCGTCCACCTCTCAGAGCCAGATCTCCTCGTCATGGATTTCATCGAGACAGACGGCGGCGGCATCACGCCTCAAGTCGAGCGCCACGCCGCCGAGCTGATCGCGGCCTTGCATGCCGTACCCCGGCCCTTCTTCGGCTATGCGCGCGACACGTTGATCGGACCGCTGCCCCAGCCAAACCCGCAAATGGACCGCTGGATCCCGTTCTTCCGCGATCACCGGCTGCTCGCCATGGCGCGCACTGCGGAAGCTGAAGGACGACTGCCGGCCAAGCTCCTCATGCGGCTCGAGCGCCTGGCGGGGCGGCTCGACACCTATCTTACAGAGCCCCGGCACCCGAGCCTGCTGCACGGCGATGTGTGGACCGGAAACGTGCTGGTGCGCAGGCAGCGAATTGCCGGCTTCGTCGATCCAGCGATCTATTGCGGGCACCCTGAGATCGAGCTCGCCTTCACCACCATGTTCGGGACGTTCGGACCGGCCTTCTTCGAGGCCTATGAGGCGCTGCTGCCTCTCGAGCCCGGCTTTCACGAGCTGCGCTCAGCCCTCTACAAGCTCTACCCGACGCTCGTGCATGTGCAGCTGTTCGGCTCGGCGTATCTTCCGCCAATCGAGCGGACGCTGGCGGGCGTTGGCCTGTGACGGTCGGAAAAAAAGAACCGGCCCGGGATACCCGGGCCGGTCTTCCCTGCGAAACGAGCCGAACTCCAAAGGCATTGCCTTTTAGATGGGCTCTGGCTCGCCCCCCCATTTTGTTCCTAAGCCGCTAGTGTCGAAGATCAGGTTCCCTCAAGATCTCGCGCGCTTCAGTCTTTCTTACGCTTCTGGCGTCTGGCCCCCCGGCCCCGCCGTCGTCGTGATGAAAAGCTAGCCTAGCCCTTAGCGCTCATTCAACATTGGACAAGGATGCTGACGCAAAAGGAGAGGCACCTGTTGCTGAAATGCCAAACACGGGGTCTCCTACCTTCGCCAGCGCTGAGAGAACCAATTTTATGTAGGGATTTCAGGACTATAAGTAAGCACGACAGGTCTTTTGCCGCCGTCGGTCGGACGCTCAAGTCTACGGCGTAGACCGTCACAATTGACCGAATGTGGCGAAATCATTGCAGGCGTCTGTGGCGCTTTCGCAACGCACCATGATCGGGCCGAAGGGACGCCCTGAAACTGATTCTCTCAAGCTCGTGGCGCTGCTAGCGGTGCAAGGACACGCTTGCCGCCGGACGATAGGTGCCGGTGTCCTCATTTAGCTGCACGATGTTGATCTCGAGGCCCCCATCGGAAACGTTGAGGCTCATGCGGCCGGAGAACTTGTCGCCTGAGATCCGGGCGTGGATGAGGTCGGCCTTCACTGTCCCGGTCACGCCGCCATTGGCATCGTAGGTCTTCTCGTTCCAGGAGCCTTTGATCTTTCCGTTCTTGTCGGTGAGCTTGAGGGTGGCGTCGATTCTGTAGTCGGTACCGGCGCAGCGCAGGTTCTGGGACAAGTTGCTGCCGGTCACTTTGTAGGTCGCCTTGCAGGCAACCTTCATGGGATCGCCCTTGGCCGGGGTGACCGTGCCGCCGCCCTTCCACTCGCCACTCAGTTGCTCGAAGGGATTGCCGGCCGGGTCGGCAGCCTCACCTCGACCTGGCAGAACCAAGGCCGCGGCAAGGACGAGCGCTGCGAGCGGCATGGCCCTATGGACCGGCAACGAAAACAAGCGATATCCCATGGGTATCCCTCTGCTTGGGAAGGTCAAATATTGGCCCGGGAAAAAACCTTTATGACGGCGGGCGTTGCCGCCCCCGGCGCCCTTGGTGCATCATGCAAAAAAAACAAGGCAGGGGGAAGATCAATGAAGCTGTTGCGCTACGGCGAGCGGGGGGCGGAAAAGCCCGGAATTCTGGACCCTCAGGGCGTTATTCGCGACCTCTCAGGCGTGGTGAAGGACATCGCGGCCGAGGCGCTCGCGCCCGAGGGACTGAAACGTATCAAGGAACTCGATCTCGGCAGCCTGCCGGCGGTCAAGGGCCGTCGGCGCCTCGGACCTCCTATCGCCGTGGTACCAAAGTTTCTCGGCATCGGGCTGAACTACCGGGACCATGCCGAAGAAACCGGCATGCCCATTCCTGAGGCGCCCATCGTCTTTGCCAAGGCGACGTCGTGCGTCTCAGGCCCCAACGACCCGATCCTGATGCCAAAGGGCTGGCAGCGCATGGACTTCGAGGTCGAGCTCGCTTTCGCCATTGGCAGCATGGCCAAGAATGTCTCTGAAGCCGACGCGCTATCCTATGTGGCTGGCTACATGATCGCCGACGACGTGTCGGAGCGGAGCCTGCAAAAGGGCGGCCCCGGCGAATGGATCAAGGCGAAAAGCTACGACAGCTTCGGGCCTCTCGGGCCGTGGCTTGTCACCAAGGATGAGGTTCCCGACCCGCAGGCGCTTTCCCTCGCGCTCGACCTCAACGGCACGCGCATGCAGACCGGCAATACCTCCACCATGATTTTCAGCGTGGCGCATCTCGTGAGCTATGTCAGCGGCTTCATGACGCTGATGCCTGGCGACGTGATCACCACCGGCACACCACCTGGCGTCGGCATGGCGCGCAACCCAAGGCTGTTCCTGAAGGAAGGCGACCAACTCACGCTTACGGTCGAGGGGCTGGGCGAGCAGCGGCATACGGTCGTGGCCGAAGCCTAGCGCCCCTCCCCATCATCCCACCAATCGTGGAAATGATGCACCGGGCCCCTGCCCCTGCCCGAGCCCACGTCCAACGTATCGGCGGCGAAGATCGCGGCCGTGACATAGGCCTTGGCCGAGGCGACCGCCTCAGGCAAAGAGGCGCCCTTGGCGAGCTCGGCGGCGATGGCGGCGGATAGCGTGCAGCCGGTGCCGTGGGTGTTGCGGGTCTCGGCGCGCGGTGCCTCGAAGCTCACCGGCTCGACCCCGGCGAAGAGAATGTCGGTGGAGGTGGGGCCTTCGGCGTGACCGCCCTTGACCAGCACGGCTTTGGCGCCAGCGTCCTTCAGCTGCCACGCCTGCATGGCCATCTCGTATTCGTTGCGGGCGGGCGAAGAAGCAAGCAGCGCGGCAGCCTCGGCGAGATTGGGGGTGATCAACGTCGCGAGCGGGATCAGGATCGAGCGGAGTGCATCGACGGCCTCGGGATCGAGCAGCGGGTCGCCGCTTGCCGCGATCATCACCGGATCGAGCACCACCGGCACGCCGGCATAGTCCTTGAGGCCTTCGGCGACCGCCTCGATGACGGGGCCGGTGGCGAGCATGCCGATCTTGATGGCATCGACCTCGAGATCCGAGGCCACGGCGCGCATCTGCGCGAGCACGAAGTCGGGCGGCACCACGTGCACGGCTTCGACACGCTGCGTATTTTGCGCGGTCAGCGCCGTGAGCACGCTCGCGCCATAGACTTCAAGCGCCGAGAAGGTCTTGAGATCAGCCTGGATGCCGGCGCCGCCGGACGAATCGGAGCCAGCAATGGTCAGCGCGATCGCCGTCATGGCCGGCAGGCCTAGCCGATTTTCGCGAGCCCGGGAAACATTTCGAGCATCCAGCCTGAGATCAGGGTCATGGAGTTGGTGAGGAACAGGATGCCGGTGAGCACGAGGAACCCGCCAAGCACCTTCTCCATGGCGGCAAGATGCGGCCGGAACCGCTGTAGAGCAGACATGAAGGGACGGACGGCAAAGGCCGCGGCAATGAAGGGGATGCCGAGGCCGAGTGAATAGACGAGCAGCAGGAGAATGCCCTGGCGGACGGTGTCCTCGCCGGCCGCCATGAGCAGGATGGCGGCGAGGACCGGCCCGATGCAGGGCGTCCAGCCGAAGGCGAAGGCAAGCCCGATGAGATAAGCGCCGAGGAGCCCGACGGGCCGAGTATCGGCGTGGTAGCGCGCCTCGCGGTGCAGAATCGGAATGTGGATCAGACCGAGAAAATGCAATCCGGCAACGATGATGACGACGCCGGCGATCTTGCCGAGCAGGCCGAGATTCTCAGCGACCAGTTGGCCGGCAAAGGTCGCCGTGGCGCCGAGGATCACGAACACGGTGGTGAAGCCGAGCACGAAGGCGAAGGATGACAGCACTACGGTGGTATAGACGTGGGAAGGAGTCTCGTCCTCGCCGGTGAGCTGATCGAAGGTCGTGCCGCCGAGGAAGCAGAGATAGGGTGGAACGAGCGGCAGCACGCACGGCGAGAGGAAGCTCAACAGCCCCGCAACCAGCGCTCCGAAATAGGTGACGTTCATGCTCGGCCTTGTGAGTCCTCAAACGGGCGGGACGAACTGCTGGCTCCTCATCCTGAGGAGGCCGCGGAACGCGGCCGTCTCGAAGGATGGCTCATGGTTCGAGACGCTGGCTTCGCCCGTTCCTCACCATGAAGATTTATGTTTTTGCCGCAAGACCCTCCGGCATCACTTTAGCGTCAAGGGTTGCGTCAAGCAGCGGCGGCGCGGGCACCCGCTTTAGCGCTGTTATTCCGCAGCGCTGGCCGGAGGCAGCTTGATCGTCTCGACCACTGACAAGTCGAGTTTCTTGGAGGCGTGATCGATGTCAAGGCCGACGACGTCGCCATTGGCATCGAAGTCGACGATGAGGCCTTCGACGATCTCCCTCGCCTCCGCTCCCGGCGTGCTCTTCAGCTCGATGTAGAGACTGTCTGTCTCCGGATAATAATGCAGTTTCATCAGTCCTCCTTCTCACGGAATCCGCGATCGAAGAAAGCATTATGGACGGTCTCGCCGTCGCCCAGCGTCACGACGCGAAGAATGCGCGGCCCGGCATCGTCCTGTGGTCTAACCCAGCCCCAGAAACGCATTCTACCATCTCCCTGGGTCTCGCTCCGAATTGGCCTCGCTATCACCTCTAAACACCACTCTCGTCTCAGATACGGTCTCTTTCGCAAGACCTGCTCTTCGAAATAGCGCGTCGTCTTCATGTCACCTCGGCAGTCTGAACTGCCAGGTCAAGCGGCGGCAGCGCGGGCGCGCTCGGCATTGCGCCGAATTGCGGCGATATTGTCGGCGTAGGTGCCGCCCTTGAACACGCCAGATCCGGCGACGATGACATTGGCACCTGCCTCGGCCACGAGCGCCACAGTCGTGGCATTGATGCCGCCATCGACCTCGAGGTGAATTGGCCGAGAGCCGATCATCTTGCGGATGGCCTTGATCTTGTCGAGCTGCGCCGGGATGAAGGCCTGGCCGCCGAAGCCCGGGTTCACCGTCATCACCAGGATGAGGTCGATCTTGTCGAGCACATGCGCAATCGTCGACTCATGCGTCGATGGCGTGATGCTGACCCCCGCCTTTTTGCCGAAGCCTTTGATGAGCTGGAGCGAGCGGTCGAGATGGGGACCTGCCTCGGCATGCACGGTGATGATGTCCGAGCCGGCCTTGGCGAAGGCCTCGATGAAGGGGTCGCAAGGCGCGATCATCAGATGCACGTCGAACACCTTCTTGGAGTGCGGACGTAGCGCCTGCACCACGTCTGGCCCGATGGTGATGTTCGGCACGAAGTGGCCGTCCATCACGTCGACATGGATCCAGTCGCAGCCGGCGTCATCGATGGCGCGCACCTCCTCGCCCAGCCGCGCAAAGTCGGCCGAGAGAATGGACGGGGCAATGATGATGTCACCCGGCGCCGAGCGGTCCGCCATGCGAGCCTCGTTCATGAGGGGCAGGTTTGGCCTGCCCATCATCGTTTGACAAGGCTGTTGTAGCGCCAATCGGTTAAGCTCTGCTCTCCGCGAGCGCGGCGACGGCAGGCAACGTCTTGCCCTCCAGCCATTCGAGGAAGGCGCCGCCGGCGGTGGACACGTAGGTGAAGTCCTTACTCACGCCTGCGTTATTGAGGGCGGCCACGGTATCGCCGCCGCCGGCGATGGCCACAAGCTTGCCATCGCGAACGAGGCGCGCCGCTTCGCGCATCAGTTCATAGGTGCCGTTGTCGAACGGTTCGAACTCGAAGGCGCCGACAGGGCCGTTCCACACCAGAGTCTTTATCTCGGCGAAGCGCCGCTTGAGGTCGGCGACCGACTTCGGCCCCATGTCGAGGATCATCTGATCCTGGGGGATGTTGCCGGCGTCGCAAACCTGCCACTCGGCGCCGGCCTTAAGCTCCTTCGCCACCACGAAGTCGCGAGGCAGCACGATTTCGCAATTGTGCTCGCGCGCGCGCGCCATGATCTCCTTGACCACCGGCACCGCGTCAGGCTGGCACAGCGACTTTCCGATCTCCACGCCTTGCGCATAGAGGAAGGTGCTGGCCATGCCGCCGGCAAGCACGAGCTGGTCCATGCGCTCGGTCAGATTGGTCAGGACCTGAATCTTGGTGGAGACCTTGGCACCGCCGGCAATGGCCATGACGGGGCGGGCCGGATGCTCGAGCGCCCGGTCGAGCGCGCTGATCTCGGCCATCATCAAGAGGCCGGCATAAGACGGGAGGAGGTGGGTGATGGCCTTGACCGACGCATGCGCCCGGTGCGCGGTAGAAAAGGCATCGTTGACATAAATGTCGCCGAGCGCGGCAAGCTCTTTGGCGAAGTCTGGATCGTTTTTCTTCTCGCCGTCGTTGTAACGAAGATTTTCGAGCAGTGCGACCTCACAGGGCTGGAGCGCATCGACGCCACGCCTAGCCTCGTCGCCGACGCAATTGTTGATGAAGGTCACCTTGGTGCCGGGCATGAGCTCCGCCATCTTGTCGGCAATTGGCCTCAGCGTGGTGTCGGTCATCGTGCCGGTTTTGGGGCGCCCCAGATGCGACAGCACAATCACCTTAGCGCCTCGGGCCAACAGCTGCTTGATCGTCGGCAAGACGCGCTCGATGCGTGTTGTGTCGCCGACGATCCCATCCTTTATCGGCACGTTGAAATCGACGCGGACGAGCACGCGCTTACTCCTAACGTCGAGCCCGTCAATGGTGCGGATGCGGGAAAAGTCGGGCTTACCCCCGCCGTTCGCATTGGCGGCACGGACAAAGGTAGAGACATCAATATCGTTCATATCAACCTGCTCATGACGACTGCGGTATCGCTCATGCGATTGGAGAAGCCCCACTCATTGTCGTACCAGGCCACGACCCGGCAGAAGGTGCCGTCAACGACATGGGTCGATTCGAGATCGAAGATCGAGCTTAGCGGGTCGTGATTAAAATCAGACGACACGAGCGGCTTCGCATTCACGCCGAGCACCCCCTTGAGCGGCCCCTCGGCGGCTTCGACCATCGCCTTGTTGATCTCCTCCTTGGTGGTCGGGCGCGAGGAGGTGAAGGTGAGATCGATCATGCTGACATTCGGCACCGGCACCCTGATCGAGGCACCGTCGAGCTTGCCCTTGAGCTCGGGCAGCACGAGGCCGACGGCCTTGGCGGCGCCGGTCGAGGTCGGGATCAGATTGGCGGCGGCAGCGCGGGCCCGGTAGGGATCCTTGTGTAGCGTGTCCACGGTGCGTTGATCGCCGGTATAGGCATGCACCGTGGTCATATAGCCGTGCCGGATGCCGATCGCCTTGTTCAGCACGCTCGCCACCGGAGCGAGGCAATTGGTGGTGCAGGAGGCGTTGGAGACGACGTGATGCTCTTGCGTGAGTTTCTCGTCGTTGACGCCATAGACCACGGTCAAATCGGCGTTCTTGCAGGGTGCGGAGACCAGCACGCGCTTGGCGCCTGCGGTCAGGTGCTTGGCCGCACTGTCGCGGTCGGCGAACCGGCCGGTGCATTCCATGACGATATCGACGCCGAGATCGCGCCAGGGAAGCTTCTCGGGATTGGCTTCCGCCAGCACCGAAAGATCGTGGCCGTCGGCCTTGAGGTGGCCGTTGGCGGCGCTCACTTTGCCGGGAAAGCGGCCATGCACGGTGTCGAACTCAAGCAGATGGGCGCTCATCTCGGCCGAGCCGAGATCGTTGATCGCCACGAAATCGAGATCCTTGCGGCGCGCTTCGAGAAAGGCCCGAAGCGTCAGCCTGCCGATCCTGCCGAATCCGTTGATGGCGACGCGCTTATTCGACATGTCTCCTCACTTTTTGGGTCTGCCAATTAGGTGGTGGGCCGCGGCCTCGACTGCCACTGCCGTGATTCCGAAGTGCTTATAAAGCTCCTCGCCCGGGGCAGAAGCCCCAAATCCGTGCATGCCCACGAAAACGCCCTGAGGTCCAAGCCATTTCTGCCATCCGAACTCGACCGCTGCCTCCACGCCGACGCGGGGGCCGGCGCCCAGAACGGCGTCTTGATAGCCTTGATCCTGGCCGGCGAACAACTCCCAGCAGGGCATCGACACCACGGCGGCTTCGATCCCCTGCCCTTGCAGAGCCTTGGCGGCGGTGACGGCCAGCGACACCTCGGAGCCGGTGGCGATCAGGGTCACGTCGCGGCGGCCGTTCGGCTCGACCAGCACATAGGCGCCCTTGGCCGAGAGGTTCTCGTCGGTATGGGTGGTTCTCAGCAGAGGCAAGCCCTGGCGGGTGAGCGCGAGGATCGAGGGCGTTTTGTCGGTGCCAAGCGCCAGTTCCCAGCATTCGGCGCATTCGACTGAGTCTGCGGGGCGGAAGACGTTGAGGTTTGGTACGGCCCGGAGCGCCGCCAACTGCTCGACCGGCTGGTGCGTGGGGCCGTCCTCGCCGAGGCCGATGGAGTCGTGCGTCATTACGTAGATCACGCGCTTGCCGATGAGCGCCGACAGCCTGATCGACGGCCGGCAGTAATCTGAGAACACAAGGAAGGTGCCGCCGTAAGGAACGATGCCGCCATGCAGCGCCATGCCGTTCATCGCCGCAGCCATGCCGTGCTCGCGCACGCCGTAGTGGATGTAATTACCTGAGAAATCGCCAGGCTTGACGATGGTGTGCAGCTTGGTGAGCGTGCCGTTCGAGCTGGTGAGGTCGGCTGAGCCTCCGATCAGCCCAGGGACCACCGGCACGAGCTTCTCCAGCACCTTCTGCGAGGATTGGCGGGTGGCGAGCTTGGCCGCCTCGCGGCCGAAGTCGGCCTTCAGCGCGCTCACCGTGGCGGCGATCTCTCCACGCACTTCGCCGTCGATCGGTTCGGTCAAATGCTCCCGCGCCGCGGGGTCCAGCCGCTTCGCCGCGGTCTGCCAGCGCTCGTAGGCCTCAGCATGACGGGACCCTGCCGCGCGCCAGCTCGCGAGGATCGGCTTCGGCATCTCGAAGGGGGCATGACGCCAGCCGAGCCTCTCGCGCGCGGCCTTGACCTCGTCCTCGCCGAGCGGTGAGCCGTGGGTCGCGGCGGTGCCCTGCTTCTTCGGCGCGCCATAGCCGATGATGGTGCGGCAGGCAATCAGCGAGGGCCGGTCAGTGGCGGCGCGCGCATTCTCGATGGCGAGCGCGACCGCTTGCGGGTCGTGGCCGTCGACCTTCGCCGTATGCCAGCCCGAGGCACTGAACCGCTCGATCTGGTCGTCGGACACCGAGAGGCTGGTCGGGCCGTCGATGGAAATCTGGTTGTCGTCGAAGAGAACGATCAGGCGGCCGAGCTTGAGATGACCGGCAAGCGAGATCGCCTCCTGGCTGATGCCCTCCATGAGGCAGCCGTCGCCCGCGATCACATAGGTATGGTGGTCCATGATCTCGCCGCCGTAACGATTGTTGAGCAGCCGCTCGGCGAGCGCCATGCCGACGGCGTTGCCAAGCCCCTGCCCCAGGGGGCCGGTGGTGGTCTCGATGCCTGGCGCGTGGCCGTATTCGGGGTGCCCCGGCGTGCGTGATCCAAGCTGGCGGAAGCGCTTGAGCTGTTCCACGTCCATGCCTGGGACGCCGGTGAGATAAAGCAGCGCATAGAGCAGCATCGAGCCGTGCCCGGCGGAGAGCACGAATCTGTCGCGGTCCGGCCAATCGGGGTGGGCGGCGTCGAATTTCAAGAAGCGCGTGAACAGCACGGTGGCCACGTCGGCCATGCCCATGGGCATGCCGGGATGGCCTGAATCGGCCTTCTGTACCGCATCCATGGCAAGCGCCCTGATAGCATTCGCCATGTCCTGGTGGGTCGCCTCGGGTAATGCTTCACCCTGCTGCAAAGCTTCAGCCATCTCGATGTCTCGCTCCAAAAACGCTAATAGGCCCGGACGCCCATCGCCGCCTTGACGGCGTGGTAGCCGACGAGAAGCTGCGTCAGCGCAAGCGGGTGGCTCCGCGGCGAGCCGTTGGCGACGTCGATCCGTCCAACCTGGTCGCGCAAATGCCCCGCCTCCGGGATGAGGTTCCATAGCAGATCTTCGATGCGCTCGGCATGCTGGTCGGAGATATTGCCGTTGATTTCAAGCACGTCGACCGGCTTGCCGTCACGGTCGCGGGCCAGCTCGAGGCGCAAGCCGGCATTGCTCGAGCCGTCGAACAGCGGCCCGAAATCGGGGTGCGGCAAGGTCGGGCGCAGGATGTGACGCACGTCGAGCTGGGTGTCTGAGCCGTTGGCCCCTTGGGGCTTCTGGAAGTGGATGACGATGTCGGCGAAGGTGCGCTGCGGGTGCATGTATTTCGGAGCGTCTTCCCGCCGCTTCTCAAGCGACGCCAGGACCTCTTCGCGGCGGTAACCGCGCTTGGTCGTGTCGCGATGCATCTTCCATTTGACGCGGAGGTCCTCGTCCGGATCGAGATAGATCTTCACGTCATAGCAATCGCGCATCGCCCTGGTGGTATAGCCGAGCAGGCCTTCGGCGATGACGAACTCCTTCGGCTTCACATATTTCGGCCGGCCGAAGGTTCCGTTGCGGTGGTCGTAGATCGGCTTCAGGATCGGGTCGCCTTCACGCAGATGGCGGAGCGCCTGCTCCATAATGTCGAGATAGTTGGCACGAGGGTCGATCGCCGACAGGCCCTTCTCGGCGCGCTCGCGGCGGTCGTAGCGGTGGTAGTCGTCGGTGCAGAGCACGGTGCAGCGCTCCTCGCCCAAAATCTGAGCGACGCCCGCCGACAGCGTCGTCTTGCCCGACGCCGAATCGCCGACGATTCCCAAAACGATCGGGTGCTCAACCCGCTTCGGCATTTCCTACTCCCGGCACTTACGTGTTTTTTATTTACGTAACACTTTATGCAACGTCACGCGCGGCACTTTGTGCCTGCCCTGTTCGTTCACGCGGCAGATGACTGGTGATGATCTGCCGCTCGCCTGTCGCTCCGATCACCATCATGGTTTGGACCTTGTAGTGGGTGCGGGTGCGCTCCACCCCCTCCACCATCAGGCCCGTGGTGATGCCGGTGGCACAGAAGAACACATCGTCGGAGGCAATGAGCTCGTCGCGGGCGTACCAGCGCGAGGTATTGAGGCCAGCCTCTCGCACGGCCTTGGCCTCGGTGTGAAGCTGGGGATCGAGGCGGGCGAGAAACTCTCCACCAAGGCCGCGTACGGCACAGGCCGACATGATGCCTTCCGGCGTGCCGCCGGTTCCCATCAGAGCGTCGATGCCCGACCCCGGAATGGCGGCGAGCAGCGCGCCGGCAACGTCGCCGGCGGGATAAAGGGCGACGCGGGCGCCGGCCCTGATGATGTCGTCGATTAGCTCGCGATGACGCGGCTTTTCCAGCACATAGATAGTGAGTTGCGAGACGTCCTTGTTCAGCACCTCGGCAAGCACCCTGAGCTTGCGCCCGGTGGTCCAGTGCGGATCGATCTTGCCGCGGGCCGGCGCCGGCGCCACGAACTTCTCCATGTAGAAGGCGGGCGCCGGGTTCATCATGGTCCCGCGCGGAGCGGCCGCGAGCACGGCAAGGGCATTGGTCTGGCCTCTGGCGAGATAGCTCGTGCCCTCCACGGGGTCCATGGCGATGTCGGCCTTGAAGGCTGAGCCAGGGCGCCCGAGGCGTTCGCCGCGCGCGGGCTGCGGCGCCTCCCCCTTGCCGGCCTCGCCGATCACCACAACGGCGTCGATGTCGACCTCGGCGAGCGTCGAGAGCATGGCCTCGAGCGCCGCCCTGCCGCCATCCATGCCGTCGCCGCGCCCGATCCAGTCGAAGGCGGCAAGGGCTGCGCTCTCGCTCACGCGGCGGAGCGCATAGATGAGCTCAGGCCTGGAGCCGCTCGAAATGGTCATGACGCCTCCGAGAGGAACTGGACAAAACCACACTACCGCATGGGCGGAATATGCCCGAAAATCAACGGCTCCCCGGTGAGCAGGGGCCCCGGCGCCGCTCCAACTGTCATGGGGCCGATCGGCGCTCTTGTCCACAAGGATTGGGCAGGCCTCCACCGCTCAGCGGGGCGTAAGGCGCGGGTCGAGGGCGTCGCGGAGGGTGTCGCCGAGCACGTTGACCGCGACCAGCACGCCGACCAGGGTCAGGCCGGGCAGCGCGGTTACCCACCAGATGCCGGCGAAGATCAGGTCGTAGCCGGAGCGGATCAGGGTGCCGAGGGAGGGCTGGGTGATGGGCAGGCCAAGGCCGAGGAAGGACAAAGCGGCCTCGGCCATGATGGCGCCGGCGACCTGGGTGGTGGCCACCACGATCAGCGGTGACAGGATATTGGGCAGGATGTGCCGGCGGACGATCGCAGAGTCGCTTGCGCCGAGGGCCTTCGCGGCACGGACATGGTCCTTGGCCGCCTCGACAAGTGTCGCGGCGCGGGCGGTGCGAGCGAAATAGGGCCATTCGGCGAGCCCGATCACCAGGACAAGCAATGGCACAGCCAGTCGCCCGAGCGTCTCGCCGCCGAGGCCCGCGCGCACCAGCGCGAGCGCGATGATGGCGAGGATAAGCGTCGACAGCGAAAGCTGCACGTCGGCGACCCTGGCAATGATGCTGTCCACCAACCCCCCGACATATCCGGCGACGAGACCCAGGGGGATGCCGATTGCCGCCTGGATGGCCACGGCAAGCACGCCGACGGTCAAAGAGATGCGCGTGCCGTAGAGGATGGCGCTTAGGAGATCGCGGCCTTGCGAGTCCGTGCCGAGGAGGAAGCGCGGATCGCTACCGCTGAGCCAGAACGGTGGCAGGTCGGCGTCGAGCACATCGAAGCTTGCAAGATCGAAGGGGTTTTGCGTTGCGATCAGCGGCGCAGCAAGGGCTGCGAGCGCGATCGCCGCCAATAGAGCCGCGGCCACCATGCTGCCTGGCCGGCCGAGCCCGAAGGCACGGACCGAGGCAAGCGCTTCGCGCGCGCCCTCCCCGCTCATCGCCGGCCCTCGAGGCTGATGCGCGGGTCGAGCCACAGGCTCACGATGTCGGCAAGGGTGTTGGTGACGACGAACAGGAAGCCGACGGCGACGAGATAGGTGGTGATCAGCGGCACGTCGGCGCGGGTCACGGCCTCCAGAAACAGGAAGCCCATGCCAGGCCATTGGAATACCGTCTCGGTAAGCAGGGTGAAGGCGAGCAGGTTGCCGATCTGCAGTCCGCCGATCGCCACGAGCGGAAGCAGAGCGTTGCGGAGCGCATGGTGCAACCACACCCGCAAGCGCGAAGCGCCCTTGGCGCGGGCCGTGCGCACATAGTCGGTGCCGAGCTGATCGAGCATGGCGCCGCGCACGAGCCTGATGAACAGCGGCAGCATGATCGACGACAGCGTGACGGCGGGAAGCAGAAGGTGCTTGAGTCCATCGAGCGTGAGCAGCCCCGTCTCCCAGAATCCGATGCGCACCGTCTCGCCACGCCCGAAGGCCGGAAGCCAGCCAAGCCACACCGAGAAGATCGAGATCAGAATGATCCCGGTGAGAAACACCGGCACCGAGATGCCGAGCACGCTAAGCCCCAGAATCAATCTTGCGCTGAAAGAGCGCGGCTTGACCGCGCAATAGATCCCTGCGGGCAGCGAGATCAGCAACACGATGAGGCTCGCGGCAAGCACGAGCTCGAAGCTCGCCGGAAATTTGGCGAGCACAACCTTGAGCGTCGAGCGCTTGTAGATATAGGACTGGCCGAGATCGCCTTGCGCCGCATGCCCGAGATAGCGCGCAAGCTGCGCGGGCCACGGCGCATCGAGGCCGAGCTTGTGCCTGAGCTCGGCGCGCTCGGCTTCAGGCACCGCCTCGCCCATGATCTCGCGCAAAGGATCGCCGAGCGCCCCCTTCACGGCAAAGGCGATCACCGCAATGGCCAGCATGACGAGAATGGCTTGAGCCGCGCGCTTCCCAATGAAGGCCAAAGGTGCGCCAAGCGCCAACATCGGATTGCCTGGTCCCCGGGATCGGTCTTCGGTCACGACGTGGAGGATCCAGGATCGATGCTCGGCCCTCTCATTCGCGCTAGACTGAGGTTACGCCGCGCGGGCCGGACGAGACTTTGGTGAAAGGGAGTGCGGAAATGAAGTATTTTGCCCTGACCGGTGCTCTTTTCATCGGCCTCATCTTGGCACCGCTCGCCGTCGCCCAGCAAGAACTCTACAGGCCTCCGCTTGGCGACATCATGGGCAAAATCCAGTTGCGGCATATCAAGCTGTGGTTCGCCGGAAAGCTCGGGAACTGGGAGCTCGCGACCTACGAAGTAGATGAGATCAAGGCAAGCCTCGAGACAGCGGCAGATCTCTATCGAGGCATTCCGGCGGAGCTCGTGACCAACACGGCCGATCCGATCCATGCGATCATGGCTGCGATAGAGGCAAAGGACGGCGCGGCCTTCGCCAAGGGCTATGGCGACCTGACCATTGCGTGCAACGCCTGCCACCAGGGGATCGGCCGGAGCTTCATCGTCATACAAACGCCGACCGCCTCACCCTTCACCGATCAGTCGTTTTCGCCGCCCAAGCGGTAAGGGGCCGGGAGCCTGAACCGGGGCCGGCCCTGCTCGCCTACGCCCCCGGGCAAGCCTTTGAACGGCCTCATCTTGGCATGACCGTTGCACCTTGAATCGGAGGGGTCACCCCCCTGGCCGGAGCCCTGGTCGATGACATTTCGGAATCGCTTCCGCTAAACATTAGGCAAGATGACGATAACTATCCGTACCGGCTACGCAATTTCCTACGACTGCCCGCAGCCAACGCCAATGATCCTGACGTTGAGCGTCCATCCGAGCAGGCGGCGGGACCTCCTCACACCGGACTGGATGCAGCTTGACCCGCCCGTTCCCACCAAAGGATATTGCGATAGCTTCGGGAATATTTGCCACGTGATCCAGGCACCAGCCGGACGGCTGACGATTACGTCGGCTTTTCTTGTGCGAGACGGCGGCCATCCGGATGATGTCGCGCCGGACGCGGTGCAAGGATCGCTCGAGACTTTGCCGGTCGAGACGCTGGTTTATCTCCTCGGCAGCCGCTACTGCGAGACCGACCGCTTGTCGGAATTTGCCTGGGCCGAATTCGGCAAGGTCCGGAAGGGCTGGCCGCTGGTCCAGGCCATCTGCGACTTCGTCCACGGCCACATCATTTTTGGCTACGCGCACGCCAATCCCACCAAGACCGCGAACGAGGCCTTCAAGGAGGGCCAAGGCGTTTGCCGCGACTTCGCGCATCTTGCCATCACGCTTTGCCGCTGCATGAATGTGCCGGCGCGCTATTGCACCGGCTATCTCGGCGACATTGGCATCCCGCCCGATCCCGCACCCATGGATTTCAGCGCCTGGTTCGAGGCCTATCTCGGCGACCGCTGGTACACCTTCGACGCCCGCCACAATATCCCGCGCATCGGCCGCATCCTGATCGCGCGCGGACGCGACGCAACTGACGTGGCGATCACCACCTCTTATGGGCAGCACCAGCTCGCAGAGTTCAAGGTGTTCACCGACGAGGTCGCCTCGGCCGAGGCCCAGGGCTCTGCCAGCGCCGGCGCGGTCAATTCCTGACGCCGTTTGGGCTATGGCCTAGGCTTGCAAGTCGCGTTTGGCGGAGTTCCGTCGAAGTCGAACGCATTCAGGAGACCCTTTGCGTTCTTGTCGCGATCAGTCAGACACTCGAGCCCGAAGCGTATCTCGATGAGCTTCAGAATAGCGGTCGAGTCGTAGATCGTGTGGTCGATGAAGCCCTTCTTGGCGTAAGGCGAAACGATCACCGTTGGAACGCGGGTCCCCGGCCCCCAGCGGTCGATCTTCGGCGGTGGAACGTGATCCCAGAATCCGCCATTCTCGTCGAAGGTGACGATCACGACCGATTTCGACCAGAATGGGCTCTTCTCTATATTGCCCAGCAACTCCCCAAGACGCTTGTCGCCTTCGAGCACGTTGGCATAGCCCGGATGCTCGTTGAGGTCGCCGATGGGCTTGTAAAAAACGACCTGCGGCAGCTTTTCCTCTGGTCCGGCTTTCCCTTCGATCAAATCGAGAAATTTCTGCGCGTCCTTCAAATGCTCGCGCCCCGCCTTGCCTGGTGCGTATTTGCTGAAATAGGCGAAGGGCTGATGGTGGTATTGAAAGTTCTCGTCCGCTTGGCCCCGTTCCGCGTCATCCCACCCGCCGCTATACCAGGCCCATGTGACCGGCTCGGGCTTGGCGGCGTCGAGTTCGTCGCCGATCGTGGTCATGTCCTGCGGAGGCAGCATGTCTTGGTGCTCGTTGTGCGGCTCGTGGAAAGGTTGCAGCGTGTTCACCGCATAACCGTCAGGGGTGACCTGGTCGGGTAGTCCACGAAGAGGGCCGCTGACATCGGAGCCCGCCTTGAGCTTGTCGGGCGCGTTGTCGTAACGGGGCGTGCAGGCGCAGATCAACCAGAAATGATTGAGGAAGGAGCCGCCGAAGGCAGCTTGGAAGAAATGATCGGCGAGTGTGTAGCGCTCCGCATATCTCCAGAGGTTTGTGCGACTGCCGTCATAGTAGCCCATGACGAGGGCGCCCACATTGGTATGGGCGACGAACTTGTCCATGAGGCCGCCGTCGATCTGCGCTTGCTGGTGATAAAAGCGATGGATTGGATCGCCCGTCTTATCGCCAAGCGGAACGTATGCGTCGATGCTGAATGGTTGGTTCGGAAGGTTGTCCGGAAAACGCCGATCGACGGACATTCGTTTGTTGAACTTTTTTATGGCGCTCAGCAGCGGGTCGACGGAGGGTCGTTTGTCGACCTCTTCGTCGTGCGGGAGGTCGACCATTTCCATGGCGCGCGGCAGGAAGTCATAGGGCTTGCCGTCAGCGTCAACCTGGATCTTGGTTGCGCCTGCGGTCGCGATGCCGTCAGCGCCGGGGAAGAATCCGAACAAATTGTCGAAGCTGTGGTTCTCGAGATAAATGACGATGATGTGCTCGACGTCGCTCATTTGCGCTGCTGAGCAGGTTGAAGCGAAACTGCCAGCGGATGCGGCAGCCAGAATCGCGGCGAGCGTATGCCAGTAAGACATCAAGACTCCTCCCATAGGTACGATCAGACATCGCAACCTAGGGTAACGTGTTTGGATGGCAATTCGAAGTAGGTTGAATCCTGTCGATCCCCCGGCGCCCGGTCAGGGCCCAGCGCTTTGCCAGGTCAGGCCAAAGGCAATCGCCGCGGCGACGGCAGCCTGCCAGGGCACGAACAGCAGGATGATGGCGTCGAACAGGGCTGCGGGGTAGAGCAAGAGCCCGGCGATCGCGCCGACAACAACCACCGGCATCCATGCCTCGGGCCGTCTGATCGCGGTGGCGGCAATGCCGGTGCCGAACGCCGCAAGTCCTGCGCCGACGGCGCCCGCGAGCAATCCCCCGGTGAGCCATCCCAGCATCTCGCGATAGACCTTGGCGCCCTCGATGGTGCCGAACAGCGAAGAGCTTTGGATGGTATTGATCACATCGTTTGCCGTGTTCACTGCAGCAAGCCACCCGACGAGCGTCAGCACCATGGCGAGAAGGCATTTGACCGGATCGCGATTGACCCACAGCCACAGAACCCCGGCCACCATGGCGCCAAAGGCAATGCCGGCGTGGAGCGGCACCGCCCGCGCGTTGATCAAAATGTCGGGGTCGCTCAAGCGAATGTCGGGGAGAGGCGAAGGCAGGCTCGAGATCAGAGCGCTGCCCACCCCGAGTGCTGCCATGATGGCCATGGCGCGGGGCCGGGACGGCAGGCTTGGCCTGGCGTCGATATGCAAATAGGCGGGAGTCATGGTTCCCTCAAGGCTTGAGAGGATACTCCGAGAGGCCCGCTAACTCCACCACGCCTCGACCATTGCTAAATGCGGCCGGGCACGGGGGCGTTCCTGCAGACGCCTAGACCATTGAAACTGCTTGACTTTACTCCATCACCAGATCGCCGAGATAGGGGAAGTCGATAACATTGAGCACCGGCTCGATATGCACGGTCTTGGCCGCAGCCCAAGACAAATGCTGCCAATGCATCGGTACGAGCGCCGCGTCGTCGTAGAGAGCGCGCTCGATCTTTCTCAGCACCTCGGCGCGCGCCTTGGGGTCGGTCATCGACTGGGTCTGTAACGTCAGCCGGTCAACCTCAGAGTTCGAATAGTTGCCGGCGTTATATTGGCCGTAGCCGGTCTTGGCGTCAGGCGTCATGACCAGGAACTCGTAGAAGTTCGCCGAGTCCTCGGTGTCGGACTGCCAGCCGATCATCATGATGTCGGCGGCGCGCTCGTCGAAGCGTTGCCAATATTGCGCCTTGGGCATCGTCTGAAGATCGACCTCGATGTTGATCTTGGCGAGCATGGCGGCGACGGCTTGCGCGATGCGCTGATCCTCGATGTAGCGGTTGTTGGGCGCCATCATCGTTACCGAGAAGCCGTCGGCGTAGCCGGCCTCCGCCATCAATGCCTTGGCCTTGTCGAGGTCGAAGCGCGGCTGAAGCGCGGGATCATAGCCGGCATAGCCCGGCGGACTGAGCTCGCCAGCCGGCGTGCCGAAGCCGCGCATGATCTTGTCGACGATGCCCTGCCGGTTGATCGCGTAGTTGATGGCGAGACGCACGCGCGGATCCTTGAAGGCCGCGACGCGGGCTTGGTTCAGCTCGAAGGTGAGGATGCGCATGGAGAGCATGGTGATGAGCTGGCAGCAGGGATCGCCTCTGATCCTGTCGAAATCGGTGGGCGGAACCGGCGCGATGAAGTCGACATCGCCGGCGAGAAGTGCTGCGACCCGCGTGGCCGGCTCCTTGATCGGGGTGAACACGATATGGTCGACATTGCCCGGCGAGGCCTTGTCCCAATAATCGGCGAAGCGCTTGAATTCGAGCTTCACGCCCTGCTCACGCTCGGTGACGACGAACGGCCCGGTGCCTGAGACATGGGTCGAGGCGAAGGAGGCGCCTTGCTTGACGATGTCGTCCTTGGGACGGCCACGCTCGTCGGTGCCGGTGTAGAACTCCCGGTCCATGGGGAAGATGTACGTGGCGAGACTGAGCACCAGCGGATACGGGCCCTTGTTGATCAAATCGACGGTGAGATCGTCGACCGCCTTCGCTTCGCTGAATGGCTCATACAACGCCTTGAAGTCCGGGCTCTGCTTCAACCTATTGAAGGTCCACACCACGTCCGCGGCGGAGAGCGTGCGGCCCGAGTGGAAGCGCACGCCCTCCCTCAAGTGAAAGCGCGTGGTGCGCTCGTCGATCTTCTCCCAGCTTGTGGCAAGCCGCGGCTCGAGCGTCAGGTCCTGGCGGAAACGCAGCAACGGATCGAAGGTGAGGTGGGAGAGCTGAAGCGTGGCGCTGGCGAGCTGCTCGTGCGGATCGAGCGAGGTGGGATCGGCGTCATAGGCCATGCGCAGCGTCTTGGCCTCGGCCGCGGCGGCCGGCAGGACTCCGCAAAATACGGTCAAGCCGATCGCGAAAACGCAGAGTAATCGAACCATGAGCGGCTTCGTTCTCCTAAGGCTGGTTTCCGTCAAGCCGTAGCCCCCCTTATGGCTGGTTTGGCCGGTCAAGCAAACGAGGCGTGCCAAGGCTTCTCGCCGCTCTGACGAGCGCGAGGCAGTCTATTTGATGCCTTAGCCCCTCGCTGCTTGAGGGTTAAGGGGACGGCGCGCCGAAAAGCGCAAACCTTTGGTGTCCGTATCCGTTGCCGGATACGGCGGGCGCCTTCCGGCGCGCCACACGCGCTCATATTGGGCGCGCTACCGCCTTGCGCTCAAGCAGCGCGAAGCGCGGTAGCGCCCTTAAACAAGCGCGTGCTCATTTCGCGGCGATTTTTGCGCAAGTCCACCGAGCCGCGCTTTCAGTCTCTGATGCCGCGCTCAAGTAGGCCGAAGGCCGGTAGCGCAACATCAAGTCTTCAGCCAGCTCCTGGCAGGGCCTCGTATTGGGCCCGGGCGGAGCCCCGGTGCCGCCCGGGTGTTCGGTTGCGAACCAAACCCGCGGGCGCCGCGCCCCGTCCCGCTTCGGCAACGCCTCGCGAAAGCGCCCTTCATTGGACGAGGTGATGGCAGGATAATTCGACCAGTGAAGACGGGGATAAGTTTCTAGGCGTCATACCGGCGAAAGCCGGTATCCAGCTCGCGCCGGAGGCGCGAAAAAAAGACTGGACCCCGGCTTTCGCCGGGGTGACGCAAGTGGATGCGCTCCGGAATGACTCTCGAGGCCCGTCATCACTGCATAGGGTCATACGGCGAAAGTTTTAAGCTCGCGCTTCGCACACTGGATTCCCGCTTTCGCGGGAATGACAGGCTGCTAGGTTGCGGCCTGTCCAATTCAACTTTCCTGGGATTTCGTACATTGCAAGGTTTTTTCGTCACAGGCACCGATACCGATGTCGGCAAGACCATCGTCTCCGCCTGGCTGCTCACCCATCTCGATGCCGATTATTGGAAGCCGGTGCAGGCTGGGACCGAGCCCGAGACCGACTCAGTGACCGTGCGTAAGCTCGCCGAAATCTCCGCCGATCGCATTCTGCCCGAAGCCTATGTCCTGCCGCTGGCGATGGCGCCACATGAGGCTGCACGCCGCGCCGGCGTCACCATCGACATGGCGAAGCTCGAGCCCCCCGCCACGAACCGCCTGATCGTGGTGGAAGGCGCAGGCGGAATGCTCGTGCCTCTCACCGACTCCGACTATGTCATCGACCTCGCCGCCCAGCTCGAACTGCCCGTGCTTCTCGTCGCCCGCTCGACGCTCGGCACCATCAACCACACATTGTTGTCGATCGAGGCCTTGCGCCGCCGCGGGCTGCCGCTTGCCGGCGTGGTCATGAATGGACCAGAGACGCCGCATAACCGGGCCGCCATCGAGCGCTATGGCGCGGTGAGTGTGATCGCCGAGATCCCCTGGCTTCCGGAGCTTACGCGTGCGAGTTTGCTGGAAATCGAGCCTGAGCTCGACCTTGAGAAGCTTGCGCGGGCCATGCCGTGAACGATCAAGCCGACAGGGAGGAATGCGACACGCATAGAGCGGCGCAAGAGGCACTCGCCCGCGACATCCTTGCGCGCGACCGGCGCCATGTCTGGCATCCCTTCACCCAGCACGGCACCGAAGCCGAGCCGCTGCTGATCGCAGCCGCGCGCGGCGCGTCGCTCTACGACGCAGAGGGGCGTGAAATCCTCGACCTTATCTCGTCCTGGTGGACCTGCACCCACGGCCACTCGCACGCTGCCCTCAACCAGGCGCTCGCCGAGCAGGCCGCGCGGTTCGAGCATGTGATGTTCGCCGGCTTCACCCATCAGCCCGCGGTCGATCTCGCGAGCGCGTTGGCGCAGCTCCTTCCCGGCGATCTCTCCCGCGTCTTCTTCTCAGACGACGGCTCGACCTCGGTCGAGGTGGCGCTCAAGATCGCCTCTCAATACTGGACCAATCGCGGCGAGGCGCGGCGGCGCGTGTTCATCTCCTTCGACGGCGGCTATCACGGCGACACGCTCGGCGCCATGTCGGTTGGCCGCGGCTCGGGCTTCTTCAATCTGTTCCGCAACATGATGTGCCAGGTGGCCGTGTTGCCCTTCCCCTACACCTTCGAGGGCGACGACGCCGCCGAGGACCGCGAGAAGGGCGCGCTGATCGCGCTCGAAGATCGCCTACAGAACGGGACGCATGACGTTGCCGCGCTGATCATCGAGCCGATGCTGCAAGGCGCTGGCGGCATGCGCATGTGCCGCCCTGAGTTCCTCAAGCGCCTTGTGGAGTTGGCGCAGTCTGCCGGCGTTCTCGTGATCTTCGATGAGGTGGCGACAGGCTTCGGCCGGACGGGAACGCTGTTCGCCATGCAGCAGGCGGGCGTGGTGCCTGACCTCGTCTGCCTCTCCAAGGGCCTGACCGCAGGCTACATGCCGATGGCGGTGACGGTCGCCCGCGACAGAGTGTTCGAGGCGTTCCTTGGCCAAGACTTCGACAAGGCTCTGCCGCATGGCCATTCCTTCACCGCAAATCCGTTGGCTTGCGCCGTGGCGCTCCGCTCCCTGATGCTGTTCGCCGAGGAGGACACGCTTTCGCGCATTGCGCGGATCGCGGCACGGCACCGCGCCATGCTCGGTGAGCTACGCGCCCGCGAGGATGTGGTGCGACCGCGCCTGCTCGGCTCGATCCTTGCTTTCGATTTGAAGGGCGAGGCCAGTTACCAGTCGGCGCAGAGCCAGGCGCTGAAGGGCTGGTTCCTGTCGCACGGCCTGAACATCAGGCCGCTCGGCCCAACGGTTTATCTGATGCCGCCTTACTGCATCACGGATGCCGAACTCGACCGGGCCTATGCGGGTCTGACCGCGGGGCTCGATCAAATGGATCGTTAGGCCCAATGCGCGCGAGCTCCGAGGACCTGCTGCATCGCTATCCCGGTCCGGTGCTGTTGCGCGCTTCGCGCCGCAACTGGCTGTTCACCTTCATCACCTGCATCGTGTTCACGGTGATTGGCATTTTGATGATCCGCGACGGTGAAATGACAGGCTGGCTGCTGATCATCTTCTTCGGCCTCGGCACTCCGATTGCATTCGTCATCTGCTGCGCCTGGGCTGGCTGCGGCTCGACGCCGAAGGCTTCGAATTCCATCAGATGTTCCGCCGGCGGCGGGTGGCGTGGCACGATGCGGCAGGTTTCCTCGCCGTGAACGTGCCCGGCGCAAGCAGGGACCTGGTGTGCTACGACGACGTCAACGTCTCGGGAAAGATGGCCGACCTGAACCGTTCCATGGCCGGCCGGAACGCAGCACTTCCAGAAACCTACGATTTGTCGGCCGAGGACCTCGCCCAACTTATGAACGCGTGGCGAGAGCGGGCGCTTGTCGGCGGCTAAGCTTCCGCCCGCCCTGCCCGAAGCCGGCCATAGACAATGTGCCAGGTGATGCGCCCGCGATGGCGCCGATCGGCGTTGCGGATGGAGCGGCGCAGTGGCCCTGGCGCGACCGGCATGTAACCCTCTCTGGGTGTCAAGCCGCCGACCGCCTTCATGCGCCGCAGGAAGGCAAGCGTGCTTGCGTCAGGCGTCAGGTGTTCCTCGCTGACGATGCCCGGCAGGTCTGGGACCTCCACGACGCCGCTCGGCAAGCCTTCGGCCGCCAGCGTCTCCCGCCATTCGGGGAAGCTCTCGCCGCCGATCGTGGCGAAGACCAGAACACCGTTCGGCGCGAGACGCTTGCGGAGCGTGGCGAGTGCTGCTTCAGGGTCGGCGAGCCAGTGCAGCGTCATGCTCGCGGCGATGAGGTCGAAGGGTCCGTCGGTTGTCGGGCGCGCGGCATCCATCACCTCGAAGCTGACGCGCTTCTCGCCCGCGCCTGCAAGATTCAGCCTGCATTGCTCGACCATGGACGGTGCGAGGTCGGTGAGGACGAAGGTTCCGCCGGGATAGCGCGCGAGAAGGTGACGGCTGAACAGCCCCGTGCCGCAGCCAAGCTCGAGCACGCGGGGAGCGGCGAGAGGCGGCAGCAAGCGCGCCAGCCGCCCGGCAATGCCGCGCTGGAGATCGGCGTGCTGCTCATAGGATGCCGCACGCGCGCCGAAGCTCTGGGCGACGGCGGTGCTACGGTTGGAGAGCATGCGCAAAATCGAGGACATGGCTGGCGCACCATTCAGGGTGCCTCAGAGGTAGCACATGGCCGCCGGTCTCGGACCAGCGGATATTATCGCCCCCCCAGATGGCCTCGCTCATCGCTTGCGGCACGATGGCGTCGTCGCGGGCGGCAAGGGCGAGAGTGGGACAAGCAAGCCCCGCCGTCGCTTTGGTCTCATCCCAATCCGTTAACCAGCCAAGCCCCTCATCGAGCCGTGCAACATTGAGGGCCTCTAGGGATGCGAAGGGCTCGGTGGCGCAGCCGCGCCAGAAAGCGTCAAGGGTCTGGTAGGCATCGCGGCGAAGCCCCCGCCGCATGAAGGCGACCCGCGACGGCGGGATATGAGGGCAGAAGCGGTCGAAGCCCTGGATGCTGACCAGGCCACGGAACGGCATGCGGCCCTCCTCCCTTGCCCGGTGAAGCAGCCAGAGAAGCCCAAGGGAGTGGCCGACGGCGATGGCATCGCTTGGCCATTCGCTCGTCGCTGCCTTAGGCCCACCGGCGATGAAGCCGAGATCGACCAGGCTGAACGCGTGACTCCGCATATATCCGGTCAAATCGCGCCAAATCGCGGCATTGAAGCCCCAGCCATGGACGAACACGAAATGCATCTTGGGCGCGGGGCGGTTCACGCCGTGGCGATGCGCGGCAGAACTCGGTCATCCAGGGCTTTCAGCACCCCGTCGAGGTCCGCATTGCTGTGAGCCGCGGTGAAGGCGAGCCTAAGCCGGGCCGTGCCGGCCGGAACCGTGGGAGGCCTGATGGCGGTGGCGAAGAAGCCGGCATCGCGGAGCCTCTTGCTCAAACTCAGAGCTGCATGATTGGAGCCCGCGATCAGCGGCACGATCTGCGTGGTGGAGGCGCCAGTATCGTAACCGAGAGAGCGCGCGCCCTGACGGAAACGCTCGGCCAGGCTCGCAACATGAGCGCGCTCGGCATCAAATGACGGCACGAGGTCGAGCGCCGCGTCGATCGCGCCAAGCACCGGAGGGGGCAGCGCCGTCGAATAGATCAATCCGGAACAGCGATTGATCAGATAGTCGCGTAAAATGTGGGAGCAGGCGACATAGGCGCCGAAGGAGCCAAGGGCCTTGGAGAAGGTGCCGATGACCAGGTCGGCTTCTCCGGAAAGACCGCGCCCACCCTCGCCCAGAATTCCGGTGGCATGGGCGTCGTCGACGATCAGCATGGCGTCATGCTCGCGCGCGAGCCTCCCGATTTCGGCGAGCGGCGCCACGTTGCCGTCCATGGAGAATACGCTCTCGGTCAGGATGAATTTCGGCCGCTCATCTCCTTGATATTGACTCAGAAGCGAGCCGAGGTGCTCAGCATCGGCATGGCGATAGCGTATCTCCCGCGCCGCCGACGCGGCGCAGCCGAAATGGATGCTCGCATGATTGAGCCGGTCGGAGAACACCAGCGGCTCGGCGCCGAGCACGTTTCGGTCGAACAGCGCCTGCAGGACCGAAGCATTGGCCTGGAAGCCAGAGGCCATGATCAGCGCCGACGGCTTCTGCTTCAGCGCCGCGACTTTGGCTTCAAGGCCGGCGAACAGATCGAGATTGCCGGTGACGAGCCGAGAGGCGCCGGAGCCCACGCCATAGTCTTCGGCGTAGGCTCGCGCCCGCGCGATCAGCGCAGGATGGAAGCGCAAGGCCAAATAGTCGTTACTCGCGAAATTGACGAAGGTCTCATCCCCGATGCGCATGGTTCTTGCGTCGCGCGCCTCGACCCCGGACAGCCCGCGCCGCAAGCCGTCGCGCTCGCGCGTCTCCAGATAGGCTGCGTAGCTTCTTTCGCTTCCAGGCACGATCCTGTATTAGCGAAGGGTCAGACCCGAAAGCAATCGCAACGCGAACACGTGACCGAGCTCCCGACTTTCCCGAATCCTATCAATGGTAAAGAAAATCCGGCGAAGACGGCCGGTGAGCCGCCTTTGCCGACTCGATCCTTCCGTCACGACTGGGAAAAAAGCGAGATCCTGGCGCTCTTGACCAGGCCCTTGCTCGAGCTTGTCGACCAGGCGCGGGAGGTGCACCACCGCCATCACGCCGACGGCGCGGTCCAGCTCGCTAGCCTCTATTCGATCAAGACGGGGGCCTGCCCCGAGGACTGCAAATACTGCCCGCAATCGGCCCATTACGCCAAGAGCACCGGACTGAAGCGCGAAGAGGCCCTCGATATTGACGAGGTGCTGTCCAAGGCCGCCGTCGCCAAGGAAGCCGGCGCCACGCGTTTCTGCATGGGCGCAGCCTGGCGCGAGGTGAAGGACGGCGAGGCGTTCGACCGCGTGCTCGCCATGGTGCGCGGCGTGCGCGCCCTCGACATGGAGGCTTGCGTCACCCTTGGCATGCTCACGCAAGGCCAGGCCGATCGGCTGGCCGAAGCTGGGCTCACCGCCTACAACCACAATCTCGACACCTCGCCGGAGTTCTACGGCGAAATCATTACCACCCGCTGCTATCAGGACCGGCTGGATACGCTTCAACGCGTGCGGCGCGCAGGCGTCGAGGTGTGCTGCGGCGGCATCGTCGGCATGGGCGAGAGCGTGGAGGACCGTGCTGGGCTGCTCCAGACGCTGGCCAATCTCGATCCGCATCCCGAAAGCGTGCCGATCAATGCGCTGGTCGCCGTGCCCGGCACGCCGCTGCAAGACCGGCCGCCGGTCGATCCGCTCGACCTCGTGCGCATGGTGGCTGTGGCGCGCGTGCTGATGCCGGCGTCCCGCGTGCGGCTTTCGGCAGGACGCCGCTCGCTCTCCCGCGAGGCGCAAATGCTCTGCTTTCTTGCCGGTGCCAACTCGATCTTCTACGGCGACAAGCTGCTGACCACCGCCAACAACGACGTGAGCGACGACCTCGCCTTGATCGAAGAGGCCGGATTGAGCATCGAACCTGCCAATTCCTCGGCTTGAGGGCGACGGCCCCACTCCATGTCCCGCATCGTCTATGTGAATGGCAGCTTCGTGCCGGAGGCCGACGCGAAAATCTCGGTCTTCGACCGCGCCTTTCTATTCGCCGAGGGCGTGTACGAGGTGACCGCTATCCTGGCTGGGCGCGCGATCGATCTCGAAAATCATGTGGCGCGGCTCGACCGCTCGCTCGCCGAGATGCAGATCGCCCCTCCTTTGACGCACGAGCAACTCCGCGCGCTGCATGCGGAATTGATCGCGTTGAACAAGGTCGAGGAAGGCGTCGTGTATTTGGAGATCACCCGTGGCGTGGCCGATCGCGATTTTCTCTACCCTGAGGGCGTGCCTCCCACCGTGGTCGCCTTCACTCAAAGTCGGCCCCTGCTCGACACACCCTATACCGAGACCGGGGTCAAGGTGATCACGCTTCCCGATATTCGCTGGAAGCGGCGTGACATCAAATCGACCGCGCTGCTCGCCCAGACCATGGGCAAGCAGGAGGCGAAGCGCCGCGGCGCCTACGAGGCCTGGATGGTCGAGGATGGCTTCGTCACCGAGGGCACGTCCTCCACCTCCTTCATCCTCGATGTGAACGGCTCGATCCGTACCCAGCCGCTCGGCCATCACATCTTGCCGGGAGTGACGCGCCGCGCCGTGCTGCGGCTGGCGAAGGAAGAAGGTCTCGTCATCGAGGAGCGCCCCTTCACGGTGGCCGAGGCGATGCAGGCGCGCGAGGCTTTCCTCACCGCGGCTTCGGCCTTCGTCCTGCCGGTGGTCGAGATCGACGGCAGCCCGATCGGCGACGGGCGCCCCGGGCCGGTGGCGAAGGAGTTCCGCCGCCTTTACATCGAGGAAGCACGCAAAGGCTGATTTCAGGTGTCATCGGACCGGTCGCTCCCAAGAGCAAGGTTGAAACTGATCGCGCTGTTGAATGTCGGCGCCGGCACGGCAGACCATAAGGGCACCGAACAGCTGCGAGCGGATTTGGCGGGCACACTTGGCACGTTGGACATCGCGGCGGAGCTCGAATTCTGCTCAGGCCGAGACCTGAAGCGCCTGGCCGAAAGCGCGCTGGCGCGAGCAAAAGCGGGCGAGATCGACGCGGTGGTGGTGGGCGGCGGCGACGGCAGCATCCGCACCGTCGCCGGCGTGCTTGCCGAGACCGGCGTCCCTCTCGGCATCCTGCCGCTCGGAACCTTGAACCACTTTGCAAAGGACCTCGGCATCCCCTTGCATCTCGACGAGGCCGCGGAAGTGCTCGCCAAGGGCGCGACCCGCGCCGTCGATCTCGCCGAGGTCAACGGCGAGACTTTCATCAACAACTCCTCGATCGGCATCTACCCCTATATCGTGCTCGACCGCGAGCGGCGAAGGGCCCATCACAAGCTTGCCAAATGGATGGCGATGGTGCCGGCGCTGTTCCGCGTGCTGAAGCATTTCCCGCGCCGCCGGCTCGCGCTCTCGGCGGAAGGCTGGACGCGGCCTTACCGTACGCCATGCCTGCTCATCGGCAATAACGAATACGGCGTGGAGTTCTTCGAGCTCGGCCGGCGTCCTCACCTCGATCGCGGAGAACTCTCGGTCTATGTGGTCAAGCAGCGCCGGCCGTTCGGTTTCTTCTGGATGATCTGCCGCATGGTTTTCGGCAAGGTCAGCCAGGCGCGCGACATCGAAAGCTTCCGGTTGAAGGAGCTGCAGGTCCGCTCCAGGACGAGCCGCCTACCGGTGGCGCTCGACGGCGAAGTCGAGATGATGCATCCGCCACTACAATATCGTTCGCGCCCTGGGGCGCTACGGGTGATCGTCCCCTAATAACCCGACCGCAGCTGGTACATGACCTAGCCGCGCGGTGATATTGCGGTCTATCAATTCTTCAGCTGAGGCGGCGATTGGTCGCTGCATTCCGACTCACCCGAAATTTTCTAGTGAACTGATCCACAAACGGAAGTCCTGCGAGTGCGGGAATGATGTAGCGAAGCGTCGCCAGGACACCGAGGAACGCGCCCTGCCCCGGGGTCAGATAGGCGCCATAGAAATGCACCAATGCCATATCGCGGCTGCCGATGCCGGCGAAAGTGAAGGGCAACAGACCCGCGAGGATGCCAAGTGTCGCGAATGCCATATTGTCAAGAATGGGAATGATGGCGCCGAGAGCGCGCGCGAACAGCCAGAACTGCATCAAATGCCCGGCCCATATCCCGATCGATAAAACTAGCACCGCAACGGCCCGCTTCCTGTCACTCCAAAACCATTCGACAACTGATTGCCAGGTTTCCGCAAATCCTTGGAGGAAGGCGGTGACCCGCCCGTTTGCAAGCTTTGCCGCAACGCTTGCGACCTTAGGGCCGACGCCAATAGGGAGCATCATCAGTATTAATGCAATTGAGAGGAGCGTAGTCATGGCGGCAAGCACCCAGAGCAGGGGGCTATCGCTGGCCACATAGAGAAGGGCTATCCCACCCAATAAAACCAGCGATGCGAGATCGAGAGCTTTCTCGAAGAGACAGATGCTCAAGGCAAGTTTGGCATCCATGCCATCGCGGTCGACCAACACCACCGCCTTGGCGAGATCCCCCATCTTGGATGGCAAGAAAAGGTTTAGCGAGCTGGCCGCGAGGATCAGTTCGGTAGATCTGAGAATGCCAATCCGCTTAAGCCCTGTGAGGATCGAGAAGCGCCAAGCCGTCGCCAACGTCAGGGGAATGACCAGCGAAATACCGACCGCAAGCAAGGTGGGATCGGCCATCCGCATTGCAACGATGAGGCTCGAAAAATCGATCAGTCGGTAAAGCAGCAGAAGGAGGCCGGCGCTGACCAAGAATGCAATGAGCCGACGCATCATTGTCTCGTCTAAAGGCTGTTCCCGTCGTGACGCATATCTTGCTCGATGACAAGCGGTTCGTCATATCGCAGCGATTGGAGGCGCGAGGTCAGGTCTAGCCAGGGCTGTAACTGGTTCAGATCGAAGACACGCGCCATGACGGTGGTGATCGAGGTCTGGAACCCGTCGACCCCGGCTTTGGCCACGTCAGCCCAGCCGCGCTCAGCCCATATCGTATCCTTGATCGACCAGGCCACTCCGTTCCAGAGCAATTCACGACGGAAGCGGAACGGCGCGTTGGTCCGACCGGTAACAAGCAGCCGCTGCAAGAGGCGTCGCATGAGATCTGGACAGAACCGGCCAGCGATCAGCATGACAGTCCGAAGCATGATTGTCTTGAGTGGGGTTAGCTTTGCCTCTCGCGCCCAAGCCATTTGCCCTTCGACAACCAATTCATCGCCGTGGACGATGATCTTGTTGTCAACTTCCAAATGGGTCACAGCGACGCGACCGCCTTTCATGAGCAGCGTGGGCCCGGTGTCAGAATGCGCGAGCCGATCGTCCTGAAATAGCTTCAAGGCACCCCCCTTGCCCAGGGCGACAAAGAGCGCATTCGAGCCGCGACGGTCAATCAGGAGTCTGGCTTCGTCATACCAAACCCTCCCAGGTGGCCGAAGGACGGGAACAGGGCGTTCACTCCGAAAATATTGCCAGGCCAACAGCCAGCTCCACACATGATGGCCGATGATCCGATCATCGGAATAGCAGGGTGCATGGCCGTCGCGCAGGGGTCGCAGCGCGCGCTCATTCACGGCCAGCGCCTCAGGCATCCAGGCGCCTGCGATCTCGAAGCCATGCGGGAAAAAGTTCAGGGTTCCGCGGCTGGTGTATTCGCCACCGATCGTCCCGTCCGGGTGCACGAAGTCTGACAAGAACCGAATCGCACGGGCGAGCGGCTCCCGAACTCGAATATGCGGCCGGCGGCGATCGATGTCTGCGAGCAATCCGATGGTGAGCGACAGATAGCCCAGATCGGCACCCCCATACTCACTGAACCAACCCTCTTTGGACTGCCAGGAGAGGAGACGGTCGAACCGCGCAGCCAAAGCCGGCTCCCACGCATTAGAGCCACGCTCGGCCATGCGCATGAGGCAGGCAACGATCAGCGCCTCGTGATTGGCAAGCGCACCGCTTTCCTGGCGGGCGGTGAGCCATGTCGCACGTCGGTCGAAGAAGCGGTTGATTTCATCATCCTCACCAAGTCCGATGATGTGCGAAGCTTCCAGCATCGCGAGCAGCGAAAAGGCGCCGGCGCCGGTGGCCCGTTCGAATGGATAGTAGTCGTCGCAAGAGCCATCGCGATGGGCAGAGCGCGTCGCAAATCGGATTCCGGCTTCGATCCAATCGCGCATCGCAGGGCGTCCGCGATAGGGGTTGCCTGGCAGATCGAGCGACCAGACGAGGGCCAGCGGCCACACAAATTCCTGCGACATCCCGCAGGGAAAATCCATGATCCGATAGTGCCAGTAGCTTCGGTCAAAGCAACCATAGGTCGCGCTTACTGGCGTGCGGTCAAGCAACGTCAGCAGTTTCGGAATTTCCGCTAGCGCATGTTCGGCTAGTGCGTCCCGCAGCCCGCCCCCATCCTGTCGCCGGCTGCGCAACAAGGTCCTCGAATTGAAAGGGCCCTTGCCGCTGTCCTCAGCTTGGGCTTTCGGCGTCCGCATAGCCAAGACGGCCGACGACCGAAAAGAGCGTGGTAAAGACGAAAACGAAGATCATCAGCCCGATAAAAGCGTGTACGTCCCGAACGGTACTTGACATGTCCGGTACTCCCCCTCTTACGCCGACATACTTCTGTCATGATAGGACAAGCCCGCGCAAAGCCAACCCCTTAAGCGATGATCCAACCAGCTTCCGCGCGATTTAAGTGTGGCGAGTGGCGGCGAGGCCACAGAGCGAAAGCGTGGTGACGGCCAGGGCCTTGCCGACCAGCGACAGGTTCGGCCGGCGGCGCTAATCGTCCGGCAGATATTGCAGTGCGCCTTTGTTGTATGCTGGGGCGATCTTCGACGCCTTCCGGCGAATTTCTCTCACCGTCGCATCCGTCTCGCTGGCTCCACGCTGCCACTTGGGCGCATGCATGAAATCGTCGGCGGGCGCCGGGCCGGGGATACGGTCAGAGGTAGGAGCGAGCTTTGGCCGCCTCTCCCACGTTCGGGTGGCAAGCGGGCTCGGCTTTGCGCCGCGCAGAGGACTCGCAGGTCCTACGCCCAGTCGCCTCTTGGTTTGCTGCAGCGACTTGGCGGCGCGGTCCTTGGCTTCTTGCTTCTTTCGATATTCTGATTTCACACCCGTAAGTTAGTGATTGCGAAGGAGACTTTGAAGTTGCTTGGAGAACCACCCACACCGTTCCCATGTGCGCTCAAACTCATAAACGTTACGGCTCAGCTTTGAACCGCAAGGGCCTCGTTCAGCCACCGTTCAGCTTAGCGGTCATAGGATTTCAGGCGATCGTGAGTGCAAGTTTCCTCAACTGAACCCGTGCAGTGAATTGATCACTGGGTGGTTGGCCAGGTAGAAAGGGTTGCTCCCCATGGAAGACGCAGCGGCCTTAGTAAATGGACTGTTCGGACTTGTCGCCATTGTCGGAGGCTTGTTTTGCACGCGCCTCAAGACGGCGGCTCTCGTTGGGCTAGGTGTCGGCGTCGTCTATGCCACTCTGATTTTCGTCGCGATTCAAGACCATCTCGGCGACCCAGACCTCAATACTGCAGATCTTATGGGCCGACTGGTCGGAGCTGCTATTATGATGTCCATTTTTGCCGTCCTTGGTCATTTTGTACGCCGAGGAGTCGCTGCACTCTTCAGCCGCAAAAAGGCGTCTTGAAAAGATCGGTCATGGTCAAAGGGGGCGCACCTTTAGGCATCGCTAATCCACGTGCTGGGGGCGTTTGGGCGAAGCTACTCTCGGGAGCCAGTCGAGATCGCGAGCCTTCACGCTCTGATCCGGACAGAACAGCAAGCACCGGCGGGCTGGCATCCCGAGCAGACTCGAATGGCCCCTAAAGAATCCACCCCAACTCGCGCGCCTTAGCGTTCGCGGCCTTGCGCGCTTGCGTGACCAGCTTCTCGTCTTTGGTTGGCCTTCGCCGCTCGAGGACGAGCCGCCGCTGACCCTTGAGCATTCCGTAGACCGCATAGAAGTGCGACGCTGGTTCCGTGACCACGATGAGGCCGTCATGCACCCCGACATGAAACTCGAATTTGCTCATGGATTGAGCCCGGCGAGCGTGTGAGGCGGCCAGAGCCGCCTGAGGATTCGACAAATGTTCGATTTGGCGAATTTTCAGTCGGAGTCTTTTTTGGGACAAAAAGTCCCAAATTGTGACGCTCGACCGTTTCTTGCCCAGGCACTTGGCCGCATGACCGTTTATGACAGCGACGGCGTTGGAAACGCGTAGCGTGCTCTTGGCGCCAAGGCTTTTCGGCTTGAGCGCGAAAACGGTGCGGCCAACTAGGCCTGTGCTTCAGCCCCGCCGGGAACTGAGGACAGGGCTGCTGCGCCGCCCGTCGACTCTTGCGTCAAGGTCAAGACTTCGGTCGCTAATCGGTCGGCCTTGGCAAAAAGAGGCTTGTTTGCTTCCAACACCTTCACGAGGAGTTCCAAGTCGTCGGCGCTTTTCAAGCGGGCCGTGACCTCAAGCGAACCCGACAAAAGCGAGACGCGATAGCATGCCGGAGCACCAGGGCCCCCCACGGTCGGGGTGGGATAGCCCACAACCTTGCCATTCACAGGTTCGATGTTTTCCACCACTTCCCTCACCGTCGACGGCCATTGGGGCCGCCGCCCACTATTGTAAGCCCGTGCCATCGGCAGAGGGTGACAGCAGCCGCTTAACAAACGGTATCCCGGCGCTGACCAGAGGCCGGAGGCCCGAGGCGTGGATGGTGAAACTGCCGGATGAGAGTGGTGATCTCTTCGTTGTCTCCCCGAAACATGGCCCCCGTCTCAGACAGTTCATAAGCGGCGGTCAATCCCGCAGGCCCTGCCCCGACAATTACGCATTGCTTCTCCATCTGATCTTTCTACGTAGCCATGGCCCTGTTAAGTGCAAACGGTGATGTGAGGGGGGAGAACCTCCCTTGAGGCAACAATGATCTACGGGCAATTTGGTCGAACTGGGTTGCAGGTGAGCGCCATCGGAATTGGCGCTGGTGGCCCCAGTCGGCTCGGTCTGGCTAATGGCAATTCGCGCGACACCGCCATCAGGCTTATTCGCTTCGGTCTCGATCGAGGCGTGAATGTCATCGACTCCGCCGCCAGCTACGGCACTGAGAACCTGGTCGGAGAGGCCATCAAAGGATCAGATTCGGTCGATACGAGCTGGGTCCGGATGTTATTTTGAACGGGACAGGCGACACGGCTCATCTTGGTGCCAGTATCGCGGCGTGCGATGCGGGGCCCCTCCCCGACATCATCGCAGCCGAATTTCGCAGGCTCTTCGCGAAGGTAAATGTGCTTTCGGGATAAGATTGCGGCGCCGTCTTGCCCACCGGTCCATCATCGGTTGTTTTCTTGCCGGGCAAGCGCTTGCTGCGTGAACTCGGCATAGCGATCGGCGACGGCAGACCATGATGTCTGAAGCGCCTTTTGCCGCGCCGCTTCGCCCATCCGCCGGACATTTTCCGGCTGCCGCAGAAGACCGGCGAGGGCCTCAGCCAGCGCCGATGGGTCGGCCGGCGGCACCAGCACGCCGTTGCGGCCATGGTCGATCCACTCCCGGACACCGCCAACATCGGACGCGACGGCGGGAATGCCGCAGGCGGCGGCCTCGACCAGGACCGTCGGCCTTCCCTCTTGATCGCCGTCACTGGCGACCACCGAAGGCAAACACAGAACGTCGGCGGCGGCGATATGCTGGCCCAGAGCGGCGTGATCGCAAGGCGGAAGAAAGCAGACTCGGCTGCCGAGTTCGAGTTCACCGCGAAGTCTCTGCAACCGCTCGTCCAAGGGTCCCCTGCCGATGATGACGAGTGAAGCCTTCATCGAGCGCAACGGCTCGGCCGCCAGGGCGGTAAGGAGAAACTCGACCCCTTTCTTTTCCGAAAGCCGCCCGACATAGAGGATCACCGGCCGCGATACGCCGTGCGCCGCCGGCCAGTCTTCGGTGCGCAGCGAAGGCGAGAACCTCTCGGTATCGACCCCGGTCCCAATCACGGCCGTCGGCCGCGCCGCCATCTCGGCGGGGAATCTCGCACGCAGCGTCTCGCTCAGGCGGTGACTGGCGCTCACCACACCAGAGGCGCGGCGAACCGTCCGTCGCAGAATCTCGGTCGCAAATACGCCGTTCATGGCGTGAACGTCGGCGCCATGGGCGATGGCGATATAAGGCGTTTGCGACCTGCCCGACGGTGCGAGCGCCTGGACAGCGCCCTGCGGCACCAGCCAATGCGCATGGATGCAGGCAAAATTCCGCTCCGCTAAGAGGCGGCGCATCTCGCGATAGAGCCCGGCCGCCAAGAGCGGCACCAACCCCCAGCGGACCCGCCTTTGGCGAAGCCGGTCAAGGGAAGCGCCGGGATAGGTCAATGTCTCCCACGACCTCACGGGGGCATAGGCATACCGGCGGATCTCAACCCCCGCGAATGCATCGATCGGCCTTGCGCCTGGATTGCGAGGGGCAAGCACACAGACTTCGAAATGCCTGCCGAGCCCGGCTGCAAGGTCGGCAATAAACCGCGGCTCGGGGTCGTGCGGCCCGTTGGGTAGCGTCGACGTCGTAATGAGCAGGTTCGGCTTCAAGTCCATGAACCTCAAAGAGATTTTGCAATGGGCGGGCCCTGGCTGCTTTCGACCGGTGGGAATGAATAGCACTTACTGGAAGCCGCCGCCCCCATGCGCGATGGCCAACGATTGATGCGTCGCAACAAAAGTCGCATAATTGCGACATTAAGCGCCGGGGGGCACAGGGGGTGGCAATATGACCGCGAAGTCGATCTGGATCGAGCTCGATTCCCTCCACTCGAGCATTCTTCTGCGGGGAGTCCGCGACGGTATCATGCCCAATCTTGCACGCCTCATGGCGCGCTCCGGTGCCACCAGGGTAAACTACGAAATTCCGCTTCAGGTTGCTGCCTGGGCCACGGCCCATACCGGTCTTTCCGTTGCAGACCATGGGGCGACGGCGTTCGATCAGCCCATACCGGGCACCTATCGAATGAGGATCCAACCACGGCCGGTGAAACCCGGTTCGACCTATTGGGAGGTCCTCGGCAGGTCTGGTAAGCGCGTCCTCGTCGTCAACAGCGTCAATGCCATCCATACGCCCGGGGTGAACGGAATTCAGCTCAATGAATGGGCGACGCATGTCGCCGGACGCCGCGCCAAGGCCACGTCCTATCCCTCCGAAATCGCGGCGAGCCTAGATCGTGAATTCCCCGACGACCCCTTCGCGGAAAAAGATTGCGGCAGCGATAAATACGCCGATGCGGACCGGCTGGGAAATTCCATATCGGCAAGTCTCGCCAACAAGTCGAAAGCCTTCGCCAATCTAATCGATCGCGAAGATTGGGACCACGTGCATATTGGGATCGATGACCTACACAATCTCGGACACGTGCTGTGGCGGTGTTTTGAGAAAAATGATCCCGGCAACGCGATGGTGCGGAGGGCCCTGACGGATGCCGATGCCGCGGTCGGCGTTTTTCTCAATCGCGCCGGGCCTGACACCGCCGCAATCGTCCTCCTTCTCGGGGGCATCGGACCCGCCAATACCTGGTCCCATATGGTCGACAAGATCATCGCTCGGTTCGAGAACGGCGGGAGCCGTGAGCGCAATCTGTACAGCACGCTCGGTCATGTCTGGGCCGCGCAGCCCCCATGGCTGGAGAACAAGCTGCTTCCACTAAAATCCTACTTGCGCGAGTTCTACCTCGAAACCAAACGCCGCCGCCGCCGCGCTTTCGCCATGCCGCTCAATGAGGAGACCGGTACAATCCGCATCAATCTCCGTGGGCGCGAACCGCACGGAGTGGTCGAGCCCGGCAAAGAGGCTAAAGCTCTCAAGGAAGATCTACGAGAGGCATTGTTGGGCCTGCGCGATGTGGACTCCAACATTCCACTTGTCACCGAAGTCCAATTTAGTCGCGACCTGGTCCCCGAAGCCGTAGACAGTTTGTCCATGCCCGACATGTTCATCACGTGGAATCGGACGAAGCGCATGGACGCCGTGCAGTCCGAACGGCTCGGACGAATCGAGATGGGCTTTTGGCCGCCGCGAACCGGGGATCACCAAGTCGACGGGCTGGTATTGACGAACCGGCCTATCGCGCACGGCAGGAGCAGCCGTGACGGCGTGTCGGTCTTCGATCTCGCACCGACGATCGCTGCTTTGCATGGCGTCGCATGCCACAAGAAATGGCGCGGGACGGCGCTCGCCGGACTGAGCCAGTCGATGGCGGGCGAGACCGTCGCAGTGTGAAGGTAACTTGGCTTCGGTGCTCCGAGGAGACCTAATGACGGTCAGTGGCAAGGCGTTCGTCATTTCACTCGATTGCGTGAACGCGGAACTTCTGGACGAGTGGACCGCAACCGGGCGCCTTCCCAACCTCGCGCGACTTCGCAAGCAGGGCATCGTCGGGCGCCTGAACTGCAGGTCGGTTTCGATCGAGGCAGACTGGCATACCTTCTACACCGGGCAGCAGCCCTCGGTTCACGGTCATTGCTCCTACGACGAAATCATTCCTGGGACGTACCGCAGCAGGGTGACGACCGCGCCGCGCTCGGTGTGCAAGCCTTTCTGGGAGACGCTGAGCCAAGACGGCGCGAAGGTGATCGCTCTCAATCCCGTGCATGCGGCGCCCTCCCCGATCGCCAGCGGCGTCGTGATCACGGACTGGCTGGTCCACGATGCCGGCCATTACACCAAGCTCGCGAGCTACCCGCCGGAACTCGCCGGTGAACTGATCGCTCGCTACCCCGACGACCCGGTCAACCCAAACGACTGGGGCCATTCCATCAACGCCAATCCGGGACGCCTGCTCGCGGCAAAACGCGAGACGCTGCGGCGCAAGGTGGAAGTGTTGAGCGAGCTGCTGCGTTCGCGTGCCTGGGACCTCTGCTACGCCGGGTTCGACGAGTGCCACGAGATGAGCCACCTGTTCTGGCACATGCACGATCCCTCCCACCCGCGCCACAACGAAGCGCCAGCCGCGGAAGACCCATTGGCCACGATGCTGATGGAGTTGGATGAAGTGGTCGGCCGCCTTACGGCCGACATAGACAAAGCGTGCGCAGTCATCGTGGTTTCGATCAGCGGTATCGGGCCGAACTACCACTGGTCGCATCTCGTCGACACGATCTTGCGGCGCATCGATAATCCGGTTGACAGCTCGGGAGGCACCTACAAGTTTCTCCGCACCCTGTGGAATCGGATTCCGCATAGCGTGCAGAGGCCGCTTTACGGGCTTCGCCATAGCCTTCGCGAAACGATGCTGAAGCGTGACCGCCGCAAGCAACGGGCCTTCGCATTGCCGTTGAATGAGCGCGCCGGTGCGGTGCGCATCAATCTCGTCGGGCGTGAGCCGAACGGCATCATCGCCGAGGCCGAGTATGACGCAGTCTGCGAGGATCTGTCGGAGGCGTTCAATTCGCTGGTCTGCGTTGAAACCGGCACCCGGCTCGTTCGCGCGGTGATGAAGACGCGCGACGTTCTCGATGGTCCGTTCCTCGACCGCCTTCCCGACTTGATGATCGAATGGAACGTCGATCGGTCGATCAGCGCCGTGACCTCGCCTCGAACCGGCGAGATCAGGCGCGACTATACCGATGCGAGGACCGGCCACCACCTGAACGACGGGTTTCTATTGATCTCGGGCGCCGGCGCCATAGGCGAGGCGTTCAAGGGCGATGTGGACCTCGCCCACATCGCCAAGGCGGTGATTGCCCATGTTCGCTCGGCACAAGCTCCGTTTGGCGCCCGCGTCTTTGCCTGATCGGCGGAAATGACCCCATGCGAGTCTGCATCGTCACCACCGAGTTTTTGGGCGTCGGGGCATGCGGGGGGGTCGGCGTCGCCGCGCGCACCCTCGGCCGGCACCTCGTCGCCCGCGGCGTCGAGGTCAGCGTGATCGCTCCCCGCGGCGATCACCATCCTCCACCGGTGATGGAGGGGATTTCGGTCCGAACCTATGATCGACGCGACCTGCGGGCGCTCATGCGTGAAGCCCGGGCGGCGGACGCTGATGTGTATCACTACATTCAGGCGTCGCTCGGAGCCTATCTTGGGCAATGGGCCATGCCAGATCGCGCGCATGTCGTCGAATGTGCCGACCCGCGCGATTGGGCCGATTGGCGGATCAGTTTCCGCTTTCCGACCCACAGCGCGTTGCGGCTTCTTCCATCCTTTGCCTATTTCGGAATGCGCCCGGCAGCTCTCTCGACTCGGGGGGCTGACGCCGTTCAGGTACCGGCCCGGTTTCTCCAGGCAAAGGTCCGACGCCTCTACGGACTGAACGCCGATCCCGATTATGCTCCGATGCCGTTCGACCCCCCTGCCGGCGTCAAGAAATCGGCGTCGCCGCTCGTTTTGTTCGTCGGGCGGCTGGTGCCGATCAAGCGGCCCGAGATCTTCCTCGATGTGGCGGGGCGATTTCCGAACGTGCGCTTCGTCGTGATCGGTGGAGGAAGCGACGAGGATTATGCAGGCGAGATGCGGCGGCGCGCCGGTGGCCTGAAGAATGTAGAGTTTACCGATTTCATCGATCAGGCCGCAGACCCTCGTTTCTTTGCACACTTTTCCGAGGCCTGGGTGCTGATCAACACCGCTGCCCGGGAGGGGCTGCCACTGACCTTCATCGAAGCCGCGGCTAACGGTTGCGCGATTCTCAGTGCATGCAATCCGGATGGTTATGCATCGAATTTCGGATATCACGTCACCGATGGCGATTTTGCCCGCGGCCTCGATGTGCTGCTGGCCGACGACGCGTGGCGGACTGCCGGCGGGCGGGCCCAGGCGCATGCGATCCGCGAGCATGTCTCGGGCCCCGCGATCGAGCGCCAGCTCTCGATCTATAAGGCGGCCCTCGCCAGATCAACCGGACGCAGCGAGAGGCCACGCTTGAACACCGCGCCGGTGGTCGAGCAATGAATCCGATTGCGCTTTCCCCATGACTCTCATCGCGCGGCTTGGCGAAAACTTTAGTTCGGCCTCGCGCAAGGGAGCGGTCTCAACGATCGCCAACGCGATTGCGTCGGCGCTTGACCTCGTCTCCTTCGCGCTTGTTGCTCGCATCCTGTCACCTGAAAATCTCGGCATCTTTCTGATTGCGCTTTCCGTCGGCACGATGGTCGAGCGGTTAGGCTCGCCGAACTTCGCACAGACATTCATGAGGCACGCGGTGCGCGCGATCGAAATGCGACGGGCCGACGACCTGCGGCGCATTCTCGATATTGCAGTGTTATTCGAGCTGGGCCTTCTCACGTTCGGACTCGCGAGTGGACTTGTCACTGCAGTGCTCGTCGTGCCTTCCGGCGAGCACGCGATCTTTACCGCCGTGGTGCTGACCGTGATGCTGACCGCGCTGCGCCCGCCGCTTCTTGCCGTGGCCATCCCACGGGCCTTTGGCCACCATGAAGCGGTCGGCGGTTGGCTCATGCTCGGCGCCATGGTGAAGGTTGCGATTCTCGCCCTGGTAATGACGAAGGGCGGCGGCATGATCGCCATCGCCATTGCTTTTGTCATTTGGCGCCTGATCTCGGCGATCGGCGGCCTTGCCATTACTTTCCGGCAGGCGCGCCGCCAGGGTGCGCTCTCGGTAAAAAGATCGGACCCGATCTCGTTTGCCGAATGGCACGAGGATTTCTGGCCCCTCACCAGGGCCAGCGCCATCACTGTGCTTCCGCAAGCGGTCTTCGAGTTCTCCACCCCGCTTATCGGTGCTCTCAGCGGCGTCACCAATGCCGGCCTTTTTCGGCTTTCGACCAAGGTCAGCGAAGCCGCGAGGATCTACACGAACCCGGTTGCCTTTGTCGTCTACTCCGAACAGTGCGCCGCGGTTGAACGCGGAGACCTTTGCCGCTTCCGCAGTCAGACGGTGCGCTGGTCCCTGATCGTCGGGGCGGTGACTGGACTCGGTGCGATCCTGTTTGCGGTGGCGGGTGACTTCTTCGTCGATCGGATTTTCGGAGAAGGCTACCAAGCGGCGGTGCCCGCCATAACCTGGTGCGTGGTCGCTGCGGTGCCGTACAGCATGTCGACGCTCTTGCAGTTCGGTCTCTTCGCCTTGGCCGCCGCAAACCAGGTGTTCCGTGCGGAGAGCGTCGCCGCGATCCTGTTTCTCGCGATCATTCTTGCGCTCCGCACCCCAAGTCCCGAACAGGCGGCAATCGCCTTGGCGATCAGCCGGACCGTTGGGCTTGCCGCATACGCCGCGCTGTTCGTCAAGGCGCTGGGCAAGAGGATGGGAGCGGTCGAAGGTGAGCGATCTCAGATTTCGGCGCTGGACGAACCATGAGCACAGCGGGCGATCGGCGGAAGGCTCTCCAAAGCGGCATGACCGTAGTTCTTGCCGGCGGCATGCTCGCGTTCCTGGTCATGGTCGCCTGGACGTGGGCCTCGACCCCGGTCTCGTTCGACGGCGGCATTAATCTACAGGTCGCTCAAAATATGGCGGATGGCGCCGGCTACGCGCGAAACTACCAGGGCCTTCGCTACTTTCCGAGCGAGGTTGCGACCAACGTTCCGTACGTCCTGCCGGCCACCGCAATCTTCGCCCTGTTCGGCGTAAACCTTGTCACCGCGCAACTCACCAATATCGTTTACCTGGCCCTCTTTGCCGTGGCGCTCTTCGTGTTCCTCGGGCGATCGATGGGCATGGCTTGGGCCAGCTTCGCCGTGTTGGCCACCTTCGCCGCGCCCGGGATGATGATTTATGGCGGAAATGGTTACGGCGAGCTCGTGGCCCTGTTTTGGTGGCTGCTTGGGACCCTCATCCTGTTTTCAGGATCCCCGCCCCCCAGCTCACGAGATCTGTTCCTTTGCGGCGTCTGCTTCGGGTTGAGCGTCGCGACAAAAACGGTGCTCGCGATCGGCGTGGGCAGCACCGGGCTGATCCTGTGCCTCTACTCGCTGCAGGCGGAGGGGCTCAGCCGCAATACACTGCAGAGGATTCTTTTTGTCGCCGCCGGCTTCGCCGTTCCGTTGGCGGCGATCGAAGCCTGGCGTTGGCTCGCGCTCGGCAACAGCGCCACTTACCTCGATTGGTGGCAATTCCAGTTCGTTGAAATCGGCGAGCAGGCCGGCGTCGTCGAGCACTTCCAGGACACGCCGGGAGTCTGGGCCAAGGGCGCAAAGCACTTCGTAGTCTTGTCGAACTATCTTCAGCTCAATCCCGCCCTCGCTGCTGTCTGGCTTTTGTTCCCTTGCCTGGTTTGCAGCCTCTACGCGTTCTCGCCGAGGAAGGAGCTGAAATGGCTGGTGCTCAGCATTTTGCTGTGCGCAGTCGCTTACATGACGTGGTGGCTGTTCGTCACACCTTCGATGAAGGCGTGGCCGCGGCGGATCTTCAACGGCGTCGTCCTCATCAATCTTCTTTGGGTGTTCGCCTGCTATGCCGGCAACGCCGTTCCCTTCCTTGCAAGAAGATCGGCGGCCGTGCTTTCAGCCCTGTCGATCCTCGCGGCTTGCGCATTCTTCGTGCATGGCGGATTGCAGGCATTCTCTTCGAAAAAGCCGGCACTCGAGCGCGAATTCGCGCGGGCGGTCGAAGCCCTCGAGAGCGCGCCCGGCAACGCACCAATATTCGGCAAGGGCTGGTACTCGTCGCCGGTGCTCGCCTTGTATTCCGGTCGCACAGTCACCGATATCAACACCGTGCCCGCCGCCGAGCTGGAGAAGCAGACAGCGGCCTATCTTGCCATCGATCCGCCGGCAATCGCGGCCAAGGCGTTCGATATCTATCTCAGGCGCTTCCAGCATCGTGCCGTTTTGATCGGGCAATGGTTTCAAGTCTATGAGGTGGATTTCAGTTCGAGGCTGGACTGGACGGAGCCCTTCCGGAATCCCGATGCAAGCCTCAAACACGACATCGAATTCGCGGGCGAAACTTACGCCCCGGCGATCGGCCTCTTCGACGACCATTGGGCCTCGATGGATACGGAGCTTCTGCTGGCGCCGGTGAAGGCGTCGGAGGTCAGGCTCACCGTTTATCGACCAATGGTGCCTTACCTTTTTGATCGGCCACTCACCATCACGGCTTACTTGGAAGGGTGCGAGCTCGGCAGCAATGTCGTACCCACGGACCGCGTGACGACTCTGACTTTCAAGGTTCCAGCGACCTGTGCGCTCGGCGAAGGTCAGCCACTCGTTTTGCGGCTGATATCCGACAACATCAGCCGCGGAGACAGCCGTTGGGGAATAGAAAGCCGCCAACTCAGCTATATTCTTACCCGGGTGGCCCTCGTGCCGGGCTGATTGCCCAATAAAAAGCTGCGATGTATCGCTGCAAGATTGCCTAGCCGCCAGAAGTTTTGGCATACTTCCGGCCAGAACATCATCGAGGTGTGCATTTCGCGCAGTTGTAGCGGGGAAATTCATGGACGCGCGCCACTATTCGCGAAGACGCGGTCAGCATGGCACCCCTCGCTTACCAAGGAAACTCATCATCCAGATCCCCTGCCTCAATGAGGCAGAGACTTTGCCGATCACGCTCGCGGATCTTCCCCGGCAGGTGCCGGGCTATGACATCGTAGAATGGCTCATCGTCGATGACGGGAGCAGCGACGACACCGTTGAGGTGGCTAAGGCCCACGGCGCGGACCACATCGTCAGTTTGGGCGGACGTTATGGTCTTGCGGTCGCCTTCATGGTTGGCGTCGAAACCTGTCTGAGGCTGGGGGCGGACACGATCGTCAACACGGATGCGGACAACCAGTACCGCGCCGAATACATTCCAGACTTGGTTCGCCCGATTCTGGAAGGCCGCGCGCAGATCGTGATCGGTGCGCGTCCGATCCTCGAAACCGAGAACTTCTCGTGGTTCAAGCGTCGCCTGCAACGTCTGGGCAGCTGGGTGGTGCGGGCGGCGAGCAAGACAGACATCCCGGATGCCCCCAGCGGTTTTCGTGCCATTCATCGCGAAGCGGCAATGCAGCTCAATGTCTTCAGTGCGTACACCTATACGCTCGAGACGATCGTTCAGGCCGGACGCAAACGAATTCCCATCACCTGGGTGCCGATCAAGACGAACCCCCCCTTGAGGCCATCGCGTCTGATCTCGTCCGTGCCTCGCTACGTCGCGCTTTCGGTTTTGACCATTCTCCGTATCTTCATCACCTATAAGCCGGCACGCTTTTTCGGAATTCTGAGCCTGATCGCCTTGGTGCCGGGACTGATTTCGATTATTCGCTTTCTCGTTCTATTTTGGCTGGGAAGGGGCGGAGGACATGTCCAGTCCCTGGTGCTTGGGGCCAGTCTTGTCGGGTTGTCTGCTCTCCTCCTGCTCGGCGGCGTGATTGCCGATCTCATCGCCACGAACCGACGGCTTTTGGAGGATATCCGCGTGAGGATGTGCCGACAGGAAGCCCGCTTGTCGTACTCGACGCGCGGCGAAGTCTCGGTCGAACCCGATCGGCCCGATACCGCTCAAACGTCCTGATTGCCGCAGATAGTCGTGCGGAGGTTGGGTGCCTCTCACGGGCGATGCTTGGCGCAGAACTCAGATTCGCGGTTCCCGCATAAGATCTGGATCTGTCGTGGGGTAGGCTCAGAGAGCTTGATCAACACCACCCCGTCGAAGCGAGCGATCGAGCCGCGCTCCGGCCAGGACGGCATGGCGCTCGTGTCATCGAAAGCTTTTTCCATCTGCTTGTCGGTGGCGGGGTTGAACGTTGCGTTCGATAGGAAATTAAGGAACGCGGCGACACGGCCGCGACTACCACCGTCCCAGCGAAAGAACGAGGCTCCCAGAGTCGAGGACGGCACCTCGGGAATCAAGGTGTCACGCTTCGTCGGTCCTTGGCCCACAACCGCGATGGTGAAGGTGCTTTCGTTGGGGAACAGCTCCGCTATGCGCGACAGGATCTGTGTCCCCAGCACCTTGTCACGTTCCAGAGACCAATGCCCCGCGTAGTACTGCTTGTTATTGATGGCCGAGAATTGGATCATGACGATCGCCATGATCGGCAGGATGATCCAGCGGCGAAGCCTCGGGCCAGCGGCTTCCGTGGCAAAAAGGGCGAGAACGGCGACCGCCGCCGGCAGGGCGATAAGAGTTCGGTACGGCATATCGCCGTTGTTGATTGGGTGCTGAACAAAGGGCGCCGCCACTATCGCCACGAGGAGTCCAGTCCAGAGCAAAGCCCCTCCCCTCGTTCTTCTCCATTCGATCGCGACCGTCCAAACGAGGATCGCGAGACTGAGTGCAGCGAGCAACCGGTAGGCCAGATTGAACCGCAGGAAGGTTGAGGCAGCGCCGCTGTAAAATCTCCACGCCTGCTCGAACGTCCTCTGCAGGATGGCGCCCGGATAGGCCGCGAGAAGATCGGATCTTACATAACTTGGCAGATATTCGAGCTGCTGGCCGAAGCCTTTGAGAAGAGCAAACGCGATCAGTCCGTACAACAGTAGCCCGCACAAGATGATGCTCCCGTACCAGGCGAAGCGGCGCCAATGCGCATTCCAATCGAACTCCTTTGCCAGCCAGATTTGCCTCGCGAGGTCGGCAAGGAAGACGACAAGCAAGAAATAAAGGAGCGACTGATAGAGAGCGATGACGAAGGCGACCAGCACCGTCGCGAGAAAGAACCGCAGTACAGTTCTCACATTCGCAGCGCAGAGTGCGCCCACGGACACGAGCGCGCCCAACCCGACTATAGTCGCAAGATTGCTGAAGGCGAACGCGTAGAGAAGGACCGGAAATCCGAAAAACATGCCTGCCGCGACGATCACAGACTCCCAGTTTTTGACTTGGAGTCGTCGCATCAGCAGCACGAAGGCAGTGCCGTAAAGCACCAGTCCTGTCATCATGTGCGTGACGGGCAGCGGCGTTCTCAACCACGACACCACAAAAGCTCCCCACCGCGCCCTCCGGATGTAGTTGAGCAGGTCAGGTTTGTTGAGCATCAGCTCCTCATCGATGCTCAGCGTGTATTGGAAAATCTCGTAGCCGTGGAAATACAGGGAGCAAAAAATTGCCATGACGATCGCCACGCCGATAACCGGCTCCACTGCAATCTGTTGGCGGGGCAGAGACTCATTGGTCATGCAAGGTGCTCTTGGCGGCCGGTCGGTAGCGAAGACCTAGCATAGCCGCGGAGAAAATTCGGAGAAGTTCCCGTAGGAACCGCTGTTTTGAGCTAAGCTTCAGCGACATGGACGCCTCGCAGCACGAGAGTATCGTGGCCGGAAACGTGTCGGAAACGCCGTTAAGGATTGCTGTCTTCGGCGGCAAGGGTGGCGGCGGTCAGGCGACGCAAACGATTCTCAACCTCATCCGTTCGGGACGCCGTTATTCATTTGCCGGATATCTCAACGATCGATCACCCGTCGGCACGGCACTCCTCGGCGGAAGTGTGCTTGGAAACTTCGATGCCTGGCCGAGTATCGGCAGCACTACCCTCTTCGTCGCGCCACTGCACAAAGTCGGCTACATGCAGCAGAACTGCACGCGAATTATTGACCTTGGCATCCCCAGCTCACGTTGGGCGACCTTGATCGATCCAATGGCGGCGGTCGCGGACAATGCCGTTATTGGCCCGGGCACCTACCTTGTTCCTTTCGCGAACGTCGCAATGGAAAGCACTATCGGGGCGCACTGCACCGTTCGAGCCGGCGCCAACGTCGGAAATGATGTCACTGTCGAAGACTTCGTCTTTCTTGGTGCTAATTCGATTCTCTGCAGTGGCGCCAAGATCGAGTCGGGCACTCATATCGCTCCGGGAGCCAAGGTCGTGAATGGCGTGCGAGTGGGCCGGTTCGCCGTCGTCGGCCTCGGCGCCATCGTTACCAGGGATGTCCCGGACTACGCGGTCGTGGCCGGCAGTCCGGCCCGGGTTCTCCGAGAGATCGAGCCCATTGCGGTACCGCCGTGGTCTTTCCCCCGGTAAGCAGGCTACCGGCAGAACCGCGCCTGCCCAAGCATTGCCTCGAGAGCCAAAGCGTTGGCCACTCATGGCCGCGTTGATCGCGCCGATGTTGTTCGTCACCAAGATCGGGTTTGGCTTGGCGTGCGGCGTCGAATTGATCGACGGCACGCAACCGTTCCGCACAGCAACACGAATTGTTATGCAGATGAGACGCCCCAGCAGTTGAAAGACCTGAGACGATCACACAGGGCCGGCATCGACCTGAATATCGAGAGCGTCGGCAATGCGCTGAGCCACGTCCGCATAAGTCGCCGGGGGTTCACAATCGAACACCGCATAGCCGATCAGGTTCCCATTATGCTCGAAGGGTCTGACCGGACTGCCTATGGGAACCGCAAAATTCAGCTCGATGAGTTCGGGCACCGACTGCCGCACCTGCGCAAAGCTGCCCGCTTTCGTGAGAGTCCCGCCGCTCTGGCTGCCGAAAATTAATGACCCGGCTCGCCGACGATGCTGCCCTGCACCCCCGGTTTCGGGCGGGCGCCACGCCTCTCCCAGAGCGAGACGGATGGTGGCTTCCTCGACGTCGACGCCGGTCGCGCGCGTGATGACCGCCGGGATGCCGTTTCCGCCGGTGCGGGGGCTCATCTCCAATACTACGACGCGGTCGGGCGCGACCTTGACGTCAAAATCCAAAGGTCCTCGATCGTAGCCGACAGCCTTGCAGCAATCCTCAACCGCGCTGCGAACACGCTGCTGATCATGGTCGCTCAGCGTCGAAGGGACGCTGTGACCAGTTACAGCGAATGCGTTCAAATACTTGTCGGTAATTCTTGCAAACGACAATTCGCCATCAATCAAGATGCCGTCGCCGCTGCATTCCCGACCGCTAACGAACTCCTCGACGCATACCATGCCCGCCGTCGAAAAGCTCTTGGCGACGGCGAAGGCCGCCGCAACGGCATCAACCGAAGCCCCCGCCAGCGTTCGCAAGCCGCGCGATCCGGAGGAATCCACGGGCTTAATGACGATCGGACAGCGGAGAACACGATCCACGCCAAGCAACCCCTCAAGCGACTGCGCCGCCACGAACTGCGGGTGGGCCATGCCCGCTAGGCGCTGCGCCTCGCGAAAGCGATGCTTCATGCACATGATCTGTGCGGCGTTGAAGGACACGCCGGGCAAGTCCAGCCGATCGCAAACATAACCGACCGACGGGACTGCGATATCGGAACTGAACGTACAAATCCCATCAACCGCCAGCGCCCGCGCCTGGCGAGCGAGTTCTTCGCGATCAGCCGTGCTGCAATTCAAAAATTGATGAGAGTATTTATGCCCGACACTTTCCGGTCGATCGTCAACACTGATGACGTAATAGCCGAGTTCAACTGCTTTGCGAATTCCCGGAATCTGAAACACTCCCGCACCAAGCACCATCAGTTTCTTGGAACGCGTCTGGATCCGCATTGAAGGCGAACTTTCGATCGTCTAACCCCTTGCAAGAGAAGCCGCTATCGCATGGCGCAGGTACGTGAGCAATGGTGCAGGCCGCGCCAGGCAAGAAAAAAGACGCGGGTCGCCTTAGCTGCCGGCTGGTTTCAGGAAAACTCGACCGAGCGTGGATCGCGCGCACTCTTGAATGGCTTCACCGGTTCGCGCTCGACAGAGCGAAACGTCTGCCTGACCACAAACGGCGGCCGCCTCTCGGCGGCCCAAACGATGCGAACGAGATACTCGCCGACGATGCCGAAGGCGCACATGGTGAGTCCCATGAAGAAGAGAAGCAGGATCACCAGCGTCGTGAATCCCATGACCCGAATATCGCCGATCAAATATTTCACCAGATAGAACATGGCCAAGATGATGGCGGTAGCCGAGGTCAGAAATCCGCCATAAGCAAGCAAGCGTAGCGGCAGCGCGGAATAGTTGACGACGTTGTCGATGGCTGCGGAGATCAGCTTGTGGAGCGGATAGCTCGTACGCTCATGCCGGCGCGCATGGTGCTCGACGTCCACATTGGCAATGCGCCGCGTGACTTGGAAGATAATCAGCCCGACCCGCGGCTTCGGGCCGGCAAAGTCGACGACCGCGTCGGCGACCCTTCGCTTCATCAGCCGAAAGCTGTTCAATTTGAGGTGCTGCGGCACCCCCAGCGTGTGCCCGGACAGCCGCTTCATCGCCCAGCTCGCGACATTGCGAACGGGCGAGTGGCGCTTGGTAATGTATCGGCCAATGACGACATCGACCTCTGCCCCCTCCATGGCGGCAATGAGCTTCGGTATCTCCTCCGGAGGGTGCTGCAGGTCGTCGTCCAGCGTGATGACAAACTCCCCGGCCGACAGACCAAGGCCACAGACGACGGCATTATGCTGGCCAAAATTGCGCATCAGGTCGACGACCACCACTCTGGCATCGCGGTTCTGAATTCCGTGCAGCACGGAGAGCGAGTCATCGACGCTCGCGTCGTTGACGAACAGGACTTCGTAGGGCTCGTTCAAGCGGTCCATGACGGACCGAAGCCGCGCATGCAGCTCTTCGAGATAACGAGCGGAATTGTAAACGGGAACGACAATCGAATATTTGGGCGTAATGGGCTGATCGTGCCCCAGCCCTACACCTTGCGTAGACCGCCTCGTCACCACAGAAAATCCGTCCCCCGATCTCATGAGCTTTTGGTTGAAACGAAAAATCGATAGTCAGGACAGGTAATTGCTGGTGTTTGTATAGCACGATGGCTCATGCCTACAATCGGCAGCCCGCGATAGTGTCTTGACCGAACGGGCCGGCAAAGGGGTGCAATGACAAGGATCCCGTTCAACTCCCCGCCGCGCGCGAGCCGCGAGCTTGAGTATCTTGGCGAAGTCCTGCGCACCAGGCGCATTTCGGGAGGCGGCAAATTCACGCGCGCTTGCGAGGTGTGGCTGGAGGCCGCAATCGGCGCTCCTCGCGCGCTGCTGACCACCTCCTGCACCGCGGCTTTGGAAATGGCGGCGATGCTGTCGGGGGTCGGACCCGGCGACGAGATCATCATGCCGAGTTTTACCTTTCCAAGCACCGCCAACGCCTTCGTGCTGCGTGGCGCCACCCCTGTCTTCGTCGATATTCGCGAAGACACGCTGAGTATCGACGAAGCCGCGATCGAAGACGCCATCAACGGGCATACGCGGGCCATCGTACCAATGCACTACGGCGGCGTCGGCTGCAATATGAGTCGCATTGCGGAAACCGCCAAGGCGCGCGGACTTGTCGTGATCGAAGACGCGGCGCAGGCGCTTTGCGCGCGCCGTGACGGCCGCCCGCTCGGTAGCTTCGGTGATTTTGCGGCGCTTAGTTTTCACGAGAGCAAGAATGTGGTGTGTGGAGAGGGCGGAGCGCTCCTCATCAACGATCCGACGCATGTCGACCGGGCCGTGATCATCCGCGACAAGGGGACCGACCGCCAAAAATTCATGAATCGTCAAGTGGACAAATATTCATGGGTCGATATCGGCTCGTCCTATGGACCGAGCGAGATGCTGAGCGCATTTCTGCTCGCGCAACTCGAGGAGGCCGAGGCGATCACCGCTCGCAGGCGGGCCGCCTGGGACCGCTATCATGAGATGCTGGAGGATATGGAGGAGGCCGGCGGCTTAAGGCGCCCCATCATACCGCACGCGGCAGAGCACAATGCACATATCTATTACGTGCTGATGCACGATGCGGAACAGCAGAGCCGCGCGCTCAGCCGCCTTGCCGAACTTGAGATCGGCGCCACTTTCCACTATTTCCCCCTCCATCAAGCCGCAGCCGGACGCCGCTTTGGCAAGGTGTCCGGCTCGCTCGCGAATACCGAAGAGCTCGCACCGCGGCTTATCAGGTTGCCGCTCTATGCGGACATCACCCTTGACGATCAGATGCGCGTCGTACGGGCTCTGGGACTTGTCTTGGGCCGGCGGAAAAGGCCTCACAATCCCCTTCGGGCACCCCGGCGGCGAGTCTTGGCACGACGGGGCTCATGATCGGCAGGCTGCTTCGACGATCGCCGCGAACTCAGCGAGGGACTCATCCGAGGCTAGATTCGCCTCCCCTCCTAGCGCTCGTCCGCCCCGCCCTTCGGAAATGGTAAACACGCGATCGGCAACGGCCAAGCAGAATTGGCGTTCAACCTCCTGCCGACGCCGGATCTCCGCATCTTCAACCAGCGACGCTTCCTGCTCGCCATAATCGCAGAGGATGCATCGCGGCCAGTCCCCTATCCAGCGAACGACCGAAAAGAAGGGCGAGGTATGCACCACGATGCAGTCGATGTCGTTGGCAACCGCGTAAGCTGCCGCTTCGATAGGGTGACCGAGACGCACGAACTGATAGCCTTGGTGAGACACGCTGGGGCGCGCGCGCGAACTGCCAACGAACACCTCATGGCCAAGTCGAGCGAGGTGACCGGCTTGCAGTTCCAGCACCGCCGGCTCGTCTTCGAAGACCCTCTCGAGATTGCTTAGCATGAGGACGCGCAGATCGCCGCGCCGCCGGACGTATTTCCGCCATGGCTTGTCGCGCCGTGGCGGGAAAGCGATGTCGTAGGCGCGCTCGTAGCTCAGGTTAGGGCTGTAATACGGATCGTTCTGGAGGAGCCGTTTGTGCCGCGTCCGCAAGTAGCATCCCTCGGCAATGGCTCGTTCTATCTTTTCTCGTGTGTCGTCCCCTCCCCGAGATTTGGACTCACAATGGATAAAGAGCGGCTGCGCCAGAAAAAGGTTGCGGTAGCCGCGCGCAAGCAGGTCACAACAGAACAGGACGTCGTTGCAGCCCACCGCCAACGACGTATCGAGGCCGCCGACCTCATCAAAAATCGTTCGGCGTATGGCGAGGCAGGCGCCGGTCACGGCTCCCACTTCGCGGGTAACGGCGGCGAGCCCGCAATATCCGCCGTCATTGGCCTGCAAGCCGACATGCGCATGCCCGGCGACCCCCTGGAGGCCGACGATCGTGCCCGCAAACTGAACGGTCTGGTCTGGATAAAGCAGCTTAGCCCCGACGGCGCCTGCGTCGTCCCGCATCGCCTGGGCGACCAACAACTCGAGCCAGCTCGGGTCGTTGACCACGGTATCGTTGTTGAGGAAAACCAAAACCTCGCCGGTTGACTGCCGCGCCGCGAGATTGTTGAGACGCGAGTAGTTGAATGGCGCCTCGTCGCGCAGCAAATTAATTGCGCCGCGTTCCGCCGTCTCGCGCAAATAGCGAAGCGTGGCAGGATCAGTAGAGCCGTTGTCGATCACCACAATCTCGAGCTTGGCGCGCGGGTAACGGGTCCTCGCCTCGAGGCTGGCAAGACAGGGCTGCAGCAGCTCAAGCCTGTCCTTGGTGGGAATGATGACGCTGACGGATGGGAGCCTCTCCTCCGCCAAACAACGCTCGACGGGCTGGGCGCGCGGGGAGCGCGGGCTTCTGGCGTCATGGTAAAGGACGAATGGGACGTGTATGACCGCATCGCTTGCCGCCTCCTGCACGAGAGCCTCGGTCAAGCCGCTCACAGTCCAGGCTTCACGCTCGCGTAGGATGCGGGCCGCATCAAACTCGATGTCGTGCAAGAACAGGCAAGGGCCGGTGTAGCCCGTACGCCGCAACAGCTCCGGAGAAAAACTCGGCTTGAAGCGGGGCCTGCGGCGTATACCGTGCGCGTCGAGGTGATCCTCGTCAGCATAGACGAGACATGGCGAGCGCTCTTTTGCGGCAACGAGAAACAGGTAAAGAGCATGCTCGCGAAGCAACACACCGCCTTCTGCCAGCAGCACACAGCGCCGCTCCGCGAGGCGATTATCGATTGGCAAGTCGGCGGCGGAGACCGTGAAGCGCGGATCATCCTTCACCGCCGCTCGTGCCGCGGCAACGGCATCCGCATTGCAGTGACGCGTGAAGAGCAATACGGCGTCGAAGCGTGAGAAGAGTTGCCGGCGGAGATGTTTCACGGTCGCAGCTGCGAATTTTGCTGTGCCTGCGTCAAACATGAACAACGCGAGCGGCACCGGCATCTCCGCCTCGGCGATGTGCTCCACAATCGCTTTTTCATCGTCGCGGCTGAGGCTATCGAAGCGGCGTATCCACTCTTGATAAAGCGTCGTCTCGATCTGGTGGGACCGGCGCGCCTCGTCATCGTCGGTAAGGAGATGCTTCACATACCTGCGACGCAAAGAGGCCCAGATGACCTTGCGCGCCTCCTGCTCCGAGGGACGCAGCGCTCGACAAAGCAGCGTAAGTCTCTCGCCCTGGCGCCTGAGCCAAAGGGACGCGGTAGCAGCCGTTACACGCCATCTCTTGGCAGGAGGTCTGAGCGGCGCCTCTTGCGTCGTGTTGAGCATGTCCGAGTGTAGCTTGACCACCGGCGGCGAGGAATATCGATATCGCGGACGGTCGGTTGTGATGGTACACTGACGATCATAGAGGGGTGAAATCTCTTTAATCGCGGGGAGTCTTGATGACTGGAGACCGCGGGTCCGATCCGCTGGGTAATCTGGTAGTGTCCATCCTTATAATTGTGGCGGTTCTGATAGTCGTGCTGATCGGTGCCTGGTGGTTGTTCCGATAGAATTGAATCCTTTGGAGTGGCGTCGTCCGGAGCTTGGCGACAATCGCTCGCCGTCCGGCGCACGTAAACGAACCAAAAGGAGGCCACGATCGGGGCGGCATGATTATCTTGCTCGGTGCCAACGGGTTCCTGGGAAGACACACCTGTGAACTCCTGGCGCGTCGTGGCGCGGAAGCTGTTGCAGTCTCCCAAAAACCGGATCCCCGGTTCTTCGCGCAGTTCGCGTCCTCGGTCCGCTATATGGAGGCGCACAGCTTCGCTTCGTCCGCAGGCGTCGAGGTCATCGCCAAAACCCGTGCCCTCGTCTATTTCAGGTGGAGTTCCGTGCCTGCAACTTTTGCCCAGGAGCCGTGGCGGGAGGTGCGGGAGAATGTCGAGCCGGCGTTTCTACTCTTTCTTCGCGTTGCCGAGCTCGCGCCGAAGGCAAAGATTGTCTTTCTTTCTTCCGGCGGCACGGTCTATGGACGCGAAGGGACAGGGCCCAAGACAGAGACATCGCCAACCAAGCCAATCTCATCTTATGGGGTCGGCAAGCTCATGGCGGAAGAGGCGCTCGCCTTTGTCGGGCGCACCAAAGGCTCTCCCTTCGCCATTCTGCGGGTTTCGAATGCTGTCGGCCGTTGGCAGACAAGCACGACGCAGGGAATTATCGGGGCGGCATTGCGCGCCGCTCGCGATGGCGTCCCGGTCAAGCTGTTCGGCGGCGGAACGCAAGTCAGGGATTTCGTCGATGCCGGCGACGTCGCCGAGGCCATCTACGCCGCGAGTCTGGACACGACGCATCAAGCCGCGACTTGGAATGTCGGATCCGGTGTCGGCGTTACCGTGCGCGACTTGGTTGACAGCGTGGCACAAATGATCGGCAGGCAAATCGCCATCGAGCACGCCCCGCCGAGAGCCCTCGATGTGCCCCACGTCGTGCTCGACTGCAGCAAAGTGGCGAAGGATCTTGGTTGGACGGCAAAAACCCCGCTTGACCTGTCCATTTCAAGTCTTTGGCAAAGCATTTGCGGGCCGTCCTGTGACGTGCCTCGTTGAGCTTGCTCTTGCCGCATCGATGGCGCCTAAAGCATGATAGGCTGGTGCACAAAGGGCGACAAAGCTAACGAGCGCCTGCCATGCGGCAGGGGCTCTTTTCTTCGAACCTCTGAGCGTTTCGCGTCGCGATAAGAGTTCCAAACACAAGCCATGTCTGCCCCCAGGATTGTGAAACGTCGCGGCTCGAGTGGATTGCGCGGAGCTGGAGGCAAGACTGGCAAGGACTCCCGCGCCAAAGGCAAGTCCAAGGCGGCAGAGCCGCCGCGGCATTCGGCGCAAAGACACTATCTGTCGAAAGATCAAATCAAGACGGATAAGGCGCCCGCCAAGGCCCCGAAAGAGACAAAGCCCCGAAAACGGACTCGCGTCCCAGATCCAGCTCTTGCTTCGGCTGTGCTTTCGAAATGCATTCTCGTTGCAGGCATGCATCGGTCCGGCACCTCAGCGGTTACGCGGGTCATCAATCTGATGGGCGCCGATATTTCAAGCGACTTGATGCCTCCCGTGATCGGAAACAATGAAAGAGGGTTTTGGGAATCGAGATCGATCGCGGCCATCCATGACCGACTTTTGGTGGCGCTGGACAGCGCTTGGGATGATGTCTTTCCACTGTCGCCTCATTGGCTCGAAACCGACGCGGCAAGACAAGCTCAAGGAGAGATTAGTCGCGAACTCGAAGCGAATTTCGCCGACAGCCGCGTGTTCGTGATCAAAGATCCGCGCCTTGCGCGACTCTTGCCCTTGTGGATCGAGCTTCTCGACAAGCGGCGGATTGAAGCCGTCATTGTCATGCCATTTCGCAACCCTCTCGAAGTCGCACTTTCGCTGAAGGAACGGGATGGGTTTTCGCTGGGCAAGTCGATGCTTCTTTACGCACAAAGCTGCTTGGAAGCCGAGCGAGCAAGCCGAAGGAGGCCCCGAACTTTTATCGCCTACGACGAGCTCTTGAGGGATTGGCGCACCCTTGCGAAGAGGCTCAAGACTGCGAATGTCGGCTTCGGCGCTCCGGACCAGAAGATCATCTTTGAGATCGAGCGATTCTTGAGTGCCGATCTTCGTCACGCGACGGCGACACGACGGGACCTCGCGGAGCATCGGGAGATCAGCGCCATTGTCGTCGAGATTTACGACCGGCTGACAGATGCGGCCAAGTCGGGCAGCGACGCGGCGTTGCGCCCAGCCTTTGACCGCATGCGCCGGACCCTCTCCGAGGCGATAAGGTTGTTTGGAGCTGCATCTCCGATCGAGCGAGCATCGGCCCAAGCCACATCGGCAGCGGTCCAGCAACGCGATGTCCCGGCGCCTGAGGCCCAGTCGGCCGCGAGCGACGCGTTACCCAAGGGGCACTCCGAAGCTTTGCGCGAAGCGGAATCAACCTCAGGCGAGATCGCTGCCCCCAACCAGGCCGATCCGGCGATTGTCCATGCGCTCCAACTCATGGCGGAGACGCGGTCGGATTTGGCACGCCGGCTGGACGAGGTTAGCGCGCATGCCGGCAATTTGGAGGGGATCCGCCTTAGCCTTGCAAAGGAACTCGCCGCTGCCGCCGCCAACGCTGCGCATGCAACCAATCAAATCGCGCGGCTCGAGGCCGAGCGAGCGGAGCTGATCCGCCAGCTTGCGGACGAACGGGCGCGCATAGCGGAGATGCTAAAGGAGAGGAGCGTATTCGAACATCAACTCGAGGACTTGCAAGCTCTGGTCCGAAACCTGCAGTCGAAGGCCGAGACAGCGGACGCGCTCGCCCGACGGAGCGAATCGTCGCTCGACAGCTTGGCCACGCAGCTCGATGAGGCTCGAACGCTTGGAGCCGAGGCGCTTGCGAGCCGGGACGCCCTACAAACTCAGGTTGGAGAGGCGCGGTCGGAAGCCCATAAATTCGAGATGCAGGCGCAGCAGGCCGAAGCCCGCACGCAACAACACGCGTCGCAGTTGGAGCTGCTGACCAAGGAACTTGAGGCAGCGCGTGCCAGGGCAGACGAGGACCGGTCGGAGGCGGAGGCCTCTGAGCTACGGGCGCGGGAATCGGAAGCGCTGGCCCAAGAGCAGGCGGCGAGGATGACGACGGTGACTGTAGAACTCGACGCGGTCCGCGCCGGTGCGGCCGAGTTGCTCGTCGCGCGGGATGCCCACCAGGGCCAGGCCGAGACGGCGCGGAGTGAGTTGAAGCAACTCACGCAAAGGGCGAATGAGAGTGAGGCGCTCAGCCAACAGCAGGCGCTGCAGCTAAAGACGTTGACCAAGGATCTCCGTGAGGCTCGTGCCGGCGCGGCCGAGTTGGTTGCGGCGCGTGACGGACTGCGACGGCAGCTGGACGAGGCTCGGGCTGAATTGCGTAAGTTGGAGCTGAGGGTTCAGGAAGCCGAGTTGCGAAGTCAAGTTCAGGCGCTCAAGATCGAGGTGATCGCCGGGAACCTCATCGAAAAGCGCGACCGCGTTCAAGCGGCCGATCATTTAGGCCCAATCCCACAGGCGGAGACCTCATCGGCTGTAGAGCGAACTGCCGGCGTCATACGAAACAGCGGACTGTTCGACCCAGATTACTACCGACAACGCGCCGCGTGCGCCGCCCTCGACCCAGTAGTGCATTACGTCACGGCGGGAGAGAAGCTAGGCATCCCCCCCTCAACGCGCTTTGATCCGACCTACTATGCAGAGCGTTATCCCGATGTCGGCGCCGCCGGCACATGCCTTCTCGAACATTACGTGCTGCACGGACAGAATGAGGGTCGGAGGGCCACGCCCGTCGCGAACGATTTTGTCGAAGATCCGGCCCGGTTCGCGCCTGACAAAGAAACCATTCTCCTCGTGAGCCATGAGGCTAGTCGCACCGGCGCTCCCATTCTTGCCCTCGCGATCGGACAACTTTTAAGCGCGCGCTACAATGTGATCAGTCTGCTCCTGCGCCCTGGCGACCTCATCGAGAATTTCGAGGAAATCAGCTCACGCACAATCTATCTTGAGGAACGGTATCGATCTCCAATCGAGTTCAAATACGCCATCGCCTCGCTGCTGCGCGGGCAGCCGATTCGCTACGCGCTCATCTGCAGTATCGAATCGAGGGACATCATACCCGCCCTGGCTCGGGCCTTTATCCCGACCATCAACCTGATCCACGAATTCTCGACCTATACGAGACCGCTTCGGACCGTCCGGGAAGCACTTGGCTGGACCACCGAACTCGTGTTTTCAGCGAGCATAACCGCCGAGTCATTCCGCAAGGAGCACCAGGCCCTTGAGCACCGCAAGATACATATCATTCCCCAGGGGCGATGCTCTCTCCCCGCTGCGACGTCGAAGGCGACATTGGAGGCGGAGTTCCAGACGATCAAATCGGCGATGCGCCCTACGGGAGCCGAAAATGCGCTTGTGGTGCTTGGCGTCGGGACGGTTCACCTTCGTAAGGGCATCGACCTTTTCATCAGCACTGCAACAGCGGCAGTCCGCATGGCCGCTCGGGGTCGCCCAATTCGCTTCGTCTGGATCGGACACGGCTATGATCCGCAAGCCGACATGAACTACTCGGTGTATCTAGCGGAACAGATCGTCCGTTCGGGTTCGCAGGGCCATGTGGTGATCCTCGATCCGGTAGGCGACCTTGAGCCAGCTTACGCCATGGCCGATGTCTTTTATCTTCCCTCTCGCCTCGACCCGCTGCCCAATGTCACGATCGATGCGGCATTTCGAGCCCTCCCGGTGATATGCTTCGAGGGCGCCACGGGGATGGCCGAGGTTCTCAAGCAAGACCCGACGGCGGGCGCGACGGTGATGCCTTATCTGGACGCGGAAGCCGCTGCGCGGCAAATCGTGGAGCTGGCGAATGACGAAGCGCTGCGCACGCGCGTTGGTGAATCGACACGCTCGCTTGCGCTTCGAACTTTCGAAATGGAACGATACGCTGGTCAGATCGACGAGATTGGCGGCTTGGCCGTCGAGCGGATGCGCCAGCGCCGCGCCGATTTTGAGACGATCCTTAAGGATCCCTTGTTCGATCCGGAGATCTTCACGCCGCCAAACGCTTCTCCCACCACGCGTGAAGATGAGATCTCGAGGTTTCTCGCCTACTGGTCCGCAGCCCGGACCGCGCCGCACCAGCTCGATCATCTTGACCTTCGGCGACCTTGCGCCGGATTCAATCCGCAGATCTATGCGCATCACCACCCAGAGATCCTCGAGGCCGACATCAATCCCTTGGCCGATTTTATTCGCAAAGGCTGCCCCCAAGGACCGTGGGTTCACGAAACGATCGGGCCCGATCTCGACAAGATGAAGCAAGGGCCGCAAAACGCGCTGAGGGTCGCGATACAGGCCCACTTTCATTACCCCGAGCTGATCGAGGATTTTCTCGACAGAATCGCGCTGAACAAGGCGTCCTGCGATCTTCTCTTGAGCACGAATGACGTGGCCAAAGCCGCGCTGTTGGGCGCGCGAACCACTTCGTTCGACCGGGGCCTTGTGAAGATTCGCATCGTGCCGAATAGGGGGCGCGACATCGCACCGTTGCTCACCGTCTTCGGCAGGGAGATGGTCCGGGATTACGACGTGATCGGACACCTGCATGGCAAGCGGAGCAGCGGCGTGGACGCGGCCATGGGAGAGACCTGGCGTGAGTTCCTTTGGCAGCATCTTCTTGGGCCGCGCTATCCGATGATGGATATCGCCTTGGCGCATTTCGCCGAGAATGAGCAGCTTGGTCTTCTGTTTCCGGAAGAGCCGCATCTGTGCGACTGGGGCGCCAATCTTGCGATCGCGGACGACCTCGCCCGCGGCGCCGGTCTCGAGCGGCCGCTTCCCCCGTTTTTCGAGTTTCCCGTCGGCTCCATGTTCTGGGCGCGGACTCGGGCCCTTGCTCCCCTCATCGAGCTTGCGCTCACTTGGGATCATTATCCGGAAGAGCCTGTTGCCAACGACGGCACGATGCTGCACGCACTCGAGCGTCTCTTCCCGTTCGCCGCGCGTAAGCAGGGATACAGCTACGCGACCGTTCACATTCCGGGGATCAGCCGCTAGGTCAAGTTGGGGCTGCGCCAGCCCTGTTCAAGTGAACTCCCCGGCGAATGACGAACGGGAGGAGCAAGAGCAATAGCGCACCCAGCGAAATCAGGGCTCCAGCTCGGAAGGAGACCGGCTCGTAGGCGAACTCGACAGTACTTTTCCCCGCCGGCACGATGACGCCTCTGAACAGATAGTCCGCTTTCAGCAGCGGAGCCGGTTTTCCGTCAACGTAGGCCAGCCAGCCGGGGTAGTTGCTGTCGTTCAACATCAGCACGGCGGGCGACGGGGTATCCACCTCGACCGCCACATGCTGGGACTCATAGCGGGAAATCTTGGCGGTTCCGCCTGCCGCATCGGGCTTGATTGACTGAAGTATCGTCAAGTCACGGTCGGAAAGACCCTCGCGGGAAAGAGCGACAGCGTGAAAGGGATCGAAGCTCGGTTGCTTCAGGCGTTGCAGGACGTCACCGTCGGGCAGGATCTCGGCATTGTGAAAGAGCGAGGCCCGCGGCAAGACCTTGGAGACTTCGTAAATGCGAACCTCCTTGTCGTAGACCTCGCGAAAGGGCCCGCTCTTCTCAACCCCGCTCGCAGGCGCGAAGCGAAGCCCTGCCCATCCAGCCCAGTCCCAACCATTGCTGCCGCTCGGTCCTGGGTCGGTGGAGAACAGCAACTTGACGGGCTTCCCCGCGAAGCGACTGAGGTCCAAGCTAAATGGATGCCCCGCGCGAGCGGCACTGACCTCCTTTGGATTCAGGAAGGTCGAGAATAAAGGTTCGATCCTATCATCGCTCTCAACCTCGATGAGGAATCCGACGCCGTCACTCTTGTCGATGGCATCTTCCCGTATGACCGCAGTTCCCTCCAGCACCGGGCGGTCCGCCCGGATCGTCGTCGTATAGGAGAGTCGCTTGGAGGGGGGGTGATGAAACAAGCCTTGGACTGCCCGCCCATTCACGTCAAACGTGCCCGGTCCCAATCCCCATAGGTGTTCGCTTCTATGCTGCGCGAAAATCTCGCCGGCAACGTTGGCGGTCGAGCCATACTCGCTCACGCTGATCAAATACTTCACCGAAGACAGTGCAAGAAATCGTCTCTCCGTTTCAGTGTCGAAGGCATAGGAGAATTTTGGATCGGCCCCCGTGAAGCGATTGGCCAAGTCACCCTGGAGGCGTGCGTCCCCAGGCGTGCCGAGAAAGCTGCGAATGAAATCCATGTAGCGGCGGTAGTACATGGCATCGAGACCCCGTACGTCAGCGAGCTCGAAGGCTCCAGCCCAGTTGGGAAAGAGCACGTTCTGGCGAGCGAAGATCCGGTAATGGTCTCGGTTTTGGGCGCGGAGGAAATCGATATAGGGAGCGCCGGCGTAAGGGGTTTCGCTCGCACGCGGAAGAGAGTTGAAAGCATAGAAGCTGGGGACGATGAAGTTGAAGGACAGCTCGGCGACGAGCAGCGACACCACACCCAAGGCCGCGTATGGAAAGCGCTTGCTTGGCAGCGACAGCAAAATGATCGCGCCGAGAGACACGATGACCCCGGATAGGGCTGACACGTAGTACCAGGGCGCAACGTCCTTAACCGCGCGAAGCTCGGGCATATGCAGCGCCGCCAAGGCCAACACGATCCCAAGCACGATGCCGGCGGCAGCCAGCAGATGACGATATGCGTGCCGTTCGGTGACGTGAGAAAATCCGATGGCGGCGAGCATGGCGACGCAAAATGCCATGAGCGGTTCCTGGTACTTTACGTAGATGACCAAATTTGAAATCGGCAGCGCTCCGATCCAATTGATGATCGGATGGCCGAAGTGCTTCAGGATCAACAGCACCAAGGACAGTGAGAAGAAAAAGGTCAGGGACGGCAGCGGAGCTGGAGATTTTGTCCGCCGGGGAAACAGCCAGACGATCATCGCGGTTGCCGCAAAGATGCTGGCGAGAAGTCCCCAATAGCCCCGAACGCCCAGTCGTCCCGAGAACACCGGTCCAGCGATCAGCGGAAGGAAGTAGGTAATCGCTGCCCCTAGGTCGGGGTAAGCCAGCAGTCCGGCAATCCTGCCGCCCACATTTGATGGACGGTGGGCGTCATGGCCCGCGGCCATGAACTCGAGGAATGGAAGCAGCAGAAATGCCGAAAGCGCAAAACCCAAGCTTATGGCAGCGGCGAACTTCCATAGCCGGGAAGTCAGGGTCGTACGGAACTCCGGTACCGAGGCGAGCCTGAACAAGACGAAGAGGCAGGCGAACGATACCGCCAAGAAAAGCGATTCAGGCATTCCGCCCAGGGTGGCGACGAGAATCATCCCGGCGGCGCCCGCGACCGCTCCCCAAGAATTCTTTCTCAGGAGGACTTCAAACACCAAAAAGAGACCTGGGAGCAGGACCTCCACGCTCAGATGAGGCATGGAAAGAAAGAGGGCCAAATATCCCGTTAGCATGAAGGCGATGGCCGCGAACAGCGCGGGAAGAAACTCGAGGAAAAGCCGCGCGAACAGGAACGTCAACAAACCCGCAAGGAGGAGGCGGCCAATGAGGAAAAGGTTGTACGCCCACGGCGTGGGATTGAGCGAGAGCAACACAGACAAGGGATAGAATGGCTGTGGCTGCATCGCCGCGGCGAGTGGCGCCCCGTAGGCGGTGTAGGGATTCCACAGCGGAAGCTCGTGCTCCGTCCAATACTGTTGTGAGAGGAGTTTGCTGTAAGGTTCTGCCAGCCATGCAGGCGCGCCGGCATCCGGGGTCCGGCCAAAGGGCCGAGGTGTCGCCCTATCGGCTGGATTCCGGGCGTAGGCGCCCGAAGGCATGATGCTCGGTGCATCCCGGACGCTCAGCAACAGCGTCTGGTCCATCCACAACACGGGGAAAAAGAGCAGATTGAGGATGACTGCCAAAGACAGAGTTGCGTAGACCCACTCTTTCATGCGGACCTCGCGCATCCTCTATCGTGGGCAAGCGTGCACGGGACTTTGGCTCGATCCTCTTTCCTTGCGTTACGGCTTGGTTGCATAGACGTCGATGCCGCTTGCGGTGATTTTCAGTTTCGTTTGAAGCAAGACGCTAGGGGCCAAAGATCGTCCCATACGAAGTACTGGGCTGAGCACGGCCACCGGAAACTTATCGAAATGACCGATAATGTAGGCAGGGGTCAGCACCTTCTTGCCGCCGCCAAGCGTCACATCGGCGAAGCCCGTCTCCGTCAGCAGCCTCTCGATCGTGGCCATGCCAAAATAGAAGAGGTGCTCGCGCTTGAACTCCATCCAGTGTCGTCCGAGCAGCCTAGCCGACCAGCTGTCGACGCTCGGCGTGGCAATGAAGATCGTCGAGTGATGATCCAACATGCGCCACACATCATGCAAAAAGGCACGGGGGTCGCGAATGTGCTCAATGACATCGGCGAGAATGCACACGTCAAATGACCGATCGGGAAAGCCAGCCAGGGATGTCGAGCCGACTCGAACGGCTTCGATGCCAAGCTTCTGGTTGGCGATGGCCGCCGCGTCAGCCGAAAATTCGATGCCATTGACCTCGTAGCCGCTTGCCCGCGCTTCTATGAGCATGTTTCCGTGGCCGCATCCGATCTCCAACAAGCGTAAACCGCGAGCGGCGCGCCCACGCTTGCCAAGATATGCGTCGAGTTCCTCCAATTGGAGGCGGGCGGTCGCACGTTTGACGATCTCAAATTGCGCCGCCAGCTCGGCGTCCTCGTCGGACCCGATGAAATAATGCGGCCCGTAGATCTCAGCGAGATCGGAATCGCTTGGCTGGGGGTTCTGCAAGAGAAGGCCGCAGCTCTCGCAGCTCTCAATTGGAATGCCGCGCGTGGTAAAATGCGGCGCAAAATTCGTAGCCAGGCAAACTGGGCATGTCCGCGCGCGCAAATCGTCTGCGGTCTGTACTTCGGATTTCTGGACAGGATCGCTAGGCACAGCTTCGACTCGTCTTCTTGGCAGCGTGTCAGCCTTCATATTCTACCTCTGGACAAAAGAGGGTTGCCGACTGCCTCTTGGTGTCATTCTATCCGTCTTGGACCGGGCTGCCGGAGAATTCGTGACAACCATCCGTGAACCAACTATCCTGAATTTCAATCGTCTGACCTCTTGCTCCCGGGGCACGGATGAGCAAACCACTTCGCCTTGTCAGGCAGCCCGCGCGGTCCGCTGAGTTTGCTTGTCCTCTGTGCGGAAGTGAGCACGCGGCCTATATTTTCTCGACAAACCAGCATCGAATCCACCGCTGCGCGGGCTGTGCGCTAACCTTCAGCGAAACGCGCCCCGAGAGGCCGGGGTCCGCGCCCTCTGCGGATTCCGCATCGATTGCGAAAGCCGAACGAGACGAAACCCATCATGCTCGCCTGCTCGCGGCGCTTGCCTCTGCGAAAGTCGAGGGACCGGTATTGGCGCTTGCCGAACCCAATGACGGGCTCGTGTCGTTGCTTGGGCGCACCGGAATTCGTCTCGGTGACGTCGCCGGTCCGGAAAACTTCGCATCCGCCGATTGGGGAAGTGCGCACCAGGCCGCCGTCGTGTCCGATGCCCTGATGCGTGTCGCAAACCCTCGGGCGGCACTTTCGAAGATCCGGAAGCATCTTGCGCCCGGCGCATGCCTGTTCCTTAGCATGCCCCTGGTTGACGGCTACCAAGCAAGGCTGATGGGCCGCAATTGGCACGAATGGCGGTCGCCGAACCTTTGGTACTTCAGCCGCGAAACTTTGAATCTACTTCTGCTGGCCACGGGCTTCGAGCACGTCTGGTTTGAACCAGAGCGGCGCAGATACTCCCTCGATACGTTGCTTCAGCGCGTGGGCGCGCCTGCGGAGGCTGGGGGCTTGGGTCGCGGACTTGATCTGTTGCGGCGGGTCTCTCCTGGAAACCTTTGCCGCCGAGCCGTTCCCCCGCCGAGTGGAACGGACGTCGTCACGGCCAGAACGGCGGCAATGGCGCCAAGCGACACCGTATCGATCATTGTTCCTGCTTTCAACGAAGGGGCCACGTTTAGAGCCTTGATGGATGCCTTGCTCGCGAAGCAACTCGCCGGCATGCGCAAAGAGATCATCATCGTCGAAAGCAACTCTACCGACGTCACCAGGGATCTCGCCAAGAGCTACGCCACGCATCCCGAAGTCAAACTGCTGCTGCAATCCGCCCCGCGCGGAAAGGGCAATGCCGTGCGCGAGGGCTTGACGGTCGCCACCGGCGACATCGTGATGATTCAGGATGCCGATCTCGAATACGATCTCGACGATTACGACGGACTTCTCGCGCCGCTAACAGCCTGGCAATCGATGTTCATCCTCGGCTCGCGCCACCAGGGCGGCTGGAAGATGAGAACGTTTCACGATGCGCCGCGACTGGCAGTGATGTTCAATTTCGCGCATTGGTTCTTTAGGTCGATGATCAATGGCGTGCTCAATACGCGGATGACGGATCCTTTCACCATGTTCAAGGTCTTCCGCCGCGACGCTCTCTATGGACTGGACTTCACCTGCAACCGGTTCGATTTCGACATCGAGCTCGTGATCAAGCTCGTGCGCAAGGGTTATGTGCCGGTGGAGATTCCGGTGAACTATGAGGCGCGGTCGTTCAGCGAGGGCAAGAAGGTCAGCGTCACTCGAGATGGCCTCACTTGGGTATGGACCATCCTCAAGGCCCGATTTGCTCCGATTCCGAGCAGGCTTTCGGAGCCCAATCGATAGATGCTCCGCTGGGCCTCCAAGGATGCGCGTCCTTGCCGTTTTTTGAATCTGGCCCGTTTGCCGACCAGCCGATGCCAAAGTCGATTCCTTCCAATTGGATTGCCCTTGCCAGCCGCCTGCTCCTTCTCGCTGCGATCCTGGTCATCGTTTCGCGCGAGCATAGTTTCGATACGCTGCTCGCCTTGTGGCAGCGTATCGAACCGGCCTCCCTCGCCCTCGTCACCGTCGTCATGATAGCTCTTCAGGCAACCGGCGCTTGGCGGCTCATGGCCATCACGTTTGCCGACGGGCTTCGTCAGGTCGGCTTCCGGCCGCTGTTTCGTATCCAGCTCGTCTCGCAATTCGCAGCTGACGCCGCGCCGATCTCCGCGCTCGCTGACGTAGCGAAGGCCGCCATGGTCAAGCTTCGGTTCGCCCTCGGCACAGGGCAATCGATCCGCCCCGTCTTGTACGAGCGGATTTGTGGAGCCATGGCGGCGATCGTCATCGGAGTGCTATGCCTGTCCGCCCAATTGGTCGTGCCCACCCCTGCGGATTTGGTGAAGGCCCAGGCGATTCTGTGGGGCGTGGGCTGCGCCGGCATCGCTGCTCTCATTGCCCTCGGCGGATTTCACCTCAACACCAAATTCGAGTTCCTGAATCGGCTGGTGCGCGCGGTAATCGCGCTCGGTCACATGCTGCGTAGCCCTCTCCTCACCGCCCAGCTCCTATTGGCCACGGCGCTTCTTCTCGCAGGCTACTCGGTTATCTTCATCGTCCTTGCGCACGCCATGCAGATCCAAGTCTCCGTGCCCCACGTGTTTCTGTTCACCCCGCTGATTTTCTTCGTGTCGTCCCTTCCCGTATTCTATCAAGGCTGGGGCGGGCGCGAAGCCGCGGCGATCGCGACCATCGGCAACACGGGGCAAGTGACGAGCGCGGAAGCAATCGCCCTATCCGTCGCGTTCGGAATCGTGGTGTTTCTCGGCTCGCTTCCAGGAGCGGTATTCTGGCTGATGCGGCCATCCATGCGAAAAGCGGTCCGCCAGGAGGTCGAGCAGGCTTGATTCACTCTCCTTACCGCGCGCGTTCGTAGCATGCATGCCTTCGTCACCGGCGCTGCCGGCTTCATCGGCAGCAATCTCGTCGATCGCTTGCTCGAGCAGGGCCATCCGGTCGTCGGCTACGACAATTTTTCCACCGGCTTCAGGCCCTTTCTGCAAAGCGCATCGACGCACGCGAATTTTCGACTGTGCGAGGGCGACGTCTTGGACCTGGAGGGGATGACACGCGTCATGCGGGGGACCGACATCGTGTTTCACCTGGCGGCCAACGCCGACGTTCGCTTCGGTCTTCAGCACCCACGTAAGGATCTCGAGCAGAATACCATCGCGACGTTCAATGTGCTCGAAGCGATGCGCGCCAATGCGGTCGGCCGGATCGTGTTCTCATCGACCGGCTCGATCTACGGCGAAGCCGATATCGTTCCTACCCCGGAGAACGCGCCCTTCCCCGTACAGACGTCTCTCTACGGAGCCTCCAAGCTCGCCGGCGAGGGGCTGATCGAAGCCTATTGTGAGGGGTTTGGCATGCGCGGCTGGATCTTCCGCTTCGTCTCCATCCTTGGGCCGCGCTACACCCACGGTCACGTGTTCGACTTCTACGCGCAGCTTCTCGATCACCCGTCACGGCTGGACGTGCTTGGCAACGGGCGCCAGCGGAAGTCTTATTTGCACGTTCAGGACTGCATCGACGCCATGGGTTGCGCCTTGCGCATGGCTGAGAACAAGGTCAATGTCTTCAATCTTGGTACTGACGAATATTGTGAAGTGAACGACTCGATCGGGTGGATGACGGGTCATCTCGGCGTCAAACCCGCCCTCGCCTATAGCGGCGGCGATCGTGGCTGGGTTGGCGACAATCCCTTTATCTTCCTCGATGCGAGCCGCATACGGGCGCTCGGCTGGAAGCCGAAATACTCCATCCGCGAGAGCGTCATCGAGACCTTGGATTGGCTCAGCAAGAACCAATGGGTTCTGGTCAGCCGGCGATAAATGCTGACGCTTGCCGATTTCGTGTGGATCGAAAGGCCTGTGAAGAGTGGTTCGAGTAACGCCTCATAGTCTGCAGCGATGAAGATTTGCGTCTTTGGAACATGGCATCTGGGCTGCGTCACCGCTGCCTGCCTCGCCCATGCCGGCTACCTAACGACCGGCCTCGACTACGACCGGGCGGTTATTGCGGGTCTCCGGGCGGGCAAGGCTCCCTTGTTCGAGCCAGGACTGGACGAGCTGATCGCCGAAGGGATTGCCGCGTTCCGGCTGGACTTCGCGACAGACCCCAAGGCTGTGGCGGAGTGCGACATCGTCTGGGTGGCCTTCGATACTCCAGTCGACGACAATGACGTCGCCGACGTGCAATGCGTGATCGATGCCGCACGCGGCCTGTTGCCTCATCTCCGCGACGGCGCGGTCGTGCTGATCTCATCGCAGCTCCCTGTTGGCAGCACGCGCGCGTTGTCGGAGGATTTTCGCCGGGAAGAGCCCTCCAAGACATGCCACTTTGCCTATTCGCCGGAGAATTTGCGTCTTGGGAAGGCCATCGAGATCTTCAGGAACGCCGAACGTATCGTCGTGGGATGCGAGGATGAGAGGGTCATCCAGGTCCTTCGCCCCGTGCTTGAGAATTTCACGCAAACCATCCTCTGGATGTGCCTCGAATCGGCGGAAATGGTGAAGCACGCCATGAATGTTTTTCTCGCGACGAGCGTGACCTTCGCCAACGAGATGGCTTCGATTTGCGAGCGCGTGGGGGCGGACGCCGGCCAAGTGGAGCAAGCGCTTCGGCTTGAGCCTCGGATTGGTCCCAGAGCCTATATCAAACCAGGCACATCCTTTGCCGGCGGGACGTTGGCGCGCGATGTGATGTTCTTGCGGAGTATCGCGCGGCGCGAGGGCCTACACGTGCCGCTGATCGACGGCATTTTGCCGAGCAACAAGGCCCATCAGCGTTGGCCGGTTCGGCGTTTGACGGAGCGCTACGGGTCGTTGAAGGGTCGCAACGTGGCGGTGCTTGGACTCACCTACAAACCCGGGACGGACACGCTCCGCCGCTCATCCTCGATTGAGGTGTGCCGGGGGCTTGCCGAACTTGGCGCCAAGGTCACCGCCTTCGATCCGGCGATCCGCACCCTACCTCAGGAGCTCGAAAAGGTTATCCGTCTCACCGATAGCATCGAAGGGGCTCTGTCCGGCGCCGATGCCGCCATCGTGGCGACCGAGTGGCCCGAGTTCAAGTCGCTGTCGCCGAGCGTCTGCATCGATACCATGCGCAGCCCGTTGATCTGCGATCCTAATCGCTTCCTCGGGGCGGCTTTCGAGAACGCTCCGCAAATCACGTACATCACCGTGGGGAAAGCTTAAGATGCGGCTCACCGGCAAATGCGCCATCGTCACGGGTGCGAGCCAGGGACTCGGCGCGGCAATAGCCGAACGCTTCGTGGAGGAAGGCGCCTCCTTGCTGATCTGCGCCCGCAGCGCCGACGCCATCAACAGCGTTGCGGAGAAACTCTCTGCCAAGGCGAGCAGCGGTCAACAGATTGCCGCTTGCACCACGGACGTGGCCGATGCATCGCAGGTCGATAGCCTGGTGAAGCGCGCGCTGGACCTCTTCGGACGCATCGATATCCTCGTGAACAATGCAGGCATTTACGGTCCAATGGGCCTGACTCACGAGGTCGATTGGAACGAATGGGTCGATGCCATCTCCATAAACCTGTTGGGGGTCGTCTATGCCTGCCGCGCCGTCACCCCGATCATGATCGCCCAAGACTCGGGCAGGATCGTCAACATCTCGGGCGGCGGAGCGACGAACCCCCTGCCCCGGCTGACCAGCTACGCAGCATCAAAGGCTGCCGTCGTGCGCTTCAGCGAGTCGCTTGCGCTCGAGCTCAAGGAGCACGGCATTACCGTGAACACGGTCGCTCCGGGCGCGCTGGCCACGCGAATGATGCGGCAAGTGCTCGAAGCCGGCCCCGAGAAGGTCGGTGCCGCGTTCCACGAGCGCATGGGCAAGCTCCACAGAGAAGGTGGGACGCCTCTCTCGGCCGGGGCCGATCTGACCGTCTATCTCGCCTCCGACGAGAGCGCCGGCATCACCGGAAGATTGATCAGCGCTGTGTGGGATCCTTGGCCGACCCTGCACATTCATGCCGCTGAACTCGAGTCCGCCGACATTTACACGCTTCGTCGTATCGTGCCCGCCGATCGCGGCCGCAGCTTCGATGACTAAGCCATGAAACTCGGGATCGTCGGTTGTGGATTGATCGGACAGAAGCGCGCCGCGACAGCAGCAAGCGGCCAGGTCGCCATCGTCTGCGACACCGACATCGAGCGGGCGAGATCGCTTGCGTCACGCACCGGCGCCGATGCGGTCGAGGACTGGCGCAAAGTGATCGCGGCAAACATCGATGCGGTCATCGTCGCCACGACGCACGACAGCCTCGCCGAGATTTCCACGGCGGCTGCGGAAGCCGGAAAGCACGTGCTCGTCGAAAAGCCTGCCGGGCGGAACTTCGCCGAGGCGGCGCGGGTCCGCGATGCGGGGCAGCGGAGCGGGATCGTGGTAAAGGTCGGCTTCAATCACCGTTTCCACCCAGGCCTGAGCGCAGCGAAGGACATCGTCAGTTCCGGCGCGCTGGGGCCGCTATACTATGTTCGCGGCCGTTACGGACATGGCGGGCGCGTGGGCTACGAGCAAGAATGGCGCTGTCAGCGCGAGATTTCCGGCGGCGGTGAACTGATCGACCAGGGAAGCCACCTGATCGATCTGTCGCGCTGGTTCTTGGGCGATCTCGCTCTCGACTATGCCGTAACGCCGACGTTCTTTTGGGATGTCGCCGTCGACGACAATTGCTTTCTTGCCCTGCGCGGCACCAAAAGCGAAGTCGCCTGGCTGCACGCCACCTGGACCGAGTGGAAGAACATGTTCTCGTTTGAGATCGTGGGACGCGACGGTAAACTCACCAGCGAAGGCCTCGGCGAGAGTTACGGCGTCGAGCGGCTCACCTTCCACAAGATGCTTCCTCAAATGGGACCGCCCGAGACCGTCACCTGGGAGTATCCGTTTCCGGATACGTCGTGGCAGTGCGAGTTTGAAAGCTTCACCGCCGCCGTCGAGGGCAGACCTTCGCGGATTGCCGACATCAGCGACGCATGTGCAGTTCTTGCGATTGTCGAACAAGCATATGCAGGAGCCAGCAGATGATCATCGCCCGTAGCCCCTTGCGCATCACGCTTGGCGGCGGAGGGACCGACCTTCCGTCCTACTACCGGGATCATGGAGGATTCCTGATCGCGGCAGCCATCGACCGCTACGTCTACATCACCATCCATATGACGTTCGTCGACTATCTCATCGTCAAATATTCCAAGCTCGAGCAGGTCACCTCCATCGACGAGCTGCAGCACCCGATCATCCGCGAAGCCATGAAGTTGCTTGGCGTCAGTTGCAAGCGGCTCGAGATCACGAGCATGGCGGACATTCCCGCAGGCACGGGGCTCGGCTCCTCCGGCAGCTTCACCACGGCGTTGCTGCGGGCGCTCCATGCCTATCAGAAGAACCTCGTCAGCCCCCAAACGCTGGCCGAGCAGGCTTGCCATATCGAAATCGACCTTCTCGGCGAGCCGACCGGCAAGCAGGACCAATTTATCGCTTCATTCGGCGGTGTGACCTGCTTCCATTTCAACAAAGACGACACCGTCTCCGCCGCACCTGCACAGATTTCGCCCGAAACGCTGGACAATCTCGAAGACGGATTGGTGATGTTCTTTACCGGCGTTACCCGTTCTGCCGGAACCATCCTCAAGGAGCAGGACGACAAATCGAAAGCCAAGGACAGCTCGGTGATCGATAATCTGCACTATGTGAAGGATCTCGGCTTGCGCAGCCTCAACGCGCTTGAAAGCGGCGACCTCTACATGTTCGGCGTGCTTATGGATGAGCACTGGAAGCACAAGAAGAAGCGCTCCAACCACATGACAAATCCGGAGATTGACCACTGGTACGACCTCGCCATGCGCAATGGCGCGCGGGGCGGCAAGCTGATCGGCGCCGGTGGCGGAGGATTCCTGTTGTTCTACACCGAGGACAAGAAGCGTGTGCGGCATGTCATGCGCGAGACGGGGCTCGAGGAGGTGCGCATCCGTTTCGATTTCGAAGGCACCAAGATCATCGTGCAATGACCGAGATGCCGCCATTGGCGCTGCTGGCGGGCGGCTTGGCCACGCGACTGCGGCCACTGACACAGCAGATGCCGAAGGCGATGATCGAGGTCGCCGGCGAGCCGTTCATCGCTCATCAGCTCCGCCTTTTGCAGCGCGAGCGCGTTTCGCGCGTGGTGCTTTGCGTCGGGTATCTTTGGGAGCAGATCGCGGAGTTCGTCGGCGACGGCGGCAGGTTCGGCGTCAACGTCAGTTACCAGGTCGACGGTCCGGAGTTGCTCGGCACCGGTGGAGCGCTCCGCGCCGCGCTTCCCGAGCTCGGAAGCGAGTTCCTCGTGATGTACGGCGACAGCTGGCTCGACACGGCCTATGCGCCGATCGTCGATGCATTCCGGGCGAGCGGCAAGCCTGCATTGATGACCGTGTTCCGCAACGATGGGAAATGGGACACGAGCAATGTCTGGTTCGATGAAGGGCGCATCAGGTGCTACGACAAGGCGGAGCGCCTGCCGCAGATGCGCCATATCGACTGGGGGCTCGGAATACTCCGCTCCGAGGTGCCGTCAGCGCGGTCCCCGGGCGTTTCGTTCGATCTCGCCAGCGTCTATGCCGAGCTTGCGCAATCCGGCAACCTCGCGGGCTATGAGGTGAAGACCCGCTTCTACGAGATCGGGTCGCCGGACGGCTTGCGCAAAACCGACGCGCTGCTCCGCGGCAGGGTCGCGCCGACGTCCCTTTGACCCGACCGCCCTACGAGGCGGCGCGTTTGCCCGGACTCTCGATCTGATAGCCCGCCGATGCCGCGTCGTTGTAGAACATCTTCACCGTGTCCAGCGAGTAATCCTTGAGATCCTTGCCGACCAGAGCGAGCTTCTTCAAATGGTCGTTGGTGACGGTGATGATGTGGCAGCCGATTGCATCTGCCTGGAAGATGTTCAGCACCTCCCGAGGGCTCGCCCAGAGCAGCTCGGCCTTCGGACGTCCCTTCAACAGGCGAAGCGCCTCGGCCATATGCGGCACCGGATCGCGTCCGGTATCGGCGATGCGGCCGGCAAAGACCGACACCACCGCCGGCACGCTCTCCGCCAACGCCTCGCCGACACGCGAGACCTGCTCCAGCGTCGTCATGGCGGTGACATTGAGTTTCACCCCTGCCCGCGACAGCATTGCGATCAATGGGCCGGAGAAATCGCCCTTGGTATTGGTCACCGGGATCTTCACATAGACATTGTCACCCCATGAAGAGATCTCACGCGCCTGCGCCTCCATCGAAAGGAAGTCGTCGGCGAACACTTCGAAGGAGATTGGGCGATCGGGGATGATGGTCAGCACATCATGGGCAAAAGACTTGTAGTCGTTCACACCGGCCGCGCGCATCAGCGTGGGGTTGGTGGTGAAACCCTTGATGAGTGGGTTGCCGGCTGCCTGGCGCATGGCGTTGAGGTCGGCGCCATCGGCGAAAATCTTGATTCTGAGTTGGTCGACGCTCGGTGTGCTCATGTGCGATCTCCCGTTTGCGTCCCCTCAAGTATAGCCGCGGCAGCTTCGATCAGCGAACTGATTATTTTATCGGGCTGCATTGACCCTTCTTGCTCGTAACCGTGATCCACGAATAGCGTCTTGCACCCGGCGGCACGCCCAGCTTCCATGTCGCGCCAGCGATCGCCGACGAGATAGCTCGACGAGAGATCGATCCCCCACTCCGCTGCGGCGTCGAGCAGCATGCCTGGCTTGGGCTTGCGGCAATGGCAATTGTCGGTGTTGAGGTGAGCGCACATCTTGATGCCGTCGATCTGGAGCTCCGCCCGGATCTTGTCGTGCATGGCATCGACGGTCGCCTGTGAGGTCCGACCGGTCGCAAGGTCCGGCTGATTGGTGATGACGATGATCGTGAAGCCGGCCTTCTTGAGGGCGCCGATGGCTTCCCCTACTCCCGGCAGGAACCGGAAATCTTCGAGCCGGGTGGGAGCCACGGCCTTTCCATCGCGCTCCACGTTGGCATTGATGACGCCGTCCCGGTCGAGGAAGACGGCCCTAGTCACCATTTGGTCGCGTGCTTCTGCAGCTTCGGATTCGATACGAGGCAGTGCCAAACGACGGCCTGGAAGGCCTCGGATAAAGGCGTCACCCTCGACTCCTCGACGGTCGGAATCACCACGACAACGTCGCCAGCCTTCTTGGTATAGCCGCCGTCGCGGCCGACGATGCCGAACACTTTCAGGCCGCGCTGCTTGGCCTCCTGGATCGCTGCCACGATATTCGGGCTCACGTTCTTTTCGAGATTGCCGCCGCCGACGGAGAAGATCAGGATCGCATCCTTGGCATTGGCGCGGCTCACTTTGAGCCACTCGGCGAACACCGTTTGCCAGCCTTCGTCGTTGGTGCGTGCCGTGAGCTCCGAGACATTGTCGGTCGGAGCGTAGGCCTCGATGCCGCACAGCTTGCGAAAGTCATTGACGGCATGGCTGCTGTTGCCGGCACTGCCGCCCACGCCGAGAATGAACAGACGTCCGTCGCGCTCGCGCAGGGCGACGAGCTCGTCGCAAAGGGACTCGACCGTCTCCGGGGACAGAAGCGTCGCGGTTTGGCAGACTTCACCAAGGAAGGTGGCAGCGTGGGTCATTGACGGTTTGCCTCCACCACACTCAAACGCAACCATATGGCGGGAATTATCCGGAGGATACACAGAGTGTTGCTGTGGGGGTATGCTGGTTTATCCTTTGGGGACTGGCAATAGCCCTATCTTATCCTGCCACGCGAACTTTGAACAAAAATGCACGACACCGAAAAAGTGAGCAAACACTGGGGCAAGCGGCGGACCGGCGTGCATTCGAGGAACCATTGGCTGAACCACCCGCTTACGCGAGCCCATCTCTGCACGAGAATATCAGGCGATCCTAAGAAGGGGTCTCTCGACCATTGGATTCACGATTACATCCCAAAGCCAATCGAATCAGCTTTGTCTGTTGGATGCGGCTTTGGAGCGTTTGAGCGTTCGTTGATCAAGAACAATGTCACTCAGCACGTTCTTGGCATTGACTTGAGCAGGGACGCGATTGCCGCGGCTGAAGCCGCCGCCGAGGCCGAGGGGCTATCGGACCGCATCACTTATAGAAGCTTGGACCTGAATTCTTATGAGCTCCCTGAAGCGGGCTACGATGCCATTTTCGGAATTTCCTCTTTCCATCACATTTTTGCTCTGGAGTCTGTTTTCTGCAATTGCCGTCAGGCTCTCAAACCCAACGGGTTGATGTTTTTGGACGAGTACATCGGCCCCTCCCGCTGGCAGCTTTCGGAGACGGCTTTCGAAACAATGAACGCAATTCTCGCGATCCTGCCGGAGCGCTACCGGCAGCGACTCGAAACCGATCCGATACTTACAAAGCAGCAAATCGACCCGCCGCCCATTTCATGGTTTGAGGAGAATGATCCCTCGGAGTCGATCCGTTCAAGTGAGATCATGAACGTACTCAAGCTATATTTTGATGTTCTCGATTTTCGAGGGTACGGGGGCGGCCTTACTCATCTCCTCTTGTCTGGCATCGCTGCAAATTTCGACGAGAATAACCAGGACCATGCTTGCATTCTGCGTCTGATTCTACTGTTAGAGGATACCTTGGAGAGGCACGGCATCATCACAGGTGACTTTGCGGCGATTGTCGCGAGGCCTAAGACCTCCGCGTCACGACGCGAAAATTCGTCAATAAGAAAAATCGAATCGTCCACGAATGGCCGATATGCCTGAGCGCGGTTGAAGGCGATGCCGTGTCCAAGGTGGCGTGCCAGTCTGGAGAGTAGGAACCATGGCAATAACGACATCCCCTCATTTTTATGGTTTTCTCCTCCGTGGACTGTGAACCCTCAAAGGAAAATGAGATGCGATCCATTTTGTTCACTGCTGCGGGTTGTCTTGCCCTAGCGGCTTGTGACCAGCAAGCCGCACAACAGGAGAAGCAACCGGTACCCCCCATCCAAAATGCTAGCGTTTGTGCTGATGATATTACAAAGCTCTGTCCTGGGGTTGAGGGCGGAGGCGGGCGCATTGGCGCGTGTCTCGCAGCTCACAAAGACCAAGTGAGCGAGGCGTGTAGAAAATTCAATAATCTCTAATTCCGCAACTTTTATCGAGAGCCTGGAAAAGGGTAGGCCTCATAAGTGCCGCTGTCACGAGGTGCAGAGTCTCGGTCCCTCTGCAAAGGCTCACGCATAGTAGCGACAGCGACACGGGGTAAGCTTCGTTCCGTTCAGAAGCAGAAGACCCGCTCCATCGGAGGCGATAGCTGTGACTAGAATTTACCTTCACGCGGGGATGCCGAAGACAGCCACCACGACTGTTCAGAATTGGCTAATTGCAAATGCGAAGGCTCTCCGGGAGATCGGTATCTTTACTTTCGGCGGCACGCGATTCGCTCATCGGATCGCTGTCGAAGCGGTGACCGATCCACAAAAGCGTCAGAGAAAAGACATCTCCCAAATGCTGGCGGGAACTCCGCTCGAATGGGCAACCAGTGACCTCGAAACGGCACTGAACGATCCAACCACCAAATCTGCGATCATATCCTCCGAATATTTTTCGATATCGGACCCGGTCTTGGTCCGCGCCTATTTCGAAAATTGCGGTTTCACTAAGCAATGTCTTCTCGTGGTCCTTCGGAGGCAAGACAGATACCTAGAGGCAAACTATAGCCAGACTGCTATCCATATGGAGCGAGTGGACCCCTTGGCCAAGCAGCATGTCTATGATCCCGGATACGATTGGCATGCGTGGCTTTCGCGCTGGAACAACGTATACGGAAAGCCTTCGATGCGCACATTTTTGTTTGAAGACTTGGTTCAGACTGGTGATTTTATCGCTTCATTGTTTAATTGCGTTGGGCAGGAGATCCAACATTTGGGCCAAACAAACCCAGTTTCAGAACGAAGCAATCCGAGCTTGCCAGCGGCCCTGATCGAATTCAAACGCCTCGCTAATCGACTTGGTACTTTCGACGTTCTTCCGCTTCTGGAGAGGGCAAACCGAAGTGGCGTTGGCGGGCCGCCGTTCAGGCTGAAACGTGAGCTGGCGAAGCAGATCCTCGACATCTACCGAGAGTCGAATCGGAAGGTCGCTCGGGAATTTTTCAACCGCGAGGGGGAACTCTTCGACGAAAGCGATATCGAGGGCGAGCCCACTGGCGCCGACTACACCGGCAACCTGCCGGTGGAGATGCTCGCTATGTTATTTGCCCTTCACCTGCAAGACCACGCCGAGCATACAAAACAACTGAAAGACTCGATCGAACAGCTTGCGGCGAAGATCGACGCTGCCCTCAGCAAGGGCGATAAGCCTCAGCAAGGTTAAGCTCCTGTCTCCAGGTCTGCCTTGGGCGCCGCGGCAACTCCAGGCACTGGCGTTCTGCCGCTTGCCAACCCAAAATCAGCTAACTATCGTTAGTCCCTCAGTTAACGGACCAAAGCTCGATATCGCCTCGGAGCCAACGGGGGGCCAGTTGCCGCGATGTACGGGGTTTCAAAGATTGAGCACAGCCGGCGCCCCGAAAGCTTGGCCGAGACGTTTGCCGATACCGCAAAATGCTTGTCGCCGGCATCGTTCTGGATGCCGCGTTGGATCGCGCCCTCCGAGTGGTTGCCACACGCGCCCTTCGCCTTTTGGCTGATCGATAAGGCTCGGCCGCGGACGATCGTCGAATTGGGGACCTATCGTGGCGTCTCGTACTTGACCTTCTGCCAAGCCGTGCAGGAGCTCGGCCTCAGTGCGACATGCCGCGCGATCGACACCTGGACGGGAGATGAGCATACCGGCTTCTACGGCGAGGAAATCTTTTCCCAGCTCAAGGAGTATCACGACAACCATTACTCGGGATTTTCGAAGCTCATTCGTTCGACTTTTGCCGACGGCCTCGACTCCTTTTCGGAGCAGTCGATTGACGTCCTGCATATCGATGGGCTCCGCTTCTATGACGATGTCTTGGAGGATTTCGACTCCTGGCTGCCCAAACTGTCCAAGTCGGCTGTTGTGCTCCTGCACAACACCAACGAGGACAAGAGCGACTTTGGGGTTGCAAGATTGTGGCATGAGCTGGGGGCTCGCTATCCCTCATTCGAGTTCAGGCACGGCCACGGACTTGGCGTGCTCGCCGTGGGGAATGAAATACCGTTGTCGCTGGGGCCTTTGTTCTTTGCGACGGAGGCAAGCCGCGATGCGCTCAGACAAGTTTATGGGCGGCTGGGCTTGAGCGTCAGCGAGCGATTGGAGCTGAACACTCTGCGGCAGAACGTGGCTCGAGAGGATGAGAAGCTAGCCCAACTCGAAAGCGCGCTGCAGGCGCGCGGCGAGGCCTTTCGCGGCTTGCAAACCGAAATCGAAGAGTTGCGAGGCGCGATGATGGCGCGCCCTGCGGACGAGATTGCCGCCTTGCGAGCAACGGTTGACCGGAGAGATCGTGAGCTCGCGGCCGACAAGGAGCATATCGCCTCGGTGGAAGGGAAGTTGGCCGAGAAGGCAGGTGAGGCCTCGGCTTTACGGACCGAGGTAGAGGCCCATCAAGCCACCAGGGCGAAATTTGACACTCTGAATGCACGCTTGATCGAAGAGAACGAGCAGTTTTATCGCGATGTCGAAAGCTACGCTTTGACCCAGCGGAACCGGGACAAACAAGTTTCGGCGTTGCGCCAAGAGATAATGGCCTATCAAGTGGCCAGCGAGGCGCTACGGACTGAAATCGAGGAGGCGCGTGAAGGGCTGGCAAGCTCGCTCGACCGGTCAAGGCTCCTGGAGGAGCGTCTAAGCGCGAGGGAGTCGAGCCTCGAGGAGACGAGCTTGGAGCTGGCAAAATCGCTCGATCGGTCAAGGCTCCTGGAGGAGCGCCTAAGCGCGAGGGAGTCGACCCTTGGGGAGGCGAGGCAAGAACTGGCAAGGTCGCTGAACCGATCAAGCACCCTGGAGGAGCGCGTGACCGCGATGGAGTCGAGCACCTCTTGGAAGCTGACCAAACCTCTCCGCAGCCTGTCTCACAGCACGCGGCAACTTGCAAAACGCGCGCCCCGATAGGCGACTTTTGGATCGCCACCCGCCTTCGTCATCGGGGAGCATCGTGCGCATAGCCGTTCTCATACCGTGCTTCAACGAGGAGACGACGATCGCAAAGGTGACGGACGACTTCCGAAACGCCCTGCCCCAAGCCGTCATCTACGTCTACGACAACAATTCGACCGACCGGACGGCGGAATGCGCAAGCGCCGCCGGCGCCATCGTTCGCCACCATCCGGTCCAGGGCAAGGGTCACGTCGTCAGGCGCATGTTTGCCGACATCGAAGCGGACGTGTACGTGCTGGTCGACGGGGACGATACCTATGACGCGGTTGCGGCACCCGAGCTCGTGACGCTGATGCTCGACGACAAACTCGACTTCGTCAACGCGGCGCGGCTGTCAAACGACGAGCTCGCTTACCGCCGAGGTCACCGGTTCGGCAACGCGGCGTTCACGAGCTTGGTCCGTCTCATCTTTGGCCAGGCCTTCTCGGACATTCTTTCCGGGTACAAGGTGTTGTCGCGCCGCTTCGTGAAGACCTTTCCGGCGATGTCCGGTGGCTTCGAAATCGAGACCGAGCTTGCCGTCCACGCGCTCGAGCTTGATGTGCCGCGCGCAGAGCGGCCGGTTCCCTATAAAGAGCGGCCGGCAGGCTCGGTCAGCAAGCTGCGCACCTTTCGAGACGGCTTTCATATCCTCATGCTGATCTCGCGCCTGGTGAAAGACGAGCGGCCGCTTCAATTCTTTGGTCTGATCGGCCTTTTCAGCGCTATTATCGGGGTGGCGTTGGGCGTCCCGATCATAAAAACCTATCTCGATACGGGATTGGTGCCGCGTTTTCCGACTGCGTTCCTCGCCGTCGGCCTGGTGATCATCGCCGTGGTCAGCATCTTCACCGGCATCATTCTCGATGTGGTCACCAAGACGCGCCGCGAGGTGAAGCGGCTTGCCTATTTGTCGCTTCCCAGTGCCGAAGGTCATCAATGAAAGAGGACAAGGATGCAACGAGCAGCCTTGCCCGCGCCGAGCTGACCCGCTTTCTACGCTATTGCGTGGTTGGCGCCGCGGGCTTCATCACCGATGCCACGGTGCTCCTTGCACTGGTGCATGGCTTCGCCATGAACCCGCTTCTTGCCCGGGTATTTTCCTTTAGCCTGGCGGTGATGCTGACATTTGCCCTCAATCAGCACTGGACATTTGGGGGCGGACGCAAGCAAGGGCTGATCGCATCCTTTGCCGCATATCTCGGGGTCCAGGGCTTGGGTCTCGTCTGCAACGCGGCGATCTTCGCGATCGGAATTTTGGTGCTCCCCGCGCCTCTCAATGCGCCGCTCTTTTCGTTGGCAATCGCTTCGGCCATCGCGCTCGCGGTCAACTACGGGGGTGCCAAGCACTTCGTCTTCAACGTCGATGCACGCGGCGAGAGGTAAGCCACGGAAGCGATGCAACACACGCGGCCAAGTCTTCCTCGATATGGGGTGGTTTTGGCTCTCTTATTTGCGTTCGCGCTCGCCGCAGGTCTCTACAGCGTACATCTGGGCATTCCCCAAATGTGGGACATCAAGAACTATCATATCTACAACCCATTCGCCGCCCTCAACCATCGCTATCTCTTCGATGTCGCGCCGGCTCAGGCACAAAGTTACTACAACCCGGCGCTCGATTTTCCCTTCTATTTGCTGATCGAGTGGTTCAACGACCGCCCCCGGCTGATTGCCTTTGTGCTCGGGGCCGGGCACGGGCTCAATCTTCTCTGCGTCGCTCTTCTTGCCTGGTATCTCTTGGAGGGCGTGCCACCGGCCCTCCGTACGGTTCTCGCAGGACTCGCCGTGCTGATCGGCGCGACCGGGGCCGGCTCGATGCCGTTGATCGGCGCGGTGACGGGCGACCTGCAGGCGGCCACGCCGATCCTCGCGGCACTTGTTGTCGCCATCTATGGGATCGAAAGCGCGCAAACGAACCCGACACTGGCACTCCGGGCGCTTGCGATTTCCGGCATGCTCGCCGGTTTGGCGGTCGGCTTGAAACTGACGATGGGCGCTTTCGGACTCGGTCTCGCCGCCTCGCTTCTGGTGCTGCCCCGCGCCATGCTGTTGGGAGGCCTGCTGCGCTTTGCCGGCGGCGGGATCGTCGGTTTTCTCGTGGCGGGAGGCCCGCATTATTTCACGATCTGGCGGCTCTTCGGCAATCCCTTCCTGCCGATGTTCAACACCCTGTTCCAATCGCCCTACTGGCAAAAGGTGGCACCGTGGGACCGGCGCTTTCTCCCGAAATCATGGTTCGACTGGCTGTTTTACCCCTTCGAATGGGCACACGATTCACGCCCGAGCCTCGTGGCCGAGTTCGGCTTTCGCGACATAAGGTTGGCGCTCGCGATCGCCCTCGGCGTTATCGTGGCCTTGACCTGGCTCAACTCACGTCTGACCGGCCATCCGATGAGGCGACCACTTTCTCGTGGCCTTTGCGCCCTCATCATCTTTGCGCTCGTCGGCTATTTGCTTTGGCTGCCGCTGTTCTCGATCTACCGGTACCTCCTTCCCCTCGAGCTGCTCTCCGGCATCTTCATCGTGCTTGCGCTTGGCGCGCTTCTCACACGTGAAGCGTGGCCGGTGGTGGCCACCGCAGTCGCAGGACTTTGCATCGCGACCACGATCCCGCTCGAGTGGGGTCACGCTCCGATCAGGAACCGATACGTTGAGATCTCGGCCCCGACGCTTCAGCCCAACACGCTCGTCGTCATCATGGGCACCTATCCCATCTCATACCTTGTCCCGTTTTTCGATCGGAGCGTCAGGTGGGTTGGCGGCATGAATGGGCTCGTCAATCCTGATCAGGACAACCTCATGGCGCGCCGCGCACGCGATCTTATTCGCGGTCACCAAGGTCCGTTGATGATGCTGGAGGCGGGAGCCAAGGAAGCCAATATCGCCAAGGCAATGGCTCGCCTCTCGCTCGCCCGGAGCGCGGGGGAGTGTGCGCCTGTGTCGTCGAATCTCGGGGGTGAGAGTTACCGGCTCTGCCCCGTAGAAGTGCAGTTGCCTTGAGGGTCCCTCATCGGAACCGGCCGACCGCTTTCACTGGACCTCCACGACAACCGGGTTCGACCGCAATATCCGCCCGTAACGGATCATCTCGACATAGAGTTGGAGGGGTCCAGGAGTGCTGTAGAGTTCCGGACGCACCTCGGCAGTCAGGGAATTGTCCTTCACGAGCGTCGGCAGACGTTCGCCAGCGAGCACGAGCACGAATTCTTGACGTGCGGGCCGATCGAGCTTGACCCAGATCGCCGATCCGCCGCTCGGCTGCTTATTGAAGGGCCGGCCGTGGACCACACGGAGGGGGCCAAAGCCAACGATTTTGGCGTCCAGCGGCTTTGGCGGAGCGTCAGCCGACGGAACTGGCGCCAGCGTGAAACCGAGGGCTGCGACCGCGATAACCAAGACAGGAAGCGCAATACCGCTCCAATTCCGTCGAAGTCCGGACCAGAACACCTCGTTCGGCTCCTTATTTTGTGCGTTAAAGTCGGCGCTCACCTTTTCGGGAAACACGAGCAACACAAGCGCGATGACGATTGCCGCCAGCAGGGTCATGGAGGACGAATAGAGTATCCCCAAGACTCCGAAGATCAGCACCACGCAATACATTTTGGCTTCGAGCGGCAAAGTCCATAGCGACCCATTAATTGCTTCCTGCGGTCTCCCTTCGAACACCCCAGGGATGCCCCACTGCATTTTGAGAACAGAGTTGTTGAGGATGTAGGTGTAGGTCGCGGGGTCTCGCAATAAGTCGGCGCGAATTCCCGGGGACACGGCGATGACAAGAGCAACAGAGACGATGAGGCAGACGACCAAGCCTGGCCAAATGCGCGCGAACCTCTTGACGGCGAAACTTGCCGCATTTCGCTCGTAGAAGAGACTTTGGCTTACGAAGATGCCGCTGATGAGAAAAAAGACGTCGACTGCAATATCGCCGCAATAGGTGAAGGGCAGCACCTTCGTGGTCGGTTCTACTAGGTCGACACCGTTCAATGACAGCGCGAAAGAGTGGCCAAAGGCAACGGCGGTCGCTGCGAGAAGCCTAAGCAAATTGAAGTTATTGAGTTCCGGACTTCTTAAGTAGTGATCGAGGGAAGGTTGCAAATTCTCTGCCGCGTCTCCCGGAACGACGCTGGGCGCTAATCCCGGTCTCCTCGGCGGCGAGAACAGATTCACGGCGACGAGCCGGCTGAAATCATCGGCTCGACGACCCTGATCGGACAATTGGCAGGCTTCACTTGCATTTCTCGGAGCCGACGACAAACTTTGCGAGTTGTTGCTTTTCGTTCTCGTCCTTCAAGATGAACACCTCCTTGGCCTTTGCCCAAGCCCCGGTCTTCTCGGTGCCTTGGGCTCCCAAAAAAGCAAAGAGATTTTGATTGCCGTCCTCACCAACAACGAAGATCTTCACTGCCGACGCGCCGGCGGCAGATGCATCCCAGGTCAGCGTTACCACCGCTGGCGGATCGCACTCGCGCAAAGTCTCGGGGTCAACCTTAAAGGTCACGCCTTCCGACACTTCCGATACGGGTGCGGACGTGGAAGCATCGGTGGAGGATGATCTCGTCGAGGAGGAATCACAGCCGAGCAGCAGCAGTGTCGCGATTACCCCCAAAATCACGTACCCCTTCATTACTTTTCCTATCCTCGATTTGCTTACGCTCTACACTCAACCCGGCTTTCGACATTTCGTGCACAACTCATGGACCAAACGCGAAGGTTGTAGTACGAGGATAGCGTCGTCAAGCAACAATGTCAGGCCAAGACAAGGGAACCTGCAAGCCGATGCAAGTTAGCGCGCTTGCGAGGTTCGGCCGTTACCTCCTTGGGGTTCTCCCGGCAATCCTGATCCTAGCCTTTGGCGTGGTCACTGAAATCGATTTGCCGGGCATCTACTTGGACGGAGCGAACCCCGATTTCTACGTGGTGCCCATTCTCAATCCCGATGTTCAGAAACTCACCGGCTGGACGCTCCCGGGAAACTTGATTGCAGACAGGTTCCCAGTTCTCAGCCAAGTCTATCACGGGACCTTACCAGTTTATGTTGGCCTGCCCTTCTACGCCCTGTTCGGGACCGGTGCCGTCGGCATTCACGCAACGCATGGCGTCTTCGCCGGCATCGCGCTGATCTCGTTCTATGTGCTGCTGATAAGCTTTCGGCTCGAGACTTGGCTGGCCGGCCTCATCGCCGCGGCGCTGGCGCTGGATTCGGCGTTCGTGTTCAGCTTTCGAAATCAGTTCTACGTCACGGTTTTTCCCATCGCGTTCGTCTTCCTCTCCGCCGCCGCGGTGAATTGGGCCGCGCGTACGACCGAGACTTCTCGGGCAGCGCGGCGGCTCATCCTTTCCGGTGCGCTGACCGGCATCGCCTGCTTCGGCTATTTCGTCCATCTCTTTCTTGGTGCCGTGATCTTCATTTTCTTGATCGCGCCGTCGGCCTTCCCACTCAGCCGCAGCCGCCGCGCCGCCTTCTGGCTGATCGGTCTCGTCGTCGGTCTTCTTCCCTTCATTATCGGCTTCGGCCTCGCGGCCTGGGAACTTGGGTCCGTCATCGCCGCAGCGAAATTCTTTCTCCACCGGATCGCTTCGTTACAGATCGGCAGACCCTCCGAAGGCCTAGCCGACAGACTCAGGTGGGCAGTCGATCTCCTCAATTGGGCCATATCGAACGTCGGCAATGAATCGATGATGTTCGGTCGGTTTCTGCCGAGGCAGGGAGAAAATTGGCGATTGCTTATTCTGCTGGGGCTTCCTCTGGTGACGTTGCTGATAACCGAGATACTTGGTCGCGGAGACCGCCTTCTCAGGCTCGCAGCGGGGTTCGTTCTTGCAAACTTCATCATGTGCCTATGCTTCGGCACGCGTGTTTGGGTGCAGCATACTGCGCCAATGGTCCCGGTTTTTTACCTCGGACTGGCAGGGGCCCTTGCCGTCATCGTGGGCGCAGGTTCCGTTGTCCTCCCCCGGGCATTCGCCATCGCATCGATCGGCGTACTTCTCTATCTGAACGCGGCAGGACAATCGGCGGTCTTCGCCGAGCTCCGCAGGACAGGTGGCGTAGGATTTATGTCCGATGCAATCAATCGATTTGCCGAGGACGCCATCCCGCGGGCCAGCGAAAGCGTCTACATGCTTCCCGAAATTGGACTGCAGCAACAAACGCTGATGATCACGCGCGGAAGGGCGACGCTGATCTCACATGAGGATGTGGGGCTTCTCCATCGCCGTTTTTGCGAGGGCAAGGATGTCGCTATTGCTTATCTTCCAAAGGCCGACGACGACCGCGCACGGCGTTGGATCAAGGACTTCAACGAAGGCGAACCGGAGCAGACAGTTTACTCTGAACGCACCGGTCGCGAGGTGATCGGGGTCTTGCGCTGGCTGCGAAGTGCACACCGAGCGCTGAACTGCCCTTGAGAGTTGCTATTCGAGAGCAGGCCATCGGCAAGCTGCTCTCGCTCTTGAGTGACCGGACAGACCTAGTCGACCGACACCTATTTCGGCGGCAGGGGCTCCTCCCGGGTGGTCGACACGGCTTCCGCTCTGTCGAAACCGATCTTCTCTCGAATGAGGTAAAGCGGTCTCATCTTCGACTCTTCGTGAATCCGGCCGATGTACTCGCCGATAATGCCCATGGTGACCATCTGCAACGCACCGAAAAAAAGGATCAACAAGATGATCCAATAGAAGCCTGGAATGATGACCCGCCCTGTAAGGTACAGAGTGAGGAAGAAAACCGTCAGGAGCGACGAAAGAGCAAAAACAGAAAGCCCCACATAGGTCCACAGCCTGAGCGGCAAGGTTGTGAAACTGGTCAATCCGTCGAGCGCGAAGTTCCAGAGTCTCCAGTAGCTCCAGGCCGACTTGCCGGCGACCCGGGCGTCGCGGTCGTATGGCACCGTCACCTGCTTGAAGCCGACCCAGCTGAAAATTCCCTTCATAAACCGGCGCCGTTCGGGCAACGAATTGATCGCATTGACGACATTGCGCGACAGAAGGCGATAGTCACCGCCGTCGACAGGCAACTTTATGTCGCTGAGTAGGTTGAACGCCCGATAGAAGCCCCGGGCCGTTATGCGCTTGCCGCCGGTATCGAAGCGGCGGAGCGTTCGCACCCCGCACACGGCATCGTACCCCTGGCGCCAAAGCTCGAAGAAGCGCTCGATCAGTTCGGGCGGATCCTGGAGGTCTGCGTCGATCAGGACGGTCGCGTCGCCTCTGGCTTCCGCGAGACCGGCGGAGAGCGCGGCCTCCTTGCCAAAGTTGCGGCTAAAATCGATCACTCTCAGATGGGGATTCCCGCCAGCCATCTCCCTCAGTATTTCGAGGCTTCGATCTTCACTGCCGTCATTGACGCAAATGATCTCATATGACGGGGTCAGCTTGCGCAGTACCGGAATCAGGCGCTCGAGAAATGGGCGCAGCACCTCCTCCTCGTCATAGATTGCCACCACCACGGACAGCTCGACATCGCCAATTTTGCTCGAGGCACGAGACGTCATTTTTTTTGCCAAATTGCCAGTATCGATTTACCCACACGATGGCCCAAGAATGGATCCACCACTCGGGATATCCTAATCATGAACTGGTCCCAAAGCTTGTATTGTGCGGCGGTAGGGACCTCCGCTTTAAGGGCAAAGCGATTGGCCAGGCTCGCCAAGACGCCCAAGCTGTCGAGATAGATGCATTTGTCGACGATTAGCTCCGGGGGGGTAAGCGCCAAGAGACTTGCCCGATTGTAACGCCGATAATGACCAAGCGCGGTGTCGAGTGCTGAGAAAAGTGCTTGATGCGCTGGCGCAAGCACAACGAGAAATCCGCCCGCATTCAAATGCCGGGCAGCCAGAGCGACTTCAGCCGTGTCGTCTTGGATATGCTCGAGAACGTCGACATAAAGGATAGTGTCGAAAGTCTCAGCGGCTTCGAGGTCGGATAGCGTGCCCACGCGAGAATGGCACACGCCGGGAAGCTCCCCTCTGGTCTTGCAGGCATCGATCCTTTCCGCCTGCTTCTCGTCAGGCTCCAGTGCCAACCAGTAGCGCTGTTTATCGCCACACAAATGGGCGATGTTCGCGCCCAATCCAGCTCCCACTTCAAGCACTCTTGGACCCAAATAAGGCTTGGCTTTGGACCCCCAATACCGCTTCCAGTTTACAGCTTCGGCAGCTAGGTCGAGTTCTCGCCCGACATAAGCGTAGTTCTGATTCGTCGCTTTTCGGACCTCGGAGGCGCGGTCACTTGGCTCGGTATCATCTGGCGTTCTTGAACCGCTCAAAGCGAAGTGCCGGATGTCATTGGCGCCGCAGCACAGCCATTCCCCAATCGACGTCGGGAACGGCGGGCACCAGCAGCGTTGGGCGAAATCCTGAGCTCGCGAGACGCTCACTCATGCATTCTGCGATTTTTTTCTGCGCCTCGGGGCCGCCGAAATTGACCACGCCCGACAATTCGAGCCGCCCGTCCGGGAGCTTTTTGTAGGGCACCACCACATATTCCGCTTCGCCGATACCGAGCGGATAGACTGAGATATGCCGGAAGGCCTTGTCATCATAAAGAGCGGGCATCATGGGATCCACCCCGGAGACCGTGGCGCCGGGTGGCACGGCCGCCGCTGCCGAGAGCAACATTGCCTCACGCGCCTTAAGATCTCGACGGTCCTTGGTATCCGCTATCAGGCGCACCACTTTGACCGGCGCGTAGTCCCTCAGATTGGAAAACGAAAAGGCAAGCAATGGTATTGGTTCGCGCGAGTTGATGAGCAGTAGCAGCACGCCGCAAAAGATCATTCCGACGCTCGCCAAAATCGTGCGCAGCCGATCGGGAAAAAGCTGATGAAGTCGGACCATGCCAAAGAGGGCGGCAGCGACCAGGAACGTGAAGTACAGACTGTGATAGTGGCTATACCAGCCACTTTTCTCTACGCCCCCCAGGGAACCAAGAATATTTGGCAGCATGGCGCCTGCAGCCAAAAGCGCTAGGCGCCACTGGAATAAGCTAAGCAGCCCAAGCCCCAACGCATTGACTAGCAGGAATTTTGTACTCGCCTCGTCGAGACCGTGGCGGAGGATTTCAACGATGCGTGGCAGGAAGAAGTAGGAAAATCCGGCGTAAAAATAGTTGTCCTGGAAGAAGCGCATATAAACGAGGACATACGCTGCCGTGGCCACCGCGATCGCGAGCGGAAAGAGATCCAACCGCCGGTAATGGAGTCCTCGAAACAGCAAAAGGCAGCCGAACGTATAAGCGCTGATCATCATCCCGGCCCGCTCCGTGCAAGAAGTCGCGAGCACGGCGCTCACTACGAGCAGTGCCAGCCAAGCGGGTGATCGCCGGTCCTCTTCGAAATAGGACACGAGGGCAATCGCGTATAAGAGGCCGAATACCATAAAGAATCGGTCAGGATAGATTTGCCAAAACATGCCATGCGACCAGACGGGATGTGCGGTCACCAGAAAGGCGAAACTGAACGCCGCAAGGACCGGGACGCTTCTACGTCGTGCCGCGACATAGACAATGACAATCATGAGGACGAAAGTGAGCGCAGTGAGCGTGGCGACAATGACCGTTCCATCGAAGAATAACTTCAATGGGGCTATTAAGTAGAGTATGGGAAGAGAGTGCCAGCTGAAGACGTTCATCATTGGACCGTGATCGACCGGCAGAGGCATCTGGCAGACAGTCGCTACGTCTTTGTCAATGATCGTCTTAAAATATTCGGTGATTGACTTAAGCATGCGAGACCGTGGCACTCCATAACGGAACGTCGTATCAAACGACTCGACAAAGTAAGCCTGATCGAGAGTTAGAGTGTAGTGCAGGAGCCGCATGGCGCGTGCGATTGCCCAGACTGCGAGGCCCGAAACGGCCGTGACGACCAATCCTCGGTAGGAAACCTTCAAGGGATCTCCCCCGTCAGTCCGTGTCAGGAGTTCCAGCGAAGCAGCCGATGAGTCGCGTCCGCAGGTCGCGTTCCCAGGCGGCAAGGTCGCCGGTGGCAAATGCGCCCCAGGAGATCTCGTCGCTCGGCACTTGATTCCTCAGTTGCTCGTAGACCTCGACGCAATGTTTGACGACTGGATCCTCGATCCAATTGCTGTAGGACGCCTCCTCCACCTCCCCCTGCGGGGCCGTCGCGTTGATGATGGTCATGAATGTCCGTGCGCTCGCGTCGAAGTTCGGCTCATTGAGAAACCGAAAGCAAGCGCGCATCAGAGCAATCGGGTTCTCGAGAAACTTCTCGTAGAAAAGCAACAACACCCGGCCGTCACCGAACTCAGCCAGCGCCTTCATCCCAGCTTCAGTCGCGCGCAGCCACCAGATCGCGGTGTCTCGAACGGAATAGTCAGGCCCTCCTTTGGCGGTGAATCGCTGGAATGACGCGATCACCTGCAGCGGATCGCGCACCGTAAGGATGAATTGCGATTCGGGAAACGCGCGTGCAATGATGCGTGTCGCCATCGTGTTTACCGGCGCTCCATCGACCCAGCGGCGTTTGGGGCACCAGTTCGATCGCGCAGCCTGAAACTCCTGCTCATAAACGACAGTCGGATTGGCCAAGCGCGTGAGCATGACCCTGGTCGCGTGTCCGCGTAAGACGTGGCGATGAAGTCGATCGACGGCTTGGCCAATATACTGGAGGAGCAGGTCCTCGCTGATGTCGAGCCTTCGCGCCGCGCTCATCGAAGCCCGGCTGGCCATTTGAAACCCACTCGCTGCCCCGTAAAGCATCAGCGGCAGCCAGTTGGTCTCGTCGATATATGCGATGTTTGGATGTTGGCCAATCGCCCAGGTCAGCACGCTGCTCCCTGACCTGCCCGGCCCGATGACAAACACTGGGGCGCTGGAATCAGGCCGATCCAATGCCAGCTTCGCGTTTTTTCGCTGCCAGCTTTCTGTCCCTTGCGCGGAAGCCGGTCTCTCTCGCACCATGACCGACTTGATCAACAAAGCCAGATCCCGCTGGTCAGTGCCAATCCCGGCTTGCACCGGAACGCAAGAGAGCTCCGATTCAAAATCGATGACGACGACGCGGTACCCGACCGGCCGGATCCGCTCAAGCGTTACCTCGACATCGTCAAACGCCTGCCTGATCTCGCCGACCTCGGCCTGGGGCGCATCGGCAGAGATCTGGAAAATGAAAGGAAAATACCGATAGAGGCTCGCGTCGCCGGACGACAGCTTCAACGTTACATCGACTTGTTTCAGAGGTGACGGAAGCTCGATGGCGAGCTGCGCTCGCCGGCCGATCCACTCATCGATCTCATGCCACTCTCCAGTATTTCCGCTGAATGAAAGCTCCTGCATGAAACTCGCTCCCGAATTTTTCTTGGTGTGACGGAGACGACGTAGCCTGCGGCCTGTAACAGCGCCACCGCGGTGGATCGTTGCCACCCACTGCCCCCACTCCGAGTGGCCGCACAGAGTTCGGTGACGGCCTAGTCTTTCGAATCCCGATCTGAGGTACCCTTCAAGATCTCAGCAAGTCGTTTTTGACGCGCCGCAGCCCTGCGCGAGATCCAGGTTTCCTCGGCCACTTGAAGAATGCGTTCGCAGGTCTCAAGGCCGACCTTCCAGGAATAGTTCTCTTCTACAAAATCGTAGCCTGCCGCCTGAACGGAGCGCCATTTCTGACGATTCTGATAAAGCGTCAGAATGGCCTTGGCAAACGTCTGAGGCTCGTCGGCGACCAGCACGTGTCGGCCGTGCTGTAACGGCATGCCTTCCACGGCCAGCGACGAAGCAACTGAAGGAAGGCCGTAGGCAAGGCTTCGAACGAGCTTGCCCTTGATCCCGGCGCCATAACGAAGCGGGACGACCGACAGGCGGCAGTCGTCCATGAGTTCGCCAAGCTCTGCGACGTGCCCGGTGATGACGATGTCTTCCGCCGCGAGGCGCAGCAAACTCTCAGGCGCGCCCGGCCCCACGATCAGAAACTTCGCTTCCTCCGGCAATTCCGATCTTACGAGGGGCCAAATCTCGCGCACAAAGTAGAGGACGGCGTCGACGTTAGGGTCGTGGACATAGCCGCCGATGAAGCACAGATGCCGCCGCTGCTGGAAGGGCCGCTGCGACCGGCGGACTTCAATGGTGTACGGATAGACGACAATATTCTCCACCGGGAGCTGCTCCTGGACCATCGTCTTCTCGGCTTCGGTGACGACCACGGAGCAATCGCATTTGGCAAAAAGCTCCAGCTCCCGATCCTTGATCATTTCGGCTTCCAATCGCAACGACAGGTCCCCCAGCATTTCCGCTCGGCGTTTTAGCCGCAAATGGTGAAGATCGACGTCGTGGAAGATCAGGCGCGCCTTGGGGTAACCCACGCGCAACTTGTCGTAACAATCATCGAGCGACTCAAGGCGAAAGGCGATCACGGCATCGTAGAGCTGCGGCCTGTTGTGGAAGACATCGCCCAAGTGAGCGATGCAGGGCGCGATCATCGGCTCGACGCCAGTGCGCTGCAATGCCCTGGTGTAGTCGCCGGCAAAGGCGTAGTTCCTCGGTGCGAACGCGACGTGCCATCCCATATGAAGGAATATGCGCATCAACTCGACCGTGTTCACCGAGCCGGAGTCGCGATCGGGCGTCGGCGTCGTCGCGTCCATGACAAGCACGCGTTGGCGCCTGGTTCGGTCAGCTTCGGAATGCGGAAATGGATGGGGGAGCCCATGCTCTACCAACGCATCGCGCCAACGCTGGTAAAAGGTCTTGAGGTTTCTGACTTGGTAGGCCTTGATGCCAATCGTCTCATCGCGCCCATGAGACCGCCCCTCGTAGTGAAGAACGAGGGAGAGCGGTTGAAACCAGACCTCGTAACCCGCCCGCCGCAGCTTGAAGGCCAAATCGAGGTCTTCGCAGTAAGCCGGCGCGTAGAAGAAGTCGAAGCCGCCGACTTGTTCCCACGCCGACGCCAAGACCGCAATCGAGGCGCCCGAGCAATAGTCCACCCGCCGCGCATAGCAAAATTCCGGACGCTCGGGAGATTCCCCGCGGCCGTAGTTCCAGACCGTGCCGTCCCGCCACACGATTCCCCCCGCATCCTGCAAGGACCCATCGGCGTTGATCAGCTTCGAGCCGACGAGCCCCGCTTTCGGGAACAGTTCGAACGATCCGATGAGCTCGTCGAGCCAACCTGGCAGGACACGCGTGTCGTTGTTGAGAAACAGGAGATATTTCCCGCGGGCCTTGGAGGCGGCAAAATTGCAGCTGCCGACAAATCCCTTGTTCTTGTCGCGCCTCAGATAGCGGAGCCAGGGAATCGAGGAGACTGCCTCGACGCCGGTCTCCTCGGGCGAAGCGTCATCCATGACGATGATCTCGGCGGTGTACCGACTCGTTTGGGCGCAAAGGGAATCAAGGCAGTTCAATAAGACCTGCGGTTGACCATAGACCGGGATAATGATCGAAACGTCGGGAGACTCTCGGGCGAGCGGCAGCTCAGGAATGCGCGAAGTGAGATCGGCGACCGCCTGTTCGGCAAATTCGAGGCTCGACGACTTCTCCAACGTGAATCCGAACCTGCCGAGATACGCTTCACCGCGCAAGCGCTCGAGCTCGATCTGCTCGGGGAGATCTGGACCGATCGGGAAAGGCAGCGTGAGGTTGCGTTTCTCTTCGCGCTCGGCAAGTGAGATCGGGCGCCCGGCAGGGCGTCCGTATTCGATCCAATGCAGCATGGGGTTGAGACCCGTTTGCCGGGCATCGGGATTGGCCATGTAATAGTCGGCGCTGCTGAATTGGGGAGACGGGTCCAGACACCTGCGGTATCCCCAGATCCAGTAATGGGCGAGAGGATCGATCCCGTCTGCCGCCGGCACCGCGCTTCGATAGTATTCAGGATCGAAGAGGCCGCTCTCCTTCGCCCGCTCGTACCATCGCCAAAAATCGGGATTCCTTTCCGATTCCAGCAATGCCCGACCGAGAGCCGGCTCTCCCAGAACTTCTTCGAGACGCTGCGGCGGAATGCCTACCCGAGCAGCGAAGGTTCTTATGCGCTCGCGCGAGCGGCGATCCTGGCGTCGATACTGGAAAAGCGCAGACGTATCGACGCGTTCTGACGGTTTCCGCCCCTCATTTTTGCCCCACCGCAAGTAGTGTGTGAGAGGGTCGACTCCGGCCGCTCTAATGTCAGCGTTGTTGGCAAGGTAAAATTCGGGATCGAACAAGTTTAGCGAGAGTAAGATTCGGGTCTCACGGTCCGCGATCCAGGTTCGAAAAAAAAAGAGACGGTTCCGAAGCAATCTCAACGCGGCGTTCAATCGCGCCACCTGACTAGGGGAATTAGACTTAGGTCCCATTCGGAACGCGACTTCCAAACGCCCTACGACCATTGTGGTCCGGCATCATTCGATGCCAATGCCTCATGCCAAATCCCAGTCTTTACCGAGTTTCGATCCCACGTCTATCTTAGAGGCGGTTTGGTTAGCGTGCACCTGGGCTGGCGTCAGCCATGGCCCCCAGATGCGCCAATCGAGGGCAGATAAAGTTGGACTTGTCAATGTATCGCCGCCCCAGTCTCGGCTCGGCATCTAGTCGGCTCGCGCCCCACCACGATATCCTGTTTTGGACCTCACTCGTTGCACTTATCTTTGCCATCAAAGCTGCATTCGTACTCTTCGACCGGCTGCCAATATTCTATCTTGGGGATTCGGCAGTTTATCTCTCTTCGGCAATCTCAGATTCAATGCCGGACGACAGATCATTCACCTATGGATTATTTTTCATCCGTCCAATTCTGGCGTTATTCGGCAGTTTGGGAGCCGTTGTCGTAGCTCAGTCTTTGGTCTCAGGCGCCTCTTGCATCCTCGCCGGCATGTGCCTGCGAGTGGGTTTCGACGCGCCGCCGTGGGTCGTCGCTGTTACCGCGATCACCTACGCCTTCGAGCCTTTGGCTCTTACTCAGGAACGGCTCATCCTGACAGAGACCGTGGCCCTATTTTTTCTCGCCCTCTTTGTCCTTGTGGGCCTTGTCTATATTCGGCAGCCGCGATGGTACCTCGTCGTACTCCTTGCCCTGATCGGCGCGGTCGCACTCAGTCTGCGCACGAGCTTCATTCCGATGATTGTGATAGCAACCGCCGCAGTGGTGCTACTGGGCGCCCCTCGCTTATGGCAGGAGCTGCGTGCCGGGAAGAAATTTCTCCCCGTGTTCCTCTTGCACGCAGTCCTGGCCGTCGGCGCGACCGCTGGGTTTCATGCGGCCTACAAGCAGTACTTCTCGTACATGACCGGGTCTCCTCCCTCGTACAACGCGGGCGGCGGCTTCTTTCTCGTTGCGGCCTGGGCACCAATTATTTCCCAAGTCGATTTTCCGAATGAGAGAGTCGCGAACCTTATTTTGCCGAATGTGAAATATGAGCTCAGTCGGAGATCTAATCGGTCTGTGAACAGATTTTGGCCAGATGGATTAGTCGGAGTCATAATAAAAGCCGAGAATGGGAATTATTTGTTTGCCCAGAAATTGGCCGGGAAAATTGCACGGAATGCCGCGCTTCGCGACCCCTTGGGGGTCGCAAACCTTGCTTGGGAAACTTACACAGATTTTTGGGACAGGGAGATCATGAATAAGCGCCTTGTTAAGGAGCAAGGCGACCGGGAACTCTCCGACTATTTGCTCAAGTACTTTAATGAGCACTACGACGAGGACTTGTCGGGACACCACTTGCAATCGAGTTTGGTGAAACAGTGGCATGTTTCGGCCTTCTACTGGTATCGCTTCCTACTCCTGTCCCCCCTGTTGTCGCTGCTCACAATAGTCACTGCCGGCTCGTATCGAAGCTCAAGCATTTTCATTGGGGTCGTGGTTTGCGCGCTGATGGTCGTGAACTGCGCGCTGGGTACTGAAGCGGTCATCCGGTATTTGCAACCTGTGGCGTGGTTGACATGTCTCCAGCTGGGACAAGTCTTATGCGCCGTGCCTACTCTTTGGCGACGCCCAGCTTTGGTCAGCGCGGCCAGTTGAGACGGAAGCGGCCAATCATCGAGTAGACTGCAGATGGCGCTCCCAAAGAAGCGCGTGAGCCACGATCGTGTCGAGATCGTCGAGCTCCGGTCGCCAGCCCAAAATGGTGCGCACGCGGTCGGCCGTCGCCACCAACGTGGCTGGATCGCCCCGGCGCCTCGCCGCCCGACGAACCGGGACGTCCCATTTGGCGGCGCGCCTGACTGACGAGATCACTTCCAACACGGAGAAGCCCCGGCCATAGCCGCAGTTGAGCACCGTGCTTTCGCCGCCGGCGCGCAGATAGCGCAGAGCGGCGAGATGGGCACGGGCGAGGTCCGTAACATGGATGTAGTCGCGCACGCCGGTCCCATCAGGCGTCGGGTAGTCATCGCCGAACACCTCCACCCAAGGCCTTTCGCCGAGCGCCGCCTGCGCAGCAACCTTGATGAGATGGGTGGCGGCTCGTGTCGATTGACCGGCACGCCCGCGAGGATCGGCACCGGCGACGTTGAAATAGCGCAAGGCCAAATAGGTGAAGTCGTGGGCCTTCGCTGCATCGCGAAGCATGGTCTCGGTCATGAGCTTGGAGCTCCCATAGGGAGAGATCGGATCGATGGGCGCATCCTCGTCGATGGGATCGTCGCCACCGATGCCGTAAACCGCCGCGGTGGACGAGAAAATGAAATGCTTGAGGCCGGCTTCGACGGCGCAAGCGATGAGATTGCGGGATTTGCAGGTGTTGTTCAGATAATAGCCGAGCGGATCGCTGACCGACTCGGGCACTATGATGGACCCGGCGAAATGCAATATCGCGTCGACTCCAGCCTCGGAGAGGATTTGTCGGACCAGACCCTGATCACCGACATCTCCCACCACTAGCTGCGCCGCAGCGGGAACCGCGCTGCGAAATCCTGTCGACAAATTATCGAGGACGATCACCTCTTCACCGGCGTCGAGCAGCTCGAGCACCGCGTGGCTGCCGATATAGCCGGCTCCGCCGGTGACGAGAACGCTCACGCGCGTTCTTCCCGATCGAAGTCTTCCGAGGCTAGACGGTGATCTGTCGGGTTCATGAAACCCTTGGCTTCGCCACCACGTTCCGTGGCTCGCTTCCTTAGACGCGGGCGCTCTTCGGCGCCATGAGTTGACCCCTATCGATCAATACGCTCTGAACCCCCACCTTGGCGGTACCGAGGCGTTTCAGCGCGTCGCCCCGCTTTACGAGGGGGCCCCACCATGCCTCGTTGCCGAGATACCATTCGACCGTCTGGCGCAATCCGGAGTCAAGATCGTAAGCCGGCTTCCAGCCGAGCCGTGTGGTGAGCTTGTCCGCATCGATGGCGTAACGCTTGTCGTGACCGAGCCGGTCGGCAACGAAGGTGATGAGCCCTCGCCGCGGACCTGAGGCTAAAGGCCCAGCAATCTCGTCGACAAGATCGCAGATGGCCTCGACCATGTCGAGATTGCGCCGCTCGGCAGAGCAGCCGACGTTGTAGGTCGTGCCTGGCTCGGCGTTCTTGAGCACGGTCAAAAGCGCGGCGGCGTGGTCCTCCACGTGCAGCCAGTCGCGAACGTTGTCGCCGGCGCCATAGACGGGGAGCGTCTCGCCCTTGAGCGCGCGCAGGATCATCAGCGGCACGAGCTTCTCGGGGAATTGATACGGCCCGTAATTGTTGGAGCAATTGGTAAGCAGCACCGGCAGTCCGTAGGTCCGGCCCCAGGCGCGAACCAGGTGGTCGGAAGCAGCCTTGCTCGCGGAGTAAGGCGAGGATGGATCGTAGGGAGTGCTCTCTACGAACTTGCCGGCGGGTCCGAGCTCGCCGAAGACCTCATCGGTGGAGATGTGGTGGAAGCGGAATGCCTTGCGCCGGTTTGGGGTAAGACGGTCGAAAAAGCGGCGCGCTTCTTCCAAAAGCACAAAGGTGCCGACGATATTGGTGTGGATGAAGTCACCGGCCGAGTCGATCGAGCGGTCGACATGGGATTCCGCTGCGAGGTTCAGAACCGCATCCGGCCGCACTTGCTCGAACAGAGCACGTACGGTCTCGCGATCGGCGATGTCTGCTTGTACAAATCGGTAGCGCGGGCTTGCGGCGATGCTCGCGAGCGAGGCGAGATTGGCGGCGTAAGTGAGCTTGTCGAGGTTGATGACCGACCAGTCCGTGGAACGTATCAGGTGCCGACAGACGGCCGAGCCAATGAAGCCGGCCCCTCCGGTCACGATCACCTTCATGCCCCCGTGCCCTCCTGTAACCAACGCCCAGTTGCGGAAGCATGCGCAACTCGTCAAAGCATGTCAACCGTACCTGCCAGCCGAAAAATCGCGGTGTCATCGTCACTTACGGCATTCCAGCCCGCGGCACCGGCACCCGTAGCGCGTGGCAAGAAACTATGAGAAGAAGAGTCAGGGGAAAAGCCGTCAGCCCAGCCATGGATATCACTCTTACTCCGCTCGCCGGCGTTCTGGTGCTGAAGCCAAAGCGCTTTCGCGATAATCGCGGTTTCTTCAGCGAGACCTACAGCAAGCGCCGCTTGGCCGATGCCGGCATCAACGTCGATTTCGTCCAGGACAACCTCTCGGTGTCGAAGTCGCCAGGGATACTTCGCGGACTCCATTTTCAGAAAGAGCCGTTTGCCCAGGTCAAGCTCGTGAGCGTGGTGCAAGGTGCCGCGCGCGACGTGGTTGTCGACATCAGGCACAGCTCACCCAGTTTTGGCCGGCATTTTTCCATTGTGCTCAATGCCGAAGAAGGCAATCAAGTCTTCGTTCCGATAGGCTTCGCGCACGGCTTTCTGGCCCTCGAGCCTGATACGGTGCTGAGCTACAAAGTCTCCAACTACTACGCGCCGGAGCACGATTCTGGAATTCGCTTCGACGACCCTCGCCTTGGCATCGACTGGGGCTTCGATCAGGCCTCCATCATTACTTCCGACAAGGATCGGCTGCTGCCGCCCTTCGACCCGCAAACAGGCTATTTCCCGTAAGTCCTGTTTGCTCACCCATCGCCAGGACAATGGCCAATTTTTGGGGGCAGTCTTCGCGCTGACGCGGCCTTGCGCCTACCCCCTACGCGCCACCGAGCATGCTTTTTAGATGCCGCTAATAAGTTGAATCTCTATGCTAAGCACGCCTGGAGAGCAGACCGTAGGCTTGGAGTATCAGTTGCGCAAAGTTTCGCCCTTCATCCTGTGTGGCGGCTCGGGCACCAGGCTTTGGCCGCTTTCTCGGGAGGCGTTGCCCAAGCAATTTCACAAAATTGCTTGGCAAGAGACGCTGTTTCAGCAGACCTGCAGGCGGCTTACCGGCGATCTCTTCGCCGCTCCAATCATCTTGTCGAACCAACATCATCGCTTCCTCGTTGCCGAGCAGCTTGAGGAAGCGGACATCAAGCCGGCTGGGATCGTTCTAGAGCCAGTCGGAAGGAACACGGCTCCGGCGGCCTGTGTTGCCGCCTTGCTGGCCTCGCGGTCAGATCCAGACGCCTTGGTGCTAATCGTCCCCTCCGACCACATGATTCCCGATGCGGCTGCATTTGCCCGTGCGATCGCCGTCGGTGCGAGCGCCGCGGAGGAAGGCGCCTTCGTCATCTTCGGTATTGAGCCTGACTGCCCGCACACCGGTTACGGCTATATCGAGACCGAGAAAAGCAATTCTCAGGTTCTGAGGGTGCGGCGCTTTGTGGAAAAGCCATCGCGGGAGGCTGCGGAAGAGTTCATCGACGCCGGCAACTTCTTCTGGAACGCAGGCATATTCCTGTTCAAAGCCGCTACGCTGATCGATCTCCTGGAAGGTCTCGCACCCGAGGTTCTGAAAGCTTGCCGCGACGCGCTCGAGGAGGCGACGGACGATTTGGGCTTCTTGCGCCTCAACGGCAGCTACGCGAAGGCGCCCGCCATCTCGCTCGACTATGCCGTGGCCGAGAAGGCGGGCAACATGCAGTGCGTGCCTCTCAATACGCCGTGGAGCGATATGGGCTCATGGTCCTCGCTGTGGGGCTTACTTGAGAAAGACAGCACCGGCAACGTCGCCCTCGGAGAAGGCGAGATCGTTCTCGAGCAAACGAGCAACAGTCTTGCCTATAGCGACCATGCTTGTGTCGCTCTGGTCGGTGTCAGCGACACGATCGTGGTGGCGACGGAGGACGCCGTCCTCGTTGTCTCGAAGGAATACGCCGAGTCGGTAAAGACGATCGTCGAGCACCTGAAGGGCAACGGTCGCTCGCACACGCTGCATCACAGCCGCGTATACCGGCCATGGGGATGGTATCAGAGCATCAACAAAGGCAGCCGATACCAGGTCAAGTGCATCATGGTGAAACCGGGAGCGAAGCTGTCGCTGCAGAGCCACTTCCACCGCTCGGAGCACTGGGTCATCGTGACCGGGACGCTCGAAGTCACCAAGGGCGATGAAGTGGAACTGTTAAGCGAGAACCAATCCACCTTCATTCCAATCGGGAAAAAGCATCGGCTTGCCAATCCAGGCAAGATCCCGGCGTTTATCATCGAGGTCCAGTCGGGGCCATATCTCGACGAGGACGACATCGTCAGATTCGAGGACGTCTACCACCGGCATTCGAACGAATAGTGGCAACGGGGCCTTCCTGGCGCTGGAGGCAGACGCGCGACGGAAAGGTCAGGAGCCACGCCGCTTTGGCGGCCTGTTCTCGTTGGCCGGCTCGCTGCGCGTGCTTTGCTTGAGGGCCTCCTTCAACGTCCGCGGCCGGTGGTGCTTGGCCAACAAATCGGCGAACGCCTCATCGGCAAGTTCCTGCAGATCCTTGCCTCTGTCGCGGGACAAGAGCTCGAGCGCCTGCCAGGTCTCAGGGTCGAAGCCGATCAGCTTGCGCCTGGGCGCCATGGCCAGTCTCCTTTGGGCCCGCGCTTTCCCCTCACCCTAGAGCCAATTCAAGCCTTGAGGCGCGACAGGATGCCTTCAAGGATGCGGATCGCATCCCCCTTGTCGCGCTTTTGCAGATTGAGGTGGAATTTGAACCCCTCCAGTTCCTCGCGGATCACGGTTCCCTCCTCGGCGAGGTGGTCGTAAAGGCCGAGCACCTTGTAGCAGCGGATCGGCTCAGCGAAGCCCTTCACCTTGATCGGCGTCTGCTCTTCCGCGGCCACTTCATCCTTCACCAGCGAATAGGTCTCGTGACCCAGAAGAACGCCGTCGATCTCGGCATGGGATTGCAGCCGCGCGGTCAGGTTCACGGCATTGCCGATAATGGTATAGTCCATGCGGTCGTTGCTGCCGAAATTGCCGACGGTGCAATAGCCCGTGTTGATGCCGATGCGCACTCGAAATGGCTTCTCGGCTCCCAATTCCTGCCATTCCGAGCGCAGCTCGCGCATTCGCCCCAGCATGGCAATAGCCATGCGCACGCAGGCGCGGGCATCCTCCTTCAACCCTCTCGATTCGGGGTCGCCGAAGAACACCATGATCGCGTCGCCAATATATTTGTCGATGGTGGCGCCATGTTTGAGCGCGATATCCGACATCTCGGTAAGGTACCTGTTGAGCAGATTGGTGAGATCCTCGGACTCAAGCTTGTCGGTGGTCTCGGTGAAATTGACCACGTCGGAGAAGAAGATGGTCAGCTTCTTGCGGCTGGAAGCTATCTCGACGCCTTGCGCGCCGGTGAAGATCGAGTTGTAGATCTGCGGCGAGAGATATTTCGACAGCTTGGTAGAGAGCGACTCAAGCTCCTTGTTCTTTTGGGCGATGACTTCGGCCGCGGCGTTCAATTGCCGCTCGTTGTGATCGCCAAGGCGCATCAGCCTGCGCGCGGTACGGAACAGCTTCTGGTAGCTCTTGAGCAGCTGCTCGAAGTTTTTCTGCTCGTCCGGGCTGTCGAAGACTCCATCGGCAAGCAAGCGCTCAGCCGCCGCGATCACTCCCTCTTCAGCGACAAAGAGATCATCGCTTGACATCACTCAGCCATCTTCTCGAGATGAAATTTAGCGTTGACCAGATCCTCGCCGAATTCCTCGCCGAGCTCCTGCATGGTGTCGTCTTCCCGGTCGTAATACCAGAAAACCTCGATCAAGGCCCCATTTGCCGCCGCGGCATCGAGCTTATCCATCAACATCATGACGGCCTTGGCGCTGCTCGAATTGAGGTAGATGAGCTCAATGTCGAAGCGGCAACTGCCCTTGCCGAGCTTTCCCAGATAGGTATCGAGGGCCTCGAAGATTGGTTTGTAAAACTCGGTCACGTCCTCTGGGTAAGACTCTCCCGTGAGCTTCAAGTGATTTTCGGCGAAGTCGAATGTCACCGCTGGAGTGCGGGCGGTGGCGGGGATTTCGAATTTCCACATCATTCCACAGTCCTCATACCCTGGCCTTGAGGGTGAAGAATGCGTGGCCGTCGTCGACATCGGTAAAGTCGAACTCGATCGGTTTCGATGCGCGGCGCGCGATTTCCATGATGCCGAGGCCGGCGCCCTTGCTGCCCTCCTCCGGCGCGGCTCGCAGCTGCTCCTTATGCACGGCGCGAAGCTCCTCCTTATTCATATCCCTGATCTTGATCAAGCGCGTGCGTAGCCGCTCAACATCCTTCTGCGCCACGAGATTACCCGCCTGGACGACGTACTCGCCGCCCTCCTGACCGATGGTCACAATCCCGTACCGGATCTCCAGCAGCGGGCTGTCGCCTGCCGACGACTGGGCGGCCAGTTCGGCGGAATAGCGGATGATGTTCTGCATCTGCTCGACGAACACCGCGAACACGCTGCGCAGCGTCTTGGTGTCGGCGTCGTCGATGGTCAGCTTCTGCTTGATGGCCTCGCCGACGCCGCTCAGCACCGTTTCCGTCATGTAGCCGCTAAATGCAAAGATAATGCCTTGCCTTTTCAGCGTAGCGCGGAGGTCGAAGAGGTCGCGTCCGTCCATGTCGTTGCGTCCCCTAACGTCCGAGCGGAACAAAGCCCAGTATGGTTAGGTCGTCGCGCCTGATCTGCTGGCCCTGATACCTGGCCAGCTCGGTGCGCACCGCCTCGGCCTGAATTTGCATCGGATGTCCTTGATATTTCTTTAGCAGCGTCTGGAAACGTCTCTTGCCGAAGGACCGCCCGCGCGGGCCGCCGATCTGATCGATCAGCCCGTCGGTGGTCATGTAGAAGGAGTCCCCCTCACCATAGGGGAGCGTAATGTCGGTAAAGCTCGTCTCCTTCGGATAGCGGCGATAGCCCACGCCCTTGCGATCTCCCTTGATCTCGGTGACGCCCCTCTCATTCGACCGCCACAACGAGAAGCGCGCACCGGCAAAGGCCATCTTCCGACGATCGGGATTGATGAAGCAGACCCCGGCTTCAAGCCCGTCATCGGTCTCGCCGGTCTTCTGATCCTGGCCGAGCAGTGTTTGCACGCCGCGGTGCAAGCCGGCGAGAACCTCGCTCGGATTCTCGCTCGGCGCCAATTGCAGCATGCGGTCGAGCATGCCCCAGGCGACGAGCGTCATGAACGCCCCGGGAACGCCGTGTCCGGTGCAATCGCCGACGATGACGGCGTGGCCGTCGCGGATCGGCTGAAACCAGAAGAAGTCGCCGCCGACGATGTCGCGCGGCTCCCAGATCAGGAAATGATCGTCGCTCACGGTGGCGAGCTCGCGCAGCTGCGGCAGGATCGCGGCTTGGATGCGCCGCGCATAGCGCAAGCTTTGCAGGATGAGCTGGTTGGCGGCGGCGGCGCGCTGTTCGCTCTCTTTGAGCTCGGTCAGATCGCTGTAGACGGCGACCCTGCCGGCATTCTCGGTGCGCCGCTCACTGACCTGAATCCAGCTTCCATTGGCGCGATGCTCCAACACCGGCTCGCCAGGATTGCGGTGCTGCGCCAGACGCTCCTCGATCCATGCCTTGGGGCGGCTTCTCGCATCTTGAATGAGACCGCTCTCCACCGCCGTGCGCAGGATCTCCTCATAGGTCATGCCGGGCTTGGGCGGACCCTCGCCATGATCGAACAGCTCCTTGTATTTGTAGTTGCCGAGGACGAGACGGTCTTGCGTGTCGAAAAGGGAGAAGCCTTCCGAGATCGATTCGACGGCGTCGGTCAGGCGCTGCTCGCTCGCTTGCAGGGCGGCCTGCTCGGCCGTCTTGCGCGCGGTGACCTCGCTCCAGGAACCGACCACCTCCATCGGCTGGCCGTGATGGTCGCGGATCAGATGCTGCTCATCGCTCACCCAGCAATAGGTGCCGTCCTTCTTGCGGAAGCGATATTCGGCGATGTGGCTGCCGTGCTCGAACAGCTTGACTTGCTCGGCCTCCACGGCGGCAAGGTCCTCAGGATGGACGCGGGCGCGCCAGAAATCGGCATTCTTCAGGTACTCGTCGGGGCAATAGCCCAGAACGCGCTTGACGTTTTCGCTGATGAAGGTGGGGGCAAAGTCGCCGGTCGCGGCGAAGCTGTAGACCACGGCTGGCGCGCTTTCTAGCAAAAGCGAGATGCGCGCTTTCAGGGCATCTTCGGCCTGTTCCGCCGCCTTGCGCTGGGTGATGTCGCTCCACGAGCCCACGATCTCGAGCGGCTCTCCCTTCTCGTCGCGGATCAGATGCTGCTCGTCGCTGAGCCAGCGGTAGGTTCCGTCGATGTTGCGGAAGCGGTATTCGGCCGAATGGCGATCCTGCTCGAACACCTTGACCTGCTCGGCTTCCACGTGCGCAAGATCGTCCGGATGGACGCGCTTCCGCCAGAAGTCGGCGTTCTTGAGATATTTGTCGGGACAGTAGCCGAGCAGGCGCTTGATGTTCTCGCTGACGAAGGTCGGCGCATAATCGCCGCTTGCCTTGAAGCTGTAGATGACCGCGGGCGCGGTTTCGAGCAGCAGAGCGAGGCGGGCCTGCAAGGCGTCCTCGGCCTCCTCCGCCTTCTTGCGCGCGGTGATGTCGCTCCAGGAGCCCACGATCTCGAGCGGGTCTCCCTTCTCGTCGCGGATCACATGCTGCTCGTCGCTGACCCAGCGGTAGGCGCCGTTCTTCTGCCGGAAGCGGTATTCGGTGGTGTGCTGGCCGTTTTCGAACAGCTTGGTTTGCTCGGCTTCGATGGCGGCGATATCGTCGGGGTGCACCCGCTCGCGCCAGAAATCCGCGTTCTTCAGGTACTTATCGGCGCTGTAGCCGAGAAGCCGGTCGATATTGCCGCTCACGAAGATCGGCGCGAAGTCGTCCCTAGCCTTGAAGCTGTAGATCACGGCGGGCGAGGCATCGAGCAGCCTGGTGAGCCGTTCCTGCATCGATGCCTGGAGATCGACCAGACGCCGTTGCGCCCCTTTGTCGCGTTCGCTGGTTGCCTCATTGAGGACCGTCTCGATGATTTCGGCGATCGCCTTGGCATCGACCTTGCCCTTGGAAGCGCGCAGCTTCTCGGCCAGTGCGGCCGCGGCCGTATCGGCACATTCTCTCAAAGTGGTCATGAGCCCAACCATCTCAGCTTCAGATCGCCAGCGCCGGTTTCGTTTATCAGAGAAGAGGACCCGAAGAAACGCAAGTGCTTACTGGACGCTCCTCGTACCTGTTCACATCGTTTATGACACTTGAACTTTAGATGAATCGAGGCAAAAAACCGCCCTGCCTGCCGCCGGAGGCCAGGCGCGCGCCACTATTCCGCAGCCATCTTCCTCGCCTCGATCTTGTCCAGCATTTCCTCGTAAAGATCGGCGTGCGCCTTGACGCACTTATCGATGGAGAACTCCCTTTCGACGCGCTTGCGGGCGGCGGCCCCGAAGCGCTTCCTCTGCTCGGGATTGCGCGCCAGTTCAAGGACGGCATCGCCGATGGCTTTAGGGTTTCGGGGCGGCACGACGAATCCGGTTTCACCGTGCAACACCGCCTCGGCATTGCCGCCGACGTCGGTGACGATCATCGCCAGTCCAGCCGCCATGCCCTCGAGAATGACGTTGGAGAAACCCTCTTCGCGCGAGGTCAAAAGCCCGAAATCCGCGGCTGCGAGCAGGCGTGGAATGTCGGAATATTCCCCGAGGAACTGGATGCGGTGGCTGATCCCGCGCGCGGCAGCGAGCCCCTCAAGCTCGGCCCGGATGCCGTGATCCCGCCCGGCCACCAAGATGCGCCAGTTCGAAGGAAGCTCCTGCTCGAGATGCGATAATCCCCTGACCAGTTCGCGATGCCCCTTATAGTGAATAAGATTGGCGATGACCACGCCGACCAGGGTGTCGTTATCGAGGCCGAGCGCCTGTCGCGCCTCGTTGCGATCGGGAAGCGCCGGCGAGACCTCTATGCCGTTATAGATCAGCCTTACCTTGGCCTCGGGAATGCCCTCATCGATCAACTGGCGGACCACGGCCCGCGAGTTCCCGATCACTGCATTCATCCTCGCATGCAGACGCCGCTCCAGCCGCGCGACCAGTGGCCAGTTGCGCTGATAGTCGGAAAGACTGCGCCGGCTCATGATTTTGATCGGTATGCGCGCAGCGATAGCGACATTGGCGCCGATCAAATACGGACCGGGAAGATAGAAGTGAGCGATGTGCGGGCGCCAGCGCCGCATCAGCCAGTAGAGGTTGTTGGTGGCGAGCGCCACATGCGCCGGATAACGCAAGAATGATCCCTTGCGCCTTGCCAGTCGCGGAGAGGCGGCAACCTCGACGCCGGCGGCCTCGACCTGCTCGGCCCGCTCGCCGCGCTCGGTCAAGCAAAAGGTGACCACGCTCCAGCCCGACGCAGCCAGTCGCGGAAGCGTTCGAATGAGGTGACTCTCGGTCCCGCCGACCCCAAGCGACTCGGTAACGACGAGAAGCCGGCGGCCTGAGTTGTTGTTTTGCAACTGCATGCTTGGCGTATTAGCGCAAATTCAAACGGCGGCGGTAAAGTTATCCGTCCTCAGAGCTTTCCCGGGCGCGACTGTCCCAAGCCAAAGAAGCGCAGCACACGCCCCCGGGGCCGAGGCGTTTCGACCGGTGCGTAGCCAAATTGGCTCATGATCGGCTCGCAGATCTGCTGAACCATTGCGATCTCCTCGCCGGTCAGCACCCGATTGAAGGAGCCAATGCTCGCCGGCGATGCCTCAGCGCCCTCGAGCTCGGTGACCCACGACGCCTCGTGACGGGCTTGGGCGTCGAGCCACACCGGCCGCTCGATGCGATCGAGCGCCAGGTCAAGTCCCGTATCGCGAGCAAGGGCCTCGAGGCTTCCCTTGGGATCGCTGGCTATCGCCTCGTAGCGCACCATGACGGCATTCGGTCTGCCCGCGTGCAGCAGGGGCTGATAGGAGGCAAGGATCTTCTTGCTGATGAAGTTGATGTCACGCCTCTCATATTTGCCGGGCTTGGGTGCCGCGGACTGCTGCCTCTGCCCGATTTGCACGAAGGAGGCGGCGATGTCCCGAGGGTCGCGCATGCAAACAATGCGAACCGAGCGGGGAAACAAGGAAGCGGCTTCGTCCAGCACCTGAATGAAGTTGGGGTCCTTCAGGACGAGGGCGGCGGAAGGTTTCGCTTTTGCCGCGATGTCCGCGACGTGACGTTCGGCAAAAGACTGGAAGAACGCGCGGAGATCGTCGTCGGTCGCATAGAAATAACCTGTCTTGTTGCCGAACTCCTTGGCCCGCTTATGGGCGGCGAGGATGTCGGAGAGGATGTGCGCTTCCGGCAAGTTCGGAGACCGAAGCGCATTCACCAGCAGCGTTTGCAGGAGTGTGGTTCCAGAACGCTGCGCTCCCCCGACTAGGATCAATTGCATCGTGACGAGGGTCTCAGGATCGGCCGGAGGGTCATGAGGCCCCTGGCATCGTCTTTGGGTGCACGGATTTGGCGTAACGATATCGACCGAGAAGCGTGCCGGCGTCGATGGCAAGCTTCTGCAGCAAGGTAAGGTGATCGCGCCACTTTTCGTCCAGCTTCAGCTCGCTCGAGTGGCTGCGGCGCATGCCGTTGCCGCCGACATTATGGCGTATCTGCGATGCCCATTCGAGCTGCTGCCGATCGAAGGAGAGGCCAAGCTGACGCATCAGCTGATCGAGAACCGGCTCAGGGCTCTGCACAAGCTCCTCGTAGCGCACCACCGAATGCGGGCGATCCTTCACCAGCTCGTGGATTTCGCGGTTGGTACGGACATAATTTCCGATGAGCTTGGCCAGGCTCGCCGACGACTTCTTCGACGAGCAAATCTGCCCTTTGGGATCGCGAAGCAGAAAGATGGGAAACACATCGAGAGCAGGATTCTCGGTGAGCAGCGAAAGCCGCGCGACGTGCTTCGACGAATCGACGACATATCGCTTTCCGGACACGGAGGCGATGGCCTGGAACAGAGCGGCATTGTCTCGGTCGAAGCTCTTCACCTCGTCGTAATCCTCGACATTGAGCTCGCCGATGGTTCGGCCGGTGGCGCCCAGGGTGTGGGCGCTGACCCGGGTCCAGAACTCGCAGGACAGGAGACTTTCGGCGCCGCAGGTGCAGCGAAGCTGCCGGTTGGGCTTCTCGAGGCGCGCAAAGCGCCCGAGCTGCTTCAGCTCGCCGACCGACGCCACGTCGGGATGGGCATTGAGCATGAGATCGAGCAGCGTCGAACCGCTATGGCTCAGGCTCGCGATGAAGATGACCTTCACCACGTTCCCCTCCCCCCGAAGCCGGAGCCTGCGGTGCTCATGGGACTATTCGGCATTACCATTCAGCAGCTTCTCATAACGTGCCCGCCAGCGCCGCGGAGGGCCATCGAAACGCTGGCAGAGATCACGGACCATGGGCAGGTAGTCGCCTGCCATCTCGCGCGAGAACTCGAGCGGAATTGGCTTCGACCCAGCGGCCACATTGACCGCCTGCGGCAAGCACACCGGAGCCGCCGGAACGGGCTCGACGCCAAGAAATGACAACAAGCTGGAGGTCAGCGCCTCTGGCTGGTCGCGGAGGTCATCGAAGAAACAATAATGGATCTGACGAGCGGGGAACACTGCCTCGAGCCGCCTGATAGTATCGGCATAGGCCGAGCGCGCCACGGCTCCCGACTCTCGCGCGCGCTTCACTGAGCCTTCCACGGTGGAAGCATCGGCGGCGCCCTTTTTTGCCGCATTGTTTACCGCCGACCAGGCCCGCTCCACAGGATCGCGCATGACGAAGATGAGCTTGACCTTGTCATTCATGGCCTGCACGCGCCGCAGAACCTTCTCGTTCAGCGTGGCGTAAGCTGGCGTAATCTCGCCGGCGATCAGCCCCCTCGCCTGAGCGTCGCGGAACAGCCCCGCGTACCACTCGTCGCTGCGCGCGCGGAGCCAATAGTCGATGAGCCACGGATCGAGCGACAAGAGGCGCTTCACCCCGACGCGGCGCCGCTCCTTGGGGTCGAGGATCGTGCGCTTGGTTTCAAGCCGATCGAAATAATGGAGCTCTTTCACGGGAGGGAGCCAAAGCGAGGGATGCTGGCGGAGGACCCGATGGAGCCAGGTAGTGCCTGCCCGCTGGGCTCCGATCACCAGAAAATCCGGACCTTTGCTAGCGACCGGCGACATGCGAAGTCCTTCCCGTCGGGCTGTTGGCGGCAACGATCCGGCGCGGATCCCTATTCACTGCAGCTTGATGCCGACCTCGTCGACTACCGCGGGGACGAATCGGTCCCTCACCTTGCAGCTGACCAGCGACTGCAAGAGCCCGTTTACCTCGTCGAGCTCGATGTAGCGCTTCTGCATCTTCTTGGGGGCATGTCCCCTCGACACCTTGTTCAGCAACTTAGCCCAGGGCGGAGGGGTGCGGAAGCTTTCCAGGGCCGCAGCCATCTCGGTATAGGCGTTTGGCTCCCGCGCATTCTGCAGGTGAAAGGCAATAAGATCGTCGGAAGACGCCCGGCGGTTGACCGGCGCTTCCTTGGCGAAATTCGCCTCGATCCATCGCGCCAGCTCATCGATGGTGTGGATGGAGCCGGTGACCTTGCCCGGAAGCACGGGGTCCAATTCGCTGCGCGGAATCTCTTCGGGATGATATTCGGTGACCGGGCGGTTCAGAATATAGGCTTCGATGCCGGTGGTGCAGGCGCTGTGAACGACACATCGCGCTGCAATCAGCCAAGGAATGACCGAACCGCCGCTCTGAACTGCAACATTCGGCGTATCCTTGAAGTGAGCCCTCCACGTCTCGGGCTCTTCGAGCGGATGTGGGCGCACGAGGAACTTCAGGTTGGGAAACCGAGCTGCCATCTGGTCAATGGCGCTCATGTAAGCCTCGAAGAGCTGCCGCAGGTAGCGGAAACGCTCGGGCGCGCTGTTTACGGCATCGCCCGTGTAGGTCTCCATGCGCTTGTCCACCGTCTCGTCGAGAGTTCTCCGGAAGTGATTGGCCGAGCCGAAGCGCGACGTGAAGAAAACGAAATCGCCGTGCTCGCGCAGAATTTCCTGCTTCTTGGCTTCCCAGGACTGGGCGAACCGCGGATGAAGAAGATCGAAACGTGGGCTGCCGGTTACGTGATAGCTGCGGACTTGCGGGAGGAGACCCTCGAGGTCCTGCTTCTCTCTTTCGCCCCAGAGAAACAGATAATCGACGTTCTTGAGCGTTTCGCTGAACACGCGACGGTCGATGTAGTCGTCGCCCGAGCGGTAGGTGAAGCCCTCTTGGCACATGACGGCGATGATGTGCCCAGCGCCGCGAATTGACCGAAACTTGGGGAGGCAACCCGTCGTTACGCCCTTCTCCAGGATAATGCTCGGCGCGAAGGAGGCGGGTGATTTGCGAAATCTGCCCTTCTCAATAAGCCAGACGTGGTGACCGCGGCTGGTCAGCTCGCTTCCAAGCAATACGCTGGCGGGCAATTCCCTCTCGAGCATCTCGACCAGAAGAATAAAGTTCTTTGGTGCCTGCTTCATGTGGTGACGTGACTGGTCGGCGGCCGCTCACGGCGGTCAAATCGACCTGCTCCTTCCAACTATTTGCCCCGCATTGGTCAACCCTAGGGACGTCCACCAGGGAGACGAACTGACGATATTGATACCGCTCGGATGGCATTGGGCCAAGGGGTAAATATCGGCTGTACCGGACGCGTGGAACTCCAGAAACAATAATTACTTCAATGCTTTGAGCATCAGCGGAGCGATCTTGCACTCCCCAGACCGAGGCTCGTCTCCCTTGGCAAGTTCTCTTTGCGTCGCTCGCCTTGATCCGGGTTTCGAACGGCGTCACACTGGCGAAATCGCGGCCGCGTTTACGAAATGGCGGGGAACGGCACGTGTTCTTCCATATCGGCCTTCACAAGACCGGATCGACTTGGTTCCAGCGGCATCTCTTTCCCAACCTGGCCGGCGTCAGTTGCCTCAGAACGAGGCATATCGCCGAAATCGTCAAGTCCGGCGCCCGCGCCCCGATCCTCATCGTCTCGCATGAGTCCTTGAGCGGAACGCTCTCGAGCGAGAAGCAGCCTGGCGACAACAAGAAGCGGCTCACCGAGACGCTCGGCTCGATCGCTGCGGTGGCACCTGGCGCGCCAATCATCATCGGTTTCCGCGAGCATGGATCGTGGCTCTCGGCTGCCTACGCACAAAAGGCCAAGAAGCAGGGCGTGAAGTTGAAGCGCTATGTTGCGACCTTCTCGCGCGAGGATCTGTCCTGGTGCCGCTCGCTCGACCTGATCGAGGACGGCCGCAGATCCGTGTTCCCCTTCCTTTACGAGGAGTTGTCTTGCGCGCCGGAAGCGTTGGTTGACGATCTCTGCCGGTTCTTAGGGACGGAAATCCCCGCCAATCTCCCAGAGCTTTTGGCGGTGCGCGAAAACGCCTCTCCGCGCAGCAAGGCCGGACAAATCCTGTCCAGGCCTTTCTTTCAGACCTCCTATGCTCTGAGAAGCTTTACTTCCCTCAACACAAAGTCGTTGCGCGAATTTGGCGGGCGCCTCGGCACGAGGCTCGATCAGCACTTCGCTCCCCTTGAGATCGGTCTCGACCAAGACATGGCGCAGGATCTGCGGCGCGATTGGAAGCGTCTCCTGGAGCGCATAGGAAATCGGCGAAGCCGTGACTTGTCGGCCCTGTCTCCCCGTGGAGAGGCCGTCGAATAGGACGCTGCCCGGCCGAAGGCGAACCCTACCGGGCTTAGTCTTCTTCCTCATCTTCGTCGGTGTCGATGAGACCACGCTTGCTCCGCTTGGCGGCGGCCTTGACAGCGAATTCTTTCATGGTGGCATCGGCTTCTTCGGTTCCGAGCGGGAAATATCGCTGCATCTCGCCCTCGTTGAGCACCAAAATACGAGTCTCGCCAAACATGCCTACATTGTCGGAGTCCCGATGGACAATCAGCGTCACCTTGTCGTTGAGGTCACCGTCACGCCACGCCCGAAGCTGCTCTATCTCCTTTTCTGCAGGCCGGTCGAAACTCAAGAGCGCAATCGCTGCCGGGCTGTTCGGAGCCTTGTCGGGGTCGACAGACATTATGGCGAGCGGCGCCGTAGAATGCGGCAGCCTTGCGTTGATAAAGGCGAATTCCACCTCGTGTATGATTTCCAGCGTGAGCAGCGCGAGGCAATCGCCAGCTTCGGCGATCACGTCCTGGCCATTGGTGAGGGTGCCGAGGATGATCTTCTCACCGTGCCGGACCTTGGCGAATTCGGTGGCGTTGATCTTCTGCATGTCTTTCACGAGCAGGACGTAGCGCACGATTTGAGGGTAGTAGCGGCTGACGCTGGCAAGGGCGCGCACGACCTGTGCGCCGCCGTTGAGCGTCATGCGCAGGGCGCCGATATAGGCGATGAAAATCGCCCATTGTTCCCTCCCCGCGAGCGCCTGACTTGCCATGTAGTAGACAACCATGCCCAAGATGAAGGTGATGCCCACTTCGATGGCGAAGACGAACTCGGTCAGCACCCTCCGCCGCATCAGATAGGCGTCGGCCAGACTTTCGGCTGCCTTGAAGCTCGTCACCGGCTCGTTGACCAAGCGCTTCTCGATGAGCTGTTTGTACTCCACCCTGAACGCCTCTTGGGCTTTTTCCCGCCGCTTTGCGCTCGCCACGCCGCGCAATGTCAGCGGGTAGAGAAGCAAAGCCGCCACACCCGCCGACGCGATGATCAAGAGCGTCAGCGGAAGGTCGATGCGGATAAGGAAGAAGGCGGCACCCAAGCCGCCGACGACGGCAGTGATCGCATTCGCCGAACTGACTGCGATCAAGGTGCCGCGCCGGGCTCCGGTGGCGACACCTCCAAAGCCATAGTCGACAAAGAGAGAGCTCGCCAGCTTAACCCGAGCATCCGGAAGGCGGTTGGTAAGCAAGGCAAGCTGCTCGAGACTTGCCGAATAATGCTCCTGCACGATGTTCAGGACCTGCCGGCGCGACAAATACAAGAGCGCTGCACTCAGGATAAAGAAGCCCGTCGAGAAGATCACGATGACCCACAACCATTCGGGCTGCTCTTTCAGGTTGATATCGTAGTGCACGAGAGGCACTGAGAAGGCGCCGCCCTTTTCCATCTGCCGTCCATACCAATAGACCGCGTAGATCGCGGCGCCTTGAGTCGCGAGACCCAAAAGGCTGAGCCCGACGGCAACGGCGAGCTTCCAGGTCCGCCCCTTGAAGGCCGTGTAGAGAAGCCACCAAACGAGCGAAAAATAGTTGCGGCCCTGTCGCCACATCCGGGGCAGGAGGGGGATCGGCTTTACCGGCCTTGCGTCTTTTAGCACAGGGAAGCTGCCAAATTTTTCGGGTGAATCAGGGCTCGACCCCACGCGAGCTTCTCCAGACCCTGCGGGAGACCTGTGTCAAAGGAATGGCGACCTTGGTGAAGTGCCATGCGGTGCGTCATGGAGCCCCAAAGTCTTATCGTAGCACATTTTGCCAAGCTCATTGGCCCCTTAGGCTTGCCAACAGGTCGAGCCAGAGTCTGCTCACCGCCGTGATATCGAGCCGCGCGACCGCACGCCGCGCTTTCCAGGCATAGGCGTCGCGGAGGTCGGGGGTGGACAGCATGGCGTCGAGCGCCGTGGTCATGGCGGCAACATCGTCAGGAGGCACGAGCATGCCGTAGGCGCCATTGGCGAGGATCTCCACGGTGCCCCCGGGGCAGGCGGTGGCGATGACGGGCAAGCCGCTGGCGAGAGCCTCGAGCAGGGCGTTGGGGTAGCCCTCGAAGCGCGACGGCAGGACGAAGAGGCTCGCTCTGCCCAACGCCTCGGTGCTGTCCTTGACGAGGCCGGGCAGGACTATCCTGTCCTCGCACCCACTTATCGCCAGCAAGCTCTCCAATTGAGCCCGGTCGGGCCCCTCCCCGTAGATCGCGAGCCGCCAGCCCGGATGCTTGGCGGCAAGCGCGGCGAAGCTCTCGATCAGGACGTCGAACCCCTTCTGGTAAGTGAGGCGTCCGAGCGAGACCAGCCATTGGACATCGCCCCGCTCGCGGCGGGCTTCGCCGGCGTCGAGGCGAACCGGGTTGGCAATGACGTGGACGGGAACGCGAAAGCGTGCCTTCACCCATGACGCGATAGAGTCGGTCTGAACGACGATGGCTTGCGCTTTTCGGTAGGCGAGACGCCGGGCAAGCCTATGGGCTTTGCCGAGTCCAGGCCGGTCGGGCTGATTGCGCTCGGAGACCACGACCGGAACGCCAAGTCCTTGGCTCGCCCATAGCGCGATCACATTGGCTTCCGTCATGAAGGCGACAACCGCGTCGGAATCGATTTGGCGCAACACCGATCGGAGCCGCGAGATGCGGGCGATATTGGTTCCCAGCTTGCCTATTAGCCCGCGAGGCTCTGCCGGCGCGTCTAGCCCGCGGAGCGCGATATCCGGAGACAGGGCAAAAAACGGCTCGGTGCCGGGCGCGTCGAAGGTCACAAAAGTGACCTCATGCCCGTTCGCGCTCCAGTCATCGGCAAGCAGGCTCGCCACGCGCTCGGCGCCTCCGGCACCGAGGCTTGGAATGACGAAGACAATCCGCACCGCCTCACTCGCAGCGCAAGAGGCGGAGCCAGACGTCAATCGCGCGGTCGGCGTCGTGCGCGCGTGCCCGCTCGCGCGCCGCGAGGCCAAGACGCCGATGCAAGGTCTCGTCGCGCGCAAGCCGCAGAATCGCGTCGGCCGTGGCGCTCGCGTCCTCGACCGGCACGATCAGCCCGGCCCGGCTCTCGTCGGTCCCGATCAGCTCGCAAGGCCCGGGCGAGGCGTCGGAGACGACGGCGGGAAGTCCGCAAGCCATGGCCTCCAGCAACGCATTCGGCGTTCCTTCGAAGCGAGAGGTCATCACGAAGAGCTTGGCGCCCCGCAGAAGAGGGAACGGATCTGAGACATGGCCGACCCAATCGACGCTGCCCTCAATGCCGCGCTTGCGGGCCTGCTCCTTCAATTCGTCAGCGAGAGGTCCATCGCCGACCAGCGCCAGTCGCCAGTCAGGCAACGAGGCAGCGACCTTCGCCCAAGCGGCAAGCAGGACATCGATGCCTTTCTGCTCGACCAGGCGCCCGACCGTGATGACGGTCGGAGCCGTGAAGGCAAAGGTTTCGCTGGAGGGCGGTTGCGCGAGAGGATTGGGCAAAAAGGCGAGCTTCTCCTTGGGGACGAAGGCTTGAAGGGCGTCGAGCGCGCCCTTGCTGTTCGCGGTCACCACATCGGCCCAGGGATAGACGACCCGCCGCATGAATTCGACGCGGGGACGGTGGCGCTGCAGGCGCGGGTCGTTGCGCTCGGAAATTGCGGTGTGCGTTGCAAGTCCGCGCGTCGCGAGCACGGTGAGAATATTGGTCTGGGTGAGGAAGGAGAGAACGGCGTCCGGCTTGATCTTGCGGATCGTGCGCCGGAGCCACATGGTGCGCCTGCCCTGCCAGATCACAGAGAACACCGGGCCGGCCGTCCTGAGGCCAAAGGCAAGCACACGCGGGTGCAGATAGGGTTTGACGTATCTTCCAAGCAGGCTGGTTGGCTTGTTGGGCTCGCCGTTGCCCGTCTTCACCGGCGCGATCTGCTCGAGCTCGTCATCCAAGGAGCCGGCATCGGAAGCGGGAAAGGCCGCCGTTACCGGCGAACTTGCGTGAAAGACGATGCGGGGATCGACCCAGTAGACGATGGGCCGATGGCCCAAAATCGTGACATGAACATCGAAGCCGCGCGCGACCAGCGCGTTGGCGGCGTTGACGGCCACGCGCTGCGCCCCGCCAGGTCCGAGATGCGCGATCACGAAGGCAAGTTTCTTTTTCTTCCCGCTAGGCGCGGAGACCCGATTTTGGGACGTCGAGGCGTCCTCCGTCGGAGGGACGGCCTTGCCGAGATTGGCCGCGGGCGTCGTATGTAGCATTTACCGGTCTCGTCCGAGATTGGGCGGCGCCGCAGCGAGCCCTCGACACGATTCTTCAGATAACAGCAGCAGAAGTCCCCCTTGAGCAGACTTCAGCAGAAATCGGTAAGTGCTTGAGATCATAGCCCGTCCGCCATCGGACAAACAAGCAACCAAGGGCCGAGGCCTTGTCCCGGTGCCGCTCATAGGTGGCGTGCGGAGATTTCTGCGGGCGCCGCCCCCTCGCCTTTGAGCACATCCAAGAAGCGTTCGATCAGAACAGTTTCCGTCCGCGCGATGGATTCGAGCGTGGCGCCGCCAATATGCGGCGTGATGAGGACGTTGCAGCCTTCCCGCGCGGCCGCCAGCAGCGGACTATTGGAAACCTCGCCGTGCTCCTCTCCGGCAAGGACGTCCACCGCAACGCCGAGGAGCTGACCGCTCCTTACCGCCTCGGCCAACGCGGCTTCGTCGACCAGCGAGCCGCGGGCCGTGTTGATGAGTATGGCACCTCGCTTGAGCCGCGCTATTGTCGCCCGATCGATGAGGTTGCGGTTCTCAAGCGTGGCGGTAACGTGCACGGACACGACGTCGGCGTTGCGCAGAAGCTCGTCGAAGGCGACGAGCATCGCCGGCGGAGCGATTTTCGCGTGGACCTGATCGCAGGCAATCACGTCCATGCCGAAGGAAGCAGCATAGCGGGCCACCATGGCGCCGATGCGCCCGTAGCCGATCACGCCGAGGCACTTGCCCTTGAGCTGTGTGCCCCAAAACCGGTCGCGATCCCAGCCACCTTCCAGCACATGGGTTGCGGCGGCCGGCGTGTGGCGCAGGAGCGCGAGCAGCAGCCCAAAACAATGTTCCGCCGTTGCCGACACGTCTCCGATCGCTCCCGGGCAATCGCGCAGGCTAATGACCCGCACGGAGGCCGCGCGTGCAGCATCGAGATCGATGTGATCGAGGCCGGTGGTGGCCGTGAGGATGAATCTGAGCTTTGGCGCAGCCAAGAGTGTCGCGCCCCCGACATGCCGGCCAAGCCGTACCATGAGCACGTCGCAATCGAGGAGTTCGCGGGCGAGCGCGCGATCGTCGAACGGCCCGTAGCTGACGCTGCCGAGCCCCGCCAGAGCTTGCTTCACCCGCTCGGCGAGATGCAGGGGCTCGGTCACGACGATCTTCATGATCCGGAGTCGCTCCCGCCGAGGCCGCTCTCGATCAACGCTTTGGCGATCAGAAGATCGCCCGGCACATCAATGTTGATCGATCGCTCCCACGGCATTTCGTAGATCGTTGGGTTGTCGCTGCGCAGCTTTCCGGTTCGGAAGAAGAACTCGGTGGTGATGAGATAAACGGCCCCGTTGCGCTGGTAGACGGTTTCAAAATCCTGCCTTCTGGTGGGCTCCGGGTGGGCGAGATAGGGCGTGGCGCACTGCTCACCCTCTTTCAAGCGATACATCCCGCTCGGATGGCGGATGCCTTCGGCGCGGCAGGCGCTGATCAAGGACTCACATCCGCTCGACTTGAACAGCTCGTAAGCAGCATCGATATCGGCCGCGGTGCGGAGCGGCGTGATCGGTTGGGCGACGAATAGGGCGTCGGGGATGTCGCGGCCGAGCGCCTGCCATTCCTCAAGCGCATGGGCAACGACGTCGGCAGTCGCGGTGTCGTCGTCGGCAAGTCTTTTCGGTCTGTCCAGGGCCAGCACGCCCGGGCGGTCGCGGTAGAGGGCGAGGATATCCTCGTCGTCGGTGCTGAGAATGATCCCGCTCACCGAACGCGCCCGCTCAAGCGCCGTCACGGTGTAGTCGACGAGAGGCCTGCCCGCGATTAGGGCCTTGTTCTTGCCTGGAACGCCTTTTGAGCCTGCCCGGGCCGGAATAATTGCAAGCATGAAGAGCTCACTGCGGTTCAATCGACGATATCGTAGCGTGAGCGGCCGCTAGAGATTCACCCTTTTCACTCTGGCCGACGGCCGTTCCTCCGGCATATCGAGATAGCTCAGCGATTTCTCGAGCTGCAAAGATGCCGTGGCGAGGATGTCCGCGATGCGCTTGCCCGAGTTTCCGTCGCCGAACATCAAGGAGCGAGGGTAGCGGCCGTGGGCGATCTGACGCTCGATGGCGCGATAAATCGCGTCGGCATCGTGTGGTGCGTCGATGGCATTTTGCCCGCGGTCCCGTCCCCGCTGCCGGCTGCCGATATTGACGCTTGGCGTCCCGAGATAGGCGGCTTCACGCAAGCCAGAGGACGAATTGCCGATCATGCAGACCGCGTTGTTGAGCAGGCGCGCATAGTCCTCGGGCGAGAAATTGCGATAGAGATGCAGATAGTCTGGGTCGTTGTTCTCGCGAAAGACGCGCAAGCCCTTGGCCACGTCGTCGGAGCCGGCATCGGCGTTCGGCCATAGCCAAATCACCTGCATGCCCTGGCGGCCGAGGCGATCCACGGCTTTCAGCGTGGTCTCGATCTGCGCCAGGCCCTCGCCGTATTCGGTGGTCACGGGGTGCTGCAGCACCATGACATAGGGCTTGGAGACGTCGAGATCCGCTCCGACACCCTTGTTGCGCGCGAAAATGTCCTTGGGCAGCTTGAGATCGTTTTCCACCAGAACATCGATCGACGGGCAGCCGGTGACATGGATGGTGGCATCCCGCTCGCCCATGCGCAGGAGAAATTCTCGTGCGCGCGCGGTAGCCGGGAAATGAATATGGGAGAGCTTGGTGATGGCATGGCGGACATTCTCGTCGATCGAGCCGGTCACCTCGCCGCCTTGCGTGTGAGCCACCGGGATATTCATGTAGCTCGCGGCGATGGCAGTGGCGATGGTTTCGAACCGGTCGGCGACGGTCAGCACCACGTCAGGCTTGAGCGCCTCGAAATGCGTGGCAAGCTCGATGGTGCCCAAGCCCACCGACTTCGCCATGGTGACCGGAGTCTCGCCGTCGACCACGGAATGCACGATCGCCTGAGGCTCAAACCCGTCGTCGCGGATGATGTCGATGGCCTTGCCAAATCGGTAAAGCAGCGCGGAGGCCCCGACCACGAGCTGCAGCTTGAGGTCCGGGTGGTCGGACGCAGCGCGCAAGAAGCTCTTGATGCGGCCGTAATTCGCCCGGCTGTTGACGACGACGCAGACCTTCCGTTGGCTCACGATCACTCCTCCACGAGATCGGTCCAGCGAAGGATGCGATCAGGGGCAACGTCGCGCGCCAGCCGGCGCCCGGATATCTGCCCGGCCGCTTCGAGCGGAATGCCGCCGCCGGGTTTTTTGCTCACCATCATCTCGGGCCTCAATACCGTCCCGGCAGCAAGCGGGCGAACCGGCGCGAGACTCTTACCGAAGATCTCGCGCATTCCCAAGAGCTGCTCAGCCATAGCATCCTTGTCCACGGGATGGGCATCCATTGTACTCAGCGCGTCGCGCATCTGGCACACTATCTTGAGCTCGTCGAAGGTGAGCGAAGCGGCCGTGTCGGGGCTGAACATGCGGCGGTCGAAGGTGACGTGAACCTCGAGCAGGTTGGCGCCCCGCGCCAGCGCTGCGAGACCTGGAAACATGCTGCCGCTGTGGTCGGAAAGCCCGACCGGACAATCGAATTCCCGGCGAAGCTCATCGAGCACATTCAGCCCGACGGCATCGAGCGGCGTGGGATAGGCGCTGGTGCATTGCATGAGCGCGTAAGGCAAATTCAGGCTGCGAAACAAGCTCACGGCATGCGCGATCTCGGCCCGCTTGGCCATGCCGGTGCTGAAGAGAATTGGCACCCCGGCCTCTGCCATCGCCTTCCACAGATCGGCCGAGGCGAATTCACCTGAACCGATCTTCCACGCCGGCATGCCGATGCCTCGCAGCAGATCGACAGCGGCCACCGAGAAGGGCGAGCTCAGGAACAGCAAGCCTCGCTTCCCGGCATGCGCGGCGAGTTCCCGCCATTGGTCGGGAGTGAACTCCATCCGCGTCCAGTAGTGGTAACGCGTAGGATCCTGTTGCGAGAAGCGGACTCTGAACGGCTCGTCCAGGGTCGACTCGGCCGCGGCGATATGAGTCTGGAACTTGACCGCGTCCGCTCCAGCGTCGGCGACGGCATCGATGAAGGCGTGCGCCATGCCGAGGGAGCCGTCATGCGCTTGCGCGACTTCAGCGATCAGCAGGGCCGGGCAGCCAGGCCCCACGTCTCGGCCGGCGATGCTCAAGCGGTTCAAGTTTGGGACCCGCGTTTGACGAGTGGGTTCATCTGTTGTCGGCCGAAGCATGATTTGACTGCGCGTACTCGGGTCTATCCTAAGCCTGCTGCACTTGCCGTGCATGGCTAATGAAGCGCCCAAAGCCGATCATGAAGCCTAGTGATTTGCGGCATTTGGGTGAGGATAGAGGCGTCGGCCCATTGAGCAAGCGGCCCGCTGATCTCTTCCTCGGCGACACCAGGGAATTTCTGGATGCTGCGCTCGTCTCTCTTTGCCGCCGGCTGTTGCGGGAGCCATCGGCGGCCAGCCTGAATGACTTTCGCAACAATCCCCCTCCCCACACCGACCTGCGCCGGGCGCACCGGGGGCATGTCAAGCCGCTCAAGCTCGTCGAGGATCCGGTCGGCCGCATAAGGCAGTTCCACATTTACGATCGATTTGCGCAGCCGCTCGCGTTGGGGCGTCAAGCCATTGCGCACGTCCTGCTGACCAAGCCCGCGTACCCTGGCGAGACCGTTCGACAGCTCCTCGGCGTTGGTCACCCACTCGCTGGCACGATCCTGCTCGCCAATGAACTCGCTGTCAGCTTCCGGCACGTAGGAGAACACGGCGCGATCAAGCAGGAGCCCTTCCATGCCTGTGGTGCAGCCCGGGTGGACGACGGCGTCGGCCGCCATCATCCAGTTGTTGGCGCTCCCTTCGTAGCGGACTTCGATGTCGAGCGGCTTGGCCCACTCACGCCACACGTCGTGATTTTCCACCGGGTGTGGCCGGACCACGATCTTCTCGGCCGAACCGGAGCCGGCAAGGTCGCGCAGCAAGGCCTGCAGCCCCTGCATCTGCCGCCGCTTGAAGCTCAGATGCCGGCGTATGAAGTCGGCTTCGCTGCCTTCGTGGACCATCCCGCGTGCGATCAGCTTGGCCACGGGATCGTCATCTGGCCGGTGGGGATTGGGCCGGCCGAAATTGGTGTTCACCAGAACGAACCTGCCGAATGTCTCTTTGATCGCCTCGGCATCGTGATGGTAGACGCAACGCACACCGGGCAGCAGGGTGTCGAAGCGCGGATTTCCGGTGATCACCACCTTGCTGTCGCCTTCGGGACGATAGGCGTGGATATGCTCCGCATTCCGCTCTCCCGGAACGAGCAGAAGGTCGGTCCACCGCAGAGAGCTCAACCCAAGCTTTCGCGTGCAGTAATCCCGTCCATCGGCGTAGACGATGCTTTCCTCGCACATATTGGCAATGCGGTGGCCGGCAGCATGGATCCGCTCGAGCCGCTCAGCCTTGGCATCGGGGATGCTCGTCTCGACATAGAGGCCGGCCGGGTGCTCGAGCATGAATTTGCGTGTGTCTGGGTGAGCCCCCATGATCACGATCCAGCCACGCTCCACGGCCTTCGCCGCAAGAAAGGTCTTGCCCAGCAGCTCGCGCGCTTTCGTCTCGATCGGAAGATAGAGCAGCCGGCGTTTGGTCACGAAGATGGTCTCGCGCTTGAGATAACTAAGTCAATGTCGCCCATCCGGTCACCTATGGCAGAAGGTCAATCCATCGTGGCGTGGCGTTTCTCCTAGGCCGCGATGGTGGCAGTGGCGCCCACTTTTTGCGCACCGGTTGCCTGCGTGACGTTGTCGAGCAGCTTGACCAAGGCGTAAACCGCCTCGATCACCGGCGTCGGCGTATCGGTCAAGCGTCCCATTTCCAGGATCGCGCCGACCAGCGCCTCATTCTCCAGAGGCTTGCCGGCTTCGAGGTCCTGCAGCATCGAGGTCTTGTGCTCTCCAACCTTTTCGGCGCCCTCGACGCGCTGCTCGATCGTGTGGCGGAAGGTGATCCCGAGCTTCGAGGCAATCTCCTGCGCCTCCGTCATCATCGCTATCGCCAGCTTCCTCGTGTCAGGGAAACGGCAAATGCCGGCCATGGTCGCATGGCTGAGCGCACTGATCGGATTGAAGGTGAGGCTGCCCCAAGCCTTGAGCCAGATCTCGGCGCGAATGTCGGTGAGCACGCGCGATTTCAGTCCGGCCTTGATCAAGGCATCGCTGATCATCTTGGCGCGTTCGGTCTCGCGCCCGTCGAGCTCGCCAACCGGAAAGCGTTCGCCCTCGACATGCTCGATAACCCCTGGCGCCGCCAAGCCAGCGGCAGGATAGGCGACGCAGCCGATGATCCGGTCAGGGTGGATATTCCTGGAGAGGATGCCATTCGGATCGAGGGTTTCCAGGCGCTTGCCATCGAAGCTGCCGCCCTCTTTCTGGAAGTACCACCAGGGGATGCCGTTCTGCACCGTCATCACCACAGTGTCGGGCCCCAGCAAATGCTCGATGCCCTCGACGGCGCGCTCGAGGTCATAGGCCTTCACCCCAAGCACAATGAGATCCTGCGGGCCTGCATCGGCCGCCCGATCGAAGGCCTTGACGTTGGCCTTTAAGATCGTGCCGTCCTGCCAATGCAGGTGCAGCACCTTGCTCCTGATCGCGGCAAGATGTGGACCGCGGTCGATGACCGAGACGGTCTCGCCGGAAAGGGCGAGCTTGACCGCAAGGAGGCCGCCGATCGCGCCGGCGCCGACGACACAGACTTTCATTTGACACCCCCGGATCGTTCGCTTGCGTGCTGCAGCCGCCGCGAACATTCCCGTCGATTGTGATCGCCCGCCTTTTGTATGCTGGTCGCGGGCGGGCAATGCTATAGAGCTTCAAGCCGCTTAAGGCCCGCGGCATTATATTGCTGCGGTGCGAGAGTGCAAGGGTTCGAGCGTTGGCCTTTGGTGCGGGCGGTTCGGCAAAAAGCAAGGACGGTCAGGCACTTATGAGCACAGAGAATATCGCGCCAGCCGTCTCTCGCGAGGGAAGCGCCCCCCTGCCGTCCCCGCGGGCAAGGTCTCTTGTGACGGCAAGGGACATCTACGAGGTGCCGCGCTTGGCGGTGCAGGGGATGCTCGCCTGGACCTTGCCGGAATCTGCCTGGTGGCCGCTGTCACGGCTCTTCGGCCGGGTCAACGCGGCGACGCATCCGGAGCGGAACCGCAAGGAGACGGCGGACGTAACATCGGTCCTCCCCGACGCCCCATATGCGAGCCGCGTTGCCGCCGAGAACTGGGCCAATCGCTACGAGGAACGCTTCCAATATTTGCGCGCCTGGCGCCCTGACGGCTGGACGCCAGAGATCGACATCCCAGGCGCCGAACAGGTCAGGACGGCCTTGGACAAGGGGCGCGGGATTATTTTCTGGGCGGGCAATTTCAGCTTCAACGACCTCATCGCCAAAATCGCCTGGAGGCGCCTTGGGCTGGCGGTCAGCCATTTCAGCCGGCCGATCCATGGCTTCTCCACCACGCGCTTCGGCATCCGCTATCTCAATGCGGTGCGACGCGGCATCGAAGATCGCTATCTCGGAGAGCGGCTCATGGCCGAGGAACACGAGACGCAAGCTGCCTTGCAGCGGTTGCGCGAAAGCCTCAAATCAAACGGCGCGATATCGATCACGGTCGGCAACAAGGGGCGGCACACAGCACCCGGGACGTTCCTCGGCGGCCGAATCATTCTTGCCACTGGCCCCCTCGCCATGGGGCGCGCAACCGGCGCAAGCGTACTGCCGGTCTCGACATTGCGTTTAGCGCCCGGAAAGTTCGAGGTTGCCCTCGGCGCGCCGATCGAGGTGCCGGATGACGCCACAGGCAAGCCCGACTACGCGGCGGCGGTGCAAGCCTATGCCGATTGGGTGACGCCATTCGTGCTGCGCGATCCGGGACAATGGCGCGGTTGGAAATACACCGCCCCCGCAGCCTGAGCCAGGGGCTCAGGCACTACGCTCCATACGAAACCGCGCCGTGCGGGAACGCATTGCAGTTATGCCGCGGCAGCGCGTAGCGCCCGGCCTCCTGCAGAGGCGTTTCGATGTCGCACGCCTCGAAGGCGAAGGCAAACGGGCAACCGGCCTCGGCAACGGCTCTCTCCGTCTCCTGCGAGAACGACGATCGCGCACCGAAGGGATAGCAATAGCCCCACTGCCGGCTGCCACCGTTCTCCTCGACAAAGTCACAGGACAGCCTGACCTCTTCGAGCTGGCGCTCCGGCGACAGCCTGATCGACACCTCATGGCTGTGGCTGTGTGGACCAACGCCCATGCCCGCGTCGCTGAGAGCGCGCAGGCCCCTCTCATCGAGATAGAAATCCTGCCAGCGTGGCGGCGAGCCGGCGAAGGCGTGGTCGAGTAGCCCATCGAGGACCCCTTCGCGCTGCTCGGCCGCGAGCCGCCAGTTGAAGAGCTGCTTCAGGAATTTGGTCGTCTCGTCGGAGGTCTGATGCGCATAGGGCGAAGCGGCGGCGCTGCTCTTCCCGTCGGGCTGTAGGCATTCCGGCGCATTGCGCTTGAGCCACGCCATTGCCCCCTCAGACCCCAGCCTCCCCAAGGCAAGGTGCACCTTGTGCACGTCAAGAATCCGGCCGGTGATGGCAGGCCCGGAGCTCACATAGAAAAGGCCGAACAGCCCGCGCGCCTGAAGTGCCGGCAGCACGTATTCGACGTGATCGCGCAAGCCATCGTCGAAAGTGAGGAGGACGCCGTCGGGGGCCGGGCCGCCCTGAGCCCACTGGATAAAGGCGTCGCGGTCGACAAAGCCATAACGGCTGGCGAATTCGTCGAGCTGACGCTCGAAATCGGCGAGGCTCAGATAGGGAAAGTGCGGAAGGCCCGTGGCCGCCGGCCGAACATAGTGATACATCACCGGCTTCACGGCCTACGCTCCGGGAGTTTGCGTGAAGACATTGCTGAGCGTGCCAACGCCTTCGATCGACACTTCGACAGTGTTGGTGGGGTTCTTCATGGTCCCCACGCCGATCGATGTGCCGCAGGCGATGAGGTCGCCCGGCAGGAGCGTCATGTCCTGCGAGATCAGGCTCACGAGCCTCGCCGGTGGAAGGATCATGTCGCTGACCGGATAATTCTGGCGTTCCTGACCGTCAAGGATGGTCCTCACACGCAAGCCCGCAGCATCGAGGCCGGTAGCAATCACCGGCCCGAAGGCGCCGAAACCGTCAAAGCTCTTGGCCCGCGTCCATTGAGCGAAGGTCGGGTTCTTGTTGATGATGTCGGCCGCGGTCACGTCGTTGACGCAGGTATATCCAAAAATGTGGTCCGGCGCCTCGGCCTCGCTGACATAGGAGCAGCGCCGCCCGATGACGATGCCGAGCTCGCCCTCGTAAACCACCTTACCGTCATAAGACTTGGGCCGGTGAATGGTTTCGCCATGCGCCACAAAGGCGCTCGGGGCCTTGAGCAGATAGAGTGGCTCATCGGGAGCCGCCGATCCGAGCTTCGCCGCAAGCTCGTGGAAGTTGTTCCACAGGCAGATCATCTTGCTCGGATTCGACGGCGTGCGCAGGCGCACATCGGAAAGGGCAACGCTCCGACCCGTGGCACTTGGGCCGGCAAACATGTCGCCCTGAAAGACCCCGATTATGCCGTCCTCGAGCGTCCCGAACTCAAGCTTGCCGTCTTGCTCGAATCTCAACCATCGCGCCATGACATGACTGCCGTCTCTGTGGGCCAAGGCGAGCGCGGAAGCCGCTCGATGCTCGGGTAATGCGCGTCGCGCAAAAAGGGGGCTGCGGGCTGACCTTATACCGCCAAGCGGGTGGGGGCGACATGGTACTTAGGCTGAATTTGAGCGGGCGCGGCGGCGACAGCGATCGTGCAGCGCTGTCAGGCTAGAGCCTTGCTTACGAACCTGGCGGTCTCCGGCAGGTAGTCCTCAAAAAGGTCCTTGTGTTTAGACCCGAGAACCTCGCACTGCACGCTTCCGAGATTATTCGGCCAGAATGCATTCTTTGCCAGGGTCTCTTTCGCTCGCATCGCGCTCACGAGCATGATCGCGCTTCCCTCGTAGCGGCGCGGGACATGCGTGTAGAGCGCGGCCCGGAATTGCTGGGACATCTTGTACATACGCTCCTCGGTGTAGGAGCGTTGCTCCGGCGGGACATCCTTCATCTGCTCGACGCGCTGCTGGATGCGTTGGCGCAAATCATCCGTCTTCTTGGGCGGCATTGCCCAATGAGCCGGTTGCTCGGTTTCCTCTTCGGCCTCGTCGGGGCGGCGCAACCAGTCGCGAATCCGCGCGCTAAGCTTTCGCTTTGACGATTGTTTCGCTTGCTTCTTTTCCTTGAGCGCCGGGATTGCCGCAGGCTTCATCACCGGGGGAACCGAGGTCGGGTCGAGCAGAATGAGGCGGCGGACGGCTTCGCCGGTCTTCTCAAGCTGCTCGCACATTTCGAGAGCAATGAAGCACCCGGAGCACATGGCCACGATGTGGTAGGGGCCGGCCGGCTGGATCTTGCGCATCGCTTCGACATAGACCCCGGCAAAATCCGCCAGCGTCACCACGTCGTCGAAGCTTTCGAGCGGCGTTCGGCCATCGAGACCGGGGGCTTGGAACAGGTAAATCGATCGCCCCTCGCCGACGATATCGAAGAAGGCCGGACCAAAGAACGCGAAGCCCTTGCCGCCATGCACCATGAAGACCGGCGAATTCGGACCGCCGGCGCGGCCCAAGACAAGGCAGGCAGGCAACTCTGGGGCGGCATCCTTTGCATCGGCAACCAATTCGACTTGCTGGGCGATGGTCGAAAGGTTGATGAGGTCGGCTGGGGTAAACCGCCGGCCGAACGTGGCCTCGATCTCCGCAGCGAGAGTCGTGGCGGTCAGCGAATCGCCGCCAAGCTCAAAGAAGTCGTCGAGGACCCCGACGACGTCGATGCCGAACGCCTCCTGCCAGATCGCTGAAAGCTTGCGCTCGACCTCGTTGCCGGGCGCCACATACGCTGCCGCAAGTCCAAGATCGGCGCGGCGAATTGTCTCCTCGGCCCGGACGAAGTCCGCATGCCGATCCGCCCTGCCCGCGATTTGGGTCTGCTCCCCCACGTGATCCCCCAGATCTTTGGCCACTGTCCGGCCATCAAACCGTCAACGTCGTGTATTGGGCAAGACGATCTTGGCTGTTTCTGGGCTTTTGCGCCACTTCTGTTGCGTCTTGGCAACACGGTAAATCGCGGTATTTCATGGAAATTCAGGCAATGCAGGGTGTTCGATGCGAGCCTGTCGGTAGAAGCGCTCTCGCCCCCTATCCGGCCGAGCTCGCAGCAACCGACGGCGCACGTTCTGGACGTGCCGGTGGCGGCGCGGCAAGTGCCGCGTCAAAGATCGACTGCATGACACGCGCACCTACGGCAGTGCTGATATCGCTGTGTTTTTGCAACACCTTGTGGACGCGCAGGTGCGGCATGAGCCTCACCCAGGGTTCGGTCGGATCCCTCTCCGGTGAGGCGAGAAGGTCCACCGGCCCTTCGAAGCCCTGCGGCCGGGTTTGCAACAGAGCAAGCTGAAGCCTGGCGCGCGCGTCTATCGACTCGGCAGGCGATTTTGCGCGGCCTCGCTGCTCCTTAAGCAGCAGCCTCTCGCGAAATCTCTCAAGGTCGGCAGACGAATTCTTGCGCATCATGGAGTTCGCGAACGCCCCGATCCGATGGAACAGCAATTGCGCGTTCACCCAAAGCTTCGAGGGCTCCCGCCCCTTCTTTCTCGCCTTTTTCTTGAGCTCACGTTTGACATTGACCGGCCGGCTTTCCGGCAGGCTTGGGTCGAGCAGGACGAGCTGCGCAACCGGCCTCCCCTTGGCGGCGAGTTGCGCGGCCATTTCGAGCGCGATCAAGGCGCCGACGCAAAATGAGGCAATCAGGATTGGTCCTTGCGGATAGTGCTCGACAAGCTTCGCGACATAGACGGCGGCAATGTCCTCGGTCCGGTCGAAGGCTCTTCCCCCTCGAATTCCAGGCAGCTCGAATACGAATAGCTCTTGCCCCCCGGCAAAGGCCTGCCTGAACTCGGGCTTGGGAAGGGTGTAGCCCAAGCGCCCGTGAACAAGAAAAATCGGGGGGCGTCCGGTTTGGCCCGCCGGCTTCGACTGACCGCCGAGAAAGCGCGCAATCTGTCTTGGCGTGGTGTGCTCGATGAGGTCCGAAATCTGAAAATCGCGCTTGGTGCGCTCGGAAATCAGGCCGCTCAGCACCTCGCCGCGCAGCGAATCACCCCCGATATCGAAGAACTCGTCGTTGACGCCGACCAGGTCTAGCTCGAACACTTCGGCGAAGGCCCCGGCGATCGATTTCTCGATCTCGCCGGCGGGCGCCTCGTAGGCCGTGCCCAATGCCAAACTGTCGCGTGTAATCATGAAGCGGTCCCCCGGTGAGACAAAAGTGTCGCACCACAGTTTCCATAGTTCAAGACCGCCCGTTCAGGTTGCTCATGAACCTGGATTCGCTGCGGAAAAGTGTTGCCGGCCCGCTCGTTGAGCCCCCGATCAACCGAGTTGCTCAAGCTGTTTGCGCAACTCCACCCGCAGGATTTTCCCATTGGCGTTGCGGGGCAAGTCGGGAACGAAGACGAATTTGCGCGGCCTTTTGTCGGGGGCGAGGCGCGTACGGCAGTGAGCATCGAGCGCGGCCTCGGTCAAATTGCTCGACGAGACTACAAAGGCGGCGATCTCCTCGCCCTCGGGCAATTTGGGGAAGCCGACAACGGCGACGTCCTCGACGCCGTCGCATTCCGCGATGACGAGCTCAACTTCCGCCGGATGCACATTGGCTCCACCGCGGATGATGAGATCCGAGCTGCGCCCCAAGAGATGCAGGAAGCCGTCCTCGTCGAACGAACCGATGTCGCCCGGATAGGCCCAGCCTCCTTTGAAGCTGTCGCCCGCCCCTGCCGCGCTCTCTCCATAGATGCTGCTCGCTAGGCCGGGCGAACGCACGCGGATGGCGCCGGCTTCTCCGGCCGGAAGGACCTGGTCATCGTCATCGACGATTTGCAGCAGCACATGCGGCAACACACGGCCAAGGCTGTCGGGCCGCGCCTCGAGATCGGAGCCTGACAGCGCGCTGATGCGGCCGCAAATGCTGGCGCCGTAAACTTGCACGAAATTGGCGCTTAGCGCCGTCTTGGCCTTGACCTTCTCGGCCGGAGCCATTGGAGCTCCGAAGCAGTAGAGCGCCTCAAGCTTGGGGAACACTGGGGTCGCTCGCTCGCCGAATAGGTCAAACAGGTTGCGAACGATGGTCGGGACGCAACAAAGCGAGGTCGCCTCGCCGGCCGACAGGGCATCGGCCAGCTGTTGGGCAGAGAACAGCAGCGGAAAGAGATAAACTCCCGAGCCCTGAAGCAGCGCCGAGAACACGTGCGTGCGAGAGGCGGAGAACGACAGAGGCAGCGGGTTCAGCAAAGGCCCTTCAAGCCGCTCCGCGTCGAAGGTCGATCGCAGCAGCATCCGCTCATGTTCGATGACGATGCCTTTTGGGCGCCCGGTGGTCCCCGAGGTCAGCGAAATGAACGCAGGCGCCGCCGGCCGTTCGCTGCTTGGCCAGATGGCGCTCCCGTCGTGCTTGGCAACGGTTTCAGCCCATGAAGGTCCGGCGAAGACAGGCACATAACCGGCAGCAGCGACTTGCCGGTCCTCGACAATGGCTGCGAGGTCGAATTCTTTGGCGAGCAGAGTTCTTTCCGCCGCGTTGGTCCTGAAATCCATGGGAACGGCCGTCGCTCCCACCATCCAGACGGCGATCATCAGAACCAGGGTCTCTGCATTGTCGCGTAGGCAGATACCGACATTCGTCTCGGCGACGACGCCGCTTGAACGGAGCTCGCGAGCCGATCGCGCGGCCCGCGCCACGAGATCTGCATAGGACAGATTGAGGTGCGGCGAGATGATGGCTCTGCGATCAGGCCACCTTCGTGCCATTCCAATGAAAACATCGGCCAAAGTGAGAGAATTCAAGGCCTACCCCCACAACATCCCGGATCACCCTGGAAGCCTGTCAGTTCGACAGAATTGACCGCCTAATAGCAAACGTGCGCCGCGAAGGTCGAGCGCATTGACGAAAGGCGGCGTATCAATCGTATAAGTCCGGGCCAAGAGTGGCTAGACCGCTGAAATGCTGGCATAGGCGGCTGAGCGGGCTAAGAGAAAAGGTCGCATCGGCGAGCCTGTTATGCTCAAATGTTGAGGGCTCGCATTCTGGGGGTAGCATGAAGTTTTGTTCGAAAGGTCGGGCCGACCGCAGGCCTCCGACCCCCGATGTCATGACGGAATAACGAGCGACATGCCGTTTCTGGATCTTAAGAGCGAGATTCTCGATCAGGATATGTGCGCGCGTTGCGGCGCCTGCGTCGCGGTTTGTCCGCCAGCCTTGCTGAGCATCAGCGACGACCGCATGCCGGTTCCCGCGCTCGACCCTGAAGCCATGCCATGCGCGGAGTGTTCGCTGTGCCTGGATGTCTGCCCGGGAAAGGACACCGCAACGCCTGCGTCCGAGGCGAGACTCTTTGGCCGGAGCCGCACACCGGCGGAGCGCTGGACCGGAATCTTCCGCCGCAGCCTCGTGTTGACGTCGACCAACCCGCGCGTGCTCGCCGGCGCAGCCGCCGGCGGCGCGGGCACCACGCTGATGCTCACCGCCTTGCGCTCGGGGTTGGCCGATGCCGTGATCGTCGTGGGGCGAGACGCTGCTCGCCCGTGGGTGCCTGCAGCCTTGATCACCGACAGTGAAGACGAGGTGATCCGCTGCGGACAGACGAGCTACTGCCTCACGCCCAATCTTCAATTGCTGCGCGACCCACGCTTCTCGCGCATCGCGGTGGTCGGGGTCCCCTGCGAGATCCAGGCCGTTCGCAAGATGCAAAATCTCGATCCGCTGCCGGAAGTCGCCGAGAAGATCGTGCTGGCGGTGGAAATTGCCTGCGCCTCGAGCACTAGGCTTGCCGGCACCGAATTTCTGATCACGGAAAAACTCGGCATCCCGCTCCAAGACGTGGCCGAAATGCGCTACCGGGAAGGCGAATATCCAGGCCAGTTCACCGTCAAGACGCGCGGCGGAGAGCGGAAGTCGTTGCCGTTCTTCGAAGTGGTCGATGAGTTCAAACGTCATAAGACGCACCGCTGCCTCGTCTGCGGAGACTGGTGGTCCGGTCTTGCCGACGTCTCGATTTCCGACGGCGACCCCAACATCTATGCCAGCAGCCAGAGCGGAGCGAAGCCGCCTCGGCAATCCATCGTGATGACGCGCACCGCGCAAGGCGAGAAGATCGTCCAGGCCGCGGTCCAACTCGGCCTCGCGACCGTAACGCCGCGCCCCTTCGTCGCCGAGGAGAATCTCGGATTACAGCGGAAGCGCTTCCGCTACGCCTCCTTTGCCGAGGCGATGCCGAACCGGGTGCCCACCCCGCCGGTCGAATACGAGGAAACCGAAACGCTGTTGTCGGACACCGAAGTCATCGACCGCATGTCGTACCACATGCGGATCATGCCGAGCCGTCCGGAGGCTGCCGGCCGGCGCGAAAAAACGCCGGTCACGGTCGGGCTCAGCCTGGCAAGCGCCCGCGAGATCGTCTGGCGTCCGCCGGGAGACAAGGCCATCGCTCAACGCGCCGCCTTCGCCGCCGCTCTCTCGGACGGGACCAGCACGCTCCACAACGTTCCCCACTCCGACGATATCGAAGGCAATCTCGGCATTCTCCGGCAGCTCGGGGTCGACATCTGGGAAGCAGCGGACACGTCTTACGTGATCGGAGGACGGGGCTTGCGGGGCCTCAAGCTGTCCGAGAAGAAATCCACGTTGAGCCCAGGCAACTCGGCGACGACTGCGCGCATCCTCATGGGGCTCCTTGCGGGCACCCCGGGCGGCGAATTTCGCATCGACGGCAACGAGCTGCTGCGCCGGCGCCCGATGTCGTGGATCGTCGAGCCGCTGCGCCAGGCGGGGGCCAACATCGTCTACGAAGTCTCGCAAGGCCGACTGCCGACCCTCATCAGCGGCGCGCAGCTCGGCCCCATCAACCATCAGGTCGACGTCTTCAGCGCGCAACCGGTGTCGGCGATGCTCTTCGCCGGACTGCAAAGCAGCGGCGAAACGGTCATCAACCGCCGCGCCAAGGCACGGGATCATACCGAACGCCTGTTGCGTCACCTGGGAGTCGCAGTTGAGGAGACGGAGACCACCGTTCGCATGACGCCGCCTGACCGGCTGCCGACATTCGACCTTACCCTTCCCGGCGACATCTCGACCGCGTCGCTGCCGATCGCCTGTGTCGTGGCGAGCCCCCTTCCCCGCCGCCTCACCATCGAGGACGTCGGCATCAACGAGACGCGCATCGGCTTCGTCCGCACGCTGCAGGCCATGGGCGCAAACATCGAGATCGAGCCAACGGAAGTGCGAGGCAACGAGCCGATCGGCAGGATCATCGTCGAGTCCGGGCGCCAGCTTCGCGGCGTCGACGTCAGTGGCCCTTCATTGGTGCAGAGCATGATCGACGAGCTTCCCATGCTTGCCGCATTGGCGGCCAGGGCCGAGGGCCGGACCGTCATCCGCGATGCGCAAGAGCTCAAGGACAAGGACACCGACCGCATCGCTACCACCGTCGTCACGCTCAGCCCATTCGGGGTGCAGATCGAGGCTCGCGAGGATGGCTTTGTGATCGAGCCGTCGGAGATCTCGAGCGCAAAATCGTTGGTGTTGCCGCCCGACCATCGCGTTATCTTCGCCGCGATGACGCTGGCAAGCTCGCTGGAGGAACCGACGACGATGTCCGGCTGGGAGAAGATCAGCGTGTCGTTTCCGGGCTGCCTCGATCTTCTCGGCCAACTCGCCTCGGTCTCGCACTTCGAGCAAGTGTGAGGCGGCGGGCTCGAGCGATGGAGGCGGTCAAGACGATCATCATCACCGGCGGCGGCGGTCATCTCGGACGGTGCGTGGCGCGCTGGTGGGCCAAGCCTGGGACCAATCTCGTTCTCGTCGATCGAGATGCTGAGAGGCTGGAAAGCGCCCGCGCCGACCTCGCCGCGCGCGGCGCGGAGCTGACAGTGATCACAACGGACCTCGCCACGCCGGACGGTCTAGAAGCCACCGTGGCGTCGCTACCCGCGTCGCTGTGGCAAAATCCGCCGTCGCTCGTGCTGGCCCACGCGCTGTCGGGCAAGGGCCCAGGGTCGAAATCGGCCCGATTGGGCGATCTCGATCACGACCACTGGCAAAAGATCCTCGACGTCAACCTCACATCGGTGGTGTTCACCATTCAGGCTTTTCTGCCTTGCATGAAGCGGGCCGGAGGCGGCCGCATTGTCCTCGTCTCCTCCACCGCCGGCGTGTCGGCGTCGCCGACGGCCGCCCTCTCCTACTCCGTGACCAAGGCGGCTATTGCCGCGCTTCCCCGCCTGCTGGCGCTGGAGCTGGCCCTGTCCAAGGTGCTGATCAATGCCGTGGCGCCGGGCAAGTTCTCCAATCCCGGCTGGCCGGACGACCCTGAGAAGGTCAAGCGTTACGAGAAGAGCGTCCCCTTGGGCAGGCTCGCCTCGGGCGAGGAGATCGCCGCGCTGATCGGTTTCCTGAGCTCCGGCGCCAACACCTATGTGACCGGCCAAACCATTCTCCAGGACGGCGGACGCCTCTCGGCGTTGCCGACGGTTGAATAGCGGTGAGCGCCGCACCGACCGGCATATCGCCCCTCTTCGACTTTGCGTTCGCGCTCCCCGAGCATCTGCTCCTCGGCGCCGGCGCAGCAAGCGGCCTTCGCGGGCTTCCGCAACGGCAGGATGTCGAGAACATCGTCATCTTCGGAATGGGAACCGGCAAAACCGCGGGTCATGTCATGCGCGCCGTCGGCGCGACCACGATCCCGGTGCCGATGCTGGTGGAGAGCGCCTACGAAATTCCCGCCTGCGTGGGAAAGGGCTCGCTCGTCTTTGCGGTTTCAGGATCGGGAAACACCGACGAGGTCAATCACGCAGCCGCGGCTTCGGCGATGCGCGGCGCACGGCTCGCCGTCATAACCACCGGAGGATGGCTTGCCGATTTCGCGCAAGACCATGGCGCTCCGTTGGTGCAAATCCCGCCGAACATCCAGCCCGCTCGGGTCACCTTTGGCGTGGTGATCGCCTCGCTCCTGACCATGATCGAGAGCGTCGGCTTCTTGCCCGAGGCGAGGCTTTGGCTTGACGGCGCCGTCGCTCAACTCAGCCGGCGTAGAGAAGAGCTTCGCTGGGAAGGCAACGCCGCCGAGCGCCTTGCTACACTGCTGGTCGGGCGGCACGTGTTGTGCCAAGGAGACACACCGATCGGTGCTGCGGCAGCCGAACGATGGAAGGCACAGATCAATCAGAATGCGCGGCAGGCTGCTTCCGCCTCGGAGCAGCCCAACGCGAGCCACAACGAGGCGGTCGCCTGGGACTGCCGCAACGACCTGACGCTCAAGCGCGACGCTGCCGTGCTGCTGCGGCACGGATTTGAGGATGCCAGGGTCAGCCAACGCATGGATCGGCTGGCGCAGTATTTGAGCGGTAAGGTTCCGGTCCATTCCGTGCGCGGCGAAGGCGACACGCCTTTCGCGGTGCTGATGGACCTGGCGATGATCGGCGACTGCACCTCGCTCCACCTTGCCGAGCTGAATGGCGTCGACCCAAGCTCGGCGCAGTTCATCTCTCACACTGTCAAGCAAGGCTTGGCACCGCCCAAGCGGTAGCTCACATCTCCGAAGGATCGACGCCGCCTCCCGCGATCCGGCCGGCGAGGAGCCAGTCGGCATAGGCGTCGGGGACAGCTTCGCGGAGCTTCTTGTCGAACAATTCGACGTCGGCCTCGTCATAGAGGCCGCGCCAGCGTCCAGACTGGCCCTTGTTCAGCAGGCGCAAGGCGCCGCCTTCGAAATTCTTCGCCATCTCCGGAATCAGCACGGCAGCGTCCTTGCGCATCGACTCAAAACTTGCCGAGCCTGCCATCCCGCTCAGCTCGGCATCAGAAACGTCGATGTCGAGGAAGTCCGCGATCCGCCGCATCTCTCCGACGAGATCAGCCTGAAGGTCGTCATAGTGGACAAAGAGCAGGTTCTCGCGCTTTCGCGCCTCCCAGAAGGTCTTCTCATAGGCGAAATACGAGAGGTAAGGCGTTCCATCATTTTCGCCGGCAATCGCGCCCGCAGTCAGCCAGTGGTGGAAATGGATCGCCGGGTCTGGATCGACCCGCGGATAGGGACGCCGCAAGCTCGGCTCCGCCAGGCCGATGGCGTCCATCCTGGCAAGGGCCTCGGGCCGGAAGCCGGTGCAGTGATTGTGGTACGACATGCAGACATCGCGGCCGTCGCGCGCCACGTGGATGTACTTCACATTTTCGAAACGCGGGACGCCGTCGAATGGCACATGCGTCTTGACCGACCGCCGATGATGCTGCGCCTCGAAATCCTCGACCAGCGCCTCGAGGGGGCGCCGGTTGACCTCCCACCAGGGAAAGGTCCGATCGAGCGCAAGCGGCTCCTCGGAGCGGAAGATCAGCAGGCTCAGGATGCGCTGCATCCAGGTCGTTCCGCTCTTGGGATAGGTCGCAACCACGATGTCGCCGGGGCGCGGCCGGAAGGCGCGCCAGCGGTCGCTGTCGATCAGCCACGTACAGTAGCGCTTCTCCACGCTGAACCCTCCGGAAAGGCGGCGCGACTGTACTGGACTTCGACGCGGAACGGCAACTCGTCGCGTGTCAACGTTTTAGGGTCAAAGTCTTACCGGCTCTGGCTCCGGTTTCGTGCGGCTCGCTGCTCTGGGGATGGCCTCTGGCCCATGTTTGTGCTTCCCTAAAAAACTTCCGCGTGCTGGCAGCGAGAGATAGGCAAATGCCAACTGTGTATAGCTTCCACGGAGGCCCACCGCTCAATGTTTGGGAGAGGTGCAGCCTACAAAGCTTCGCCGATCAGGGACACGAAACGGTGTTGTTCTCATATGACCGTCTCGACGTGCCGCCGGGCGTACGGCTGGAATCAGCAGACGGCATCATCTCGATAGAGGAGCGCGACAAATTCTTTGCGCTGGCCCCGGACCAGTATTCACAGTTCAGCGATTTCTTTCGCTACGAATTGCTGCACCAGCGCGGCGGCTGGTGGATCGACACGGATGTTCTTTGCAGATCGCCAGCACTGCCATCACAACCTGTCGTGGTCGGCGAGACTCGACGAGGCAAGCTGTGCGGCGCCATCATGCGATTTCCCGCAGGGCATCCCCTGTTGGCTGAGGCTTCCGCCTACTGCCGAAGTTATCAGCACAATTTACTTAACTCTCACCGGACGGTGGTCGGCCCCCTGTTGATGAGCGACCTGATCAAGGCCTATCCGATCGAGGTCAGCGACAGGGATCTGTTTTACCCAATTCGGACCAAGAATGTTTGGCAGTTCGGCGAGCCAAAGAGCACGAGCGTCGTGAACCAGGCAGTCGACTCTTCGCCCATGGTGCACTGGTTCCAAGAATTTTTTCGGGCTGCTGGGCTGCCCCGCGAAATGCTACCACCCGCCGGGAGTTTCCTGGCAGACGCGTTCACGACGCATGGGGGCACCCATGAACGTCATATTTCCCTCGACGAATATCGAACTCACGCGTCGAATTGGACAAAGAAGGATCAGCAGGAAGAGTTGGGGCCCGAAGACGCCAAGGGCTAAGGCGTTGCCGTGGCCACATCTGCCGAAGACCCAGTGTGAGCGGCCTTCTTGCGAAACAGCACATCAAGATATTGCGCGCCGTCGTTGCTGCCATCACGCGCAAAAGTGATGTTCTCTCCAACCGGCGTGTGTTTGAGCGGGATCACCTCGTAGTCATGCGCTACCGAACTATCGCGAAAGCGGTACATGTTCCCATAGAAAACCAACAGCCCAGCTGACCGCAGAAGCGAGTGCAGGAAGCGAACACGCTCGTCGAATCGCTCGAACGGATAGCTCTCCCGGATCGAAGAGTCATCGTCCAGCCGGGAGTCGCGCAGCACGGTGAGGCAAAAGATGACGTCGAACAAGCCGCGCGACGACAGTGCTCGGTCTCTTGCATAAACGAAGCGAACTTTGTCGCTCGCGTGCCGCCGCGCCCTCCATACATTCAGCGGGTTGATGTCGGCCCCGACGATCTCGGCCTGCGGAAAGTATTTATGCAAGGTGACGCATTCCTCGCCGGTGGAGCAGCCGAACGACAGGATGCGTCGCGCCTCTGGCAACGCCGCGGCAGCACCGGAGAAGATTTCCGGATAACGGTCGAAGCCGGTCTTGCTGGATCCCTGGTGGATCCCCGGCAGAAGCAATCGCTTGGCTCGCCGCAACGTCCTTCGCGGTATCTTCCGCATGGCCCCATTCCACCCCACGTTGCGGCGCTGATCGGAGATACTACCGAGGCTCCTCGGACTGGTGATTCCCCTCTTGCGTCGCTATCGTGGGAGAAAAGAACGACGCCCCGCTGACCAATGAGGCGAATTACGGGCGGCAAAATGCCTCACCGCTAAACGCTCAATCTAGAGGACTCCAGGTATTCAAGAGTACTCATGTGAAAACGATCGTCCATATTGCTACGCATACGACAAATATTGGCGACGGAGCTCTCATCAAGGGACTCCAATCCACGTTACCCGCAGACATCGGATCCGAGATTCACTTCATTGATCATTGCCTCACTGACTTTCTGCACTTCGACAAGCTAAGCTTCGATCAGCATTACGTTGAATGGCTCAACAACAACGCGGACCTTTTGATGATTGGCGGCGGCGGCTTCATCATGGGCCAAAAGAAGGACACCTCCGGCCTCGCTTTGCCATTCGAGATCAGCTTGCTTCAACAGCTCAAGATACCGATCGTCGTCTACGCCGTTGGATATAATCTGTTTTACGGAGAGACGCTGCGCAACGCCCACGCACTCTCCGCGCTGATCGCGCAGATACGAGATCTTGGCGGGTTGTTCTCTGTGCGCAACGACGGCAGCAAAGAGCGGCTCGAGAAGGACCTCGGCAGCGCTGTGATGAATTCGGTCTGGGAGGTTCCTGATCCCGGTCTTTTCGTTCCTGTAGAACCAATGCTTCATCCGCAGATCCGTAGCGGCCGCCGGAACATCGTGTTGCAACTCGCGGGAGACAGGCTGGCCAGCAGGCTCATGAAAGATTCGGGCGGACGCTCAGGCGGAATGTTCGGTGCGCTGAAAAAGCGTCAGCAGCCCGAGCCGGAGGGCGCTGATGCGGTGTGGGAAGCAATAGCAAATGTCTGCAACGAAATAAGCGCGAAACACGACGTCAATTTTATCCTTGCCCCTCATATTCATAGTGATTTGGCGATCGCTCAGGACTTCATCCTGGCTTCGCGCAAGATACCACCCCCGCGCCATTTTAGCGGATTTCGCTTGGAGGTTTCAGGCGTCCTCCGAGGCACGAGAAACGCATCGGGCTTTTTCGATCTGTATCGCCAAGCTGATCTGGTCGTGGGCATGAGAGGACACTCGACGATCGTTTCCGTGGGCGCGGGAACGCCTTGTGTCGGCATCGTCAGTCACCCGAAGGTAGAGGGCTTTTTGAAGGATTGCGGCTTGGAAAAATGGTCCGCCAATATCATGGACGCGAATCTGGAAGACTCGTTGTCCGAAAAGATCACCATGCTGCTCGATGACAGCTCAGAATGGAGAGCCCTGCGCGCGGCCGCCGTGGAGAAGATGGCGCAAAAGCGAAAACAGTTTCACCGTGAAATAAAGCGGCTTCTCGACTGAAACCGGTCACGGCCTCCGCCAGGAGGCCGAGCGTTCTCATTGTCGCTGGATCAAATAGCCTGGCCTCTAGCGGCAGAAATACGGCGCCCCGTCAGGACCCACGAAATATCCGGTTTGCGGGTTGAAGCCTGGATAACGCCGCGCGCAGTAGTCATACCAGCCGGGCGTCCATGGCGGCGGTCCGTAAGCCACGGGCCCGTAATAGACCGGCGGCGGAGGAGGAGGCGGAACGACATAAACTTCGCGCGGCGCGAGAGCGCCACCGAGAATAGCCCCGATGCCAAATCCGGCGAGGCCGGCGCCGACGGCGGAGCCGTTCCCCGCCTGTGCCGGAGCCGCGAGCGACAGCGCCGCCAACGCCACGACCGCACCCGCAACGGCCATCTTAAAGGCCTTGACCATTGAGACCCTCCAGCCCGCCCGAATTTCGTCAAGCGGTACCCCTAAACCTGGGCGCAAAGATTAGGCTTAAACCGTTACCAGAAGGTCACGACAGGGCCGGCGAACCATGGTCAACTGCGGCCATTCGCAGGGTGGTGCTGCCGGCGATCTCGCGGCAAGTTCGTCATCGGAAAACAAGGGAATGCCTTCGATGCAAAGCCTCGCACTCTCCCTCGCCTTGCTCCTTGCCGTGCTCGCCTGGCCTCGTTCGGCCAATGCCGGCGAGAACATCCAAAGCACCAAGAAGCTCGGAAAAAACTACTATGTCGTGCGGAAGCCCAACTCGGGCGACTGCAAGGTCGAGGCCAAGAAAGTGCCCAATGATCTCATCATGGTGGGCAAAGGGCCTTATGCCAGCGAGCAATACGCGAAAGCGGCCCTCGAGAAATTTCCCGAATGTACGTCGGAATCGAAAAAGGACAGCAAGCAGTAGCGGTGCCTGGAGGCCGTTCCGCTCGACTTATCCTTAAGGGTTATTGCCGGCCCCAGGCTCAGGCCGCACAATTGATGATCACCGGTGAGGGAACGGACAGGCATCGGTGACTGCGAGCGTCAAGACTCACGCCTGACTTGGAGGTGAGGAATGACGAGAGATCCCAAAAAATTCCACGAAATTGCCCGCGTCTGTGCCGTCCTCTCGAAGAGCGCCGTAACTCCCGAAGAGCGCGATATTTTCGCAAGTCTGGCTGAGACCTGGCGAGGAATGGCTTCGTGCAGCGAGAGCCTTCGCGCGCTTCTCGACGGAGATCCTGTCACGGATGCGGAGGATTTGAGCCGCCTCGACAGCAATGGTGGTGGAGTTGGACTCTGAGAACCGGGCTCGCTCGCTGCAAAAGCGCAATGATCTCGTTCAGAGAGGGGTTCAGGACGTCCCGTTCGTCGCGTCTTGAACCTCGACCTTTAACGCCTTCTTCGAGGCAAGGATCCTAGCTTCGTCTTTTGAGGCCACGGCGGTAGCCGTCACGCCCTCAGGCGAGACAGTCACGACCAGATACGGCATCCCCGATTTCGGCGGGTGATAGATTGCCGTCTTGGTCTTGTTCTTGCCCATGGTCAGACGCACTCCACGTCTGCAATTTCGAAGGCTGCCCAGGCCAAACCCCGCATGACCTGGGGCAGCGATGGATGCGTTCTGCGCCCGTACGTAGATTGTCGTACGACGCTACAATGTCACAATCAATCGGGGATGACAGAATTCCGGCGACGCCTTGCTAGGAGCTTAGCCAGCCGACCGCGCGCGCCTTTTCGTGAGCTGCCTTCCAGGCTTGCGCCCAGAACATCACCTTCGCCCGGTCGACAACGCGACCGATGCCGTCGATGGCGACAAGCATAGGGGCGTCGCCATCCTTTCGATAGGTCACCGAGAAGCCCGATTCGGGACTAGATATAACAATGTCACGGTTGTTGATGAGCTCTACGCCTAAAGTCACGACACGCCTCACTGATTACGTGGCTACCGCTACCCTTTTACCGCATAGCGTGCCCTCCCGACAATCTCTGCGACAAGCAATCTTGTGCGGCGGCCAAGAAGAACCCCGCACGCGGGCGGGGTTTGCTAGGTGGAGACTTTGCTGGGTTAGGGCAAACGCCGTGACCGGCGTTCGCGCCAGCCAAGGTGGTAGTGCATGATCCACACCGTAAAGCGTTCACGTGTCGGTAGGATCACGTTTTTATGACAGTCAAGAAGAAGCCCGTACGGGGGGCGACGGGGCTTCCTCGAATTCCCTGCATGGTGATGATGGAAGTTGGGGGAACTTGCCATCACCGCAATATTTACGACCTGGCCGTGAACTTAGAAAGACAACCGATACAGACGGCGCCGGCTTGTCAGCGACTCGGTTTGGCGATTGCAGCGTTCCGAACGCGTGCCCGCAAAATGCGGCCAAGGCTGTTTCGGTTAACGCTTGGCTAACGCCTCTCTGATTCAATCCAGCAATCGCAGCCTTGCAACCCGAAACAAGGTGCTCGCGCCTTGCTGGTAGATTGAGCATGAAGCGAAGACCATTTGGCCCGGTCGAAATATTCAAGCCGGCAGTCGTGTGGCGGGCGTCCCAATGCGGCTGGCTCAAGCTCGGGAAGACCCGGCACGGGCACGATCTCTGGGAAAAGCCGAACGGGGAACGGATGATTGTGCGAGCCGGCGTCGAGCCGCTTGTGCCGGTGAGGTCGAAAGGCGTGCCGGCCGAAGCCGTGCGCCAGCAACGCCGGATCCCAGCCGGTTGATCGAAGGCCTAGTCGGAGCGTTTCTGCCGCAAACTCGACTACTCGCCTGCGGAGTGGTATGTGGCCGTTGGGCAACGATGCCGCTAAAGTTGCCGTCGAGCTTATTGACGGGGACTGCCCTCTAGGCGATTGGCGTTGTCATAAACGTCTCATTTCGGCATGTTCGCCGCTCTGAGCGATCCCCCAATCGTTAGCCGCAAGCTCATGTCGAATTCGCTGCAAGAACTGACGCGCTGGGGTCCATTCGGCCGCCTTGTGAATTGGTGGCGCGGGAAGGGCAAAGAAAAGCGCCGCGGCGAGCGCGCCGCTCCGCGAAAGTCGAAGACCACCCGCGAAGACTTCGTCAAATATGCTCTCGAAATCGCCGCGACCGTCGAGGCCGAAGGCAATGCCGAGAAGTTGCACAGAACCTCCTACAAGTTGCTTCGGCTCGATCTTTACGAGCGAGCTTGGAAGCTTCGCATTCGCGCCGCCGAGTCGGAGCAGCCGAGCCAAATTCCTGAATGGGACGGCAGCAATCTCGCCGGCAAGACTGTTCTGGTCCGCGCTTACACGCCGCGGGATCGTATTGGAGAGGAGCTGCGGTTGGCGCGGTTCATTGCTCCTGTGGCACGGCAGGCTCGCCGCTGCATCGTCCTTGCCGAACGGCGCCTGGTGCCCCTCTTGCAGCGCAGCTTCGACGGGGTCGATGTGCGCCCGCGCGGCGTCGACGACGCCGCTGCCTTTGCCGAGGCAGACGTCGCCGCCTATTACGAGACGGTCGCCTTGCACACCGTCAAGACCGCGGAGGACATGAAACGCTCCTTCGTGTCGTTGCGCGGCGACCCGGCACGGGTCAGCACACTCCGCCGGCGCTACAGCGCGGACGCGCGCGGGCCGCTGATTGGCTTCTCATGGACCAGCAAAAATACGGACAAAGTTCTGCCCGATCTCAAGGATTGGGCGCCGCTGCTCGCCTGGGCACCGGCGACTTTCGTCACGCTGCAGTATGGCGACATCAAGCGTGATGTCGAGCTTCTGCAGGAGCTCACCGGCGGCCGCGTGATCCATGACCCTGAAGTCGATCAGTGGGCCGATCTCGATGGCTATGCCGCACAGATTGCCGCCCTTGACGCGGTCGTGTCGATCAGCAACACCGCGATCGATGTGGCGGGGATGATGGGGGTGCCCACCGTGCATGTCCGCGACGACAATCTATCGTCAGCGGTCTGGCCGCGATCAGGTCCGTCGCCCTGGTATCCCGACATGATCTTTCTCTATAAGGAGCGCCGTCCTTGGTCCGAGGTGTTCGCGGAAGCGCGGACGCGTCTCGAGCAGGTGATCCCGGCGAAAGGCTGATGCGCTGATGCGCGGCCTTCCTGCCTCACGGGGCCGGTAGCAATCGCGCAAGTGCGGCTCCTAGACCGAGCTGGCCGTTGGTGGTGAAATGGATACCGTCCGCCTTGCGCTCGTATCCATTTGCCTCGATCTTGGTGACGCCCGGAATGTTCACCGCCTGCTGCTGCGCCCTGACGGCTTGCCAATACGGATATTTCTTCGCGACCTTAATATCGGGGTCGCCGAGCATCACCATGATGATGGGGAGGTCGGGGTTGCCGAGATCTGCGCGGAGGTCGGCCACCAAGGCCGTGAAGCGGTCCTTCCAGGAAAGAGCGTCCTCCTGACTTTTCGCGTCGCTGCCCCCCTGCCAGAATATCACCGCCCTGACGGTGCCGTTGGCGGGAGAGACCGTCTTCATGCGGTTCATGCACGAGCCGTACAAGGTGCTTCGCGGGTCGTCGGTTTGAACCTTCAGCCACTCGCTGATCGTGGTTGCTCCCCTCGCGCAAGGAATCAGCCCAACCGACGTCGAGGGATGAGCGGACACGAAGGCGTCGGCAAGCGCCAATGACGGCCCTACGCCGCCGCGCCTGCCGATCGAAATGGCGTCCACCTGGCCTTCGGGTGAATCAATGGGCTCCTTGGCGGGCTCCCATTGATAGGCGTTGGTGAAGTTCCAAATCTCGGTGGGATTTGCGGGAAAGCCAGGCGGAAGCTCGGACAGCTCTCCGCGTCCCTCCATATTGGACTGGCCCATGAGGGCTATCAGGTAGAGGTCGGTCTGAGCGCTGCATTCTTGCGCGAGCAGCATCAGAATGAGCGTCAACGCCGCGCGTCTCACGGCTCTCCTCGCGATTGGTCACTGAGGGGCGGTGACGCGTAGGCCGTCCTCGTCGCCCAAGGCCCTCAAAGTCGCGCCGGATTACGATGCCATCATGTCAGCATCGGGTCATGGCCGCCGGCCCTCAGGACGGAGCCGGACCCGCGCAGAGACCGGGTGCGTTCGCTCGACCGAATAAAAGCCTCGGTCGAGGAAGCTCGACCGAGGCTGGCATTTGCCGAGAAGATAATGCAGGAAAAAATTGAATGCCGCGCGTCAGATCGCCGGTTCAATTATCCAAGCTTCAGCGGTTCCTGCGTTACGGCCTTCTCATGATGAAAGCATCCGCTAAGTCCGACCGCGCCGGTGATGACGATGGCGCAAATAATTAAGACGCGCATGGCTAGTCCCCCGTTAAGAATCCTGATGAAGACTATATGCGGTTTGGGAGCCCGGATGGTGGTATTTTCGACACAGCCGAAGGCAAAAGACGTTGCACGGCTCGATGCGCAGGACACTTGGGTTGCCGGCGGTTTGGCTCGCAATTTTGCTGCATCGGCGCGGGCTTTCGCTTAGCCTCAAGACGCCACTACAGCGAAACCAAAGGAAGATCCGCCATGGCTCAATATCTTCTCGCTGGGGTTCTGGTGCTTTGTCTTTCGGTCCCGGCGCTCGCCGCCAAGCGCCACTACAATAGTCGCGGGGCGAGCGATCAATGCAAGATCGTGAATATAGCGCCCTACTACAACAAGACGACGATCCGGAACGGCAGAAGGGTGTATGTCACCCGATCAATCGATCCGGTCAATATGGCCATCATCTGCAAACCAGAGGCGGCATGGTAGTAGTCATGCTAGGCTGCCAAATACTTGAGAAATTGGCTGGCGCAGAAGCACTCTAATCTTCAGCCCGCTGATCTGCCTGGCTGTTTTAATTCTTGATGTTGAAGCTACGGGTCCTCTACAAGGCTTCGGAATAGTCGCGGTGCATGTCTCTCAAGTCCTTCGTCGAGGAGCTTGTGCCGGACTACTCATCGTTCTCGCCGCGGCGTTACGGCTGTATGGCCTTGATCGCTGGAGCCTCTGGCTTGACGAGACCATACAGTACCGAGAGTCCGCCACCCCGCTAAGCGAGTTCTATTTGGTCCTGGCAGCACAGGACATGCCGGTCTCCTTTCTTCTTGGCCATGCCTTTGTCTGGTCAGGCCTCGACGGCAACGAATGGCAATTGCGGCTGCCCTCCGCAATTTTTGGCGTGGCAACCGTTGCGCTGGTCTTCCTGCTCGCCCGGGAGCTTCTTGGCCGGAGAGCAGCCTTTTTCGCAGGGCTCGCGGCATGCGTGATGCCCGTGCTCGTGATCTACAGCCAAGAATACCGCGCTTATAGTCTCCTCGTCTTCCTGACGACGCTGAGCGGATGGTCGCTCGCAGCCGCATTGAGAACGAACAGGCCCGGCTGGTGGGCTCTCTTCGTCGGCGCCGCAATCCTCAGTCTTTACACGCATTTCGTCGCAATGTTCTTTGTCGTCGGACTGGGACTCTTCGCCATCGGTTGCCTACTGCTGAAGTTGAAAGACGGCGAACCGAGCGGACCGCTCATTTGGTCGAACGCCTTGGCATTCGCGATCATCGGCATCGCCTTCATTCCGGCCCTCCCGATGCTTGCTCGGCTTGTTGGCTCTGAGGCGCGGTTTCAATCAGACATCCCCACCGCCGCTCGTCTGGATTTGCTCAAGACCATCGTCCTTGTCTACCCGGGCTTCGAGGGCGTGGTCGGCTATGTCATCGCCGGCCTCGCCGGGATCGGTGTTGTGTGGGCCGCCTTTCGCTCACCGCGTGCCCTGCTCTTCTTGCTTGGAGCCTTCGCAGTCCCGGCACTTCTCTACGCGTTCTGCGGCTACGCTCGCGCTTCTTCCTCGCCACGCTACACGCTGCCCCTGATGGCCCCCTACGCCATCGCAGTCGGCGCAGGCCTCACCGCAATCGCGTTTCAGATAGAGGCGATGGCTGTTCGTATGTGGCCCGGTTCGCAACGCATCGGTACGCTCACGACCGCCGCTTTGGCGGTGATGATTGGCCTCTTCTCGATGAGATCGCTTTTGGACTCTTATGCAGCCAACCCCAAGCCGAGCCCCGTCGACCTCAGAGGGGGCTTTCACTATGTCAGCTCGCATATTGAGCCAAACGATCTTTTGCTTGTGGCAAGCACAAGCAAAAGTGGCCCCGTCTATTGGTTCAACAGCTTTAATTCCTACTACCTGCGCAAGGGTCTCTTGTCGCAAGCACCCCCCAACCCCATCATCGACGATCTGAATTTCCCGACAGCCTTTCCGAAATATCTCGACAGGCAGGGGCGTTTGTGGGTGCTGATCACGGTCGCGGACGACCAGATAGCCGCCGTGCAAGACCGCGCCGGGACAGAGTTTGACGTTCGCTGCTTCCGGCAGATTTGCGCCATCCACTCGCGTGGTCCGCAGCGGCCGATGCTGGAGCAGTTGGGCGCGTTCTTCGACCGATTTGCCGTTCTCGATCCGAAATATTTCGCGGCATCAGCGCGTGCGGTCCGCGCCCAACTCGATCAGGTTCGCGCTGCCCGCTAGGAGCCGCGTCGGTTGATTGTTGGTGGGCGCAGTAGGACTCGAACCTACGACCCGCTGATTAAGAGTCAGCTGCTCTACCACCTGAGCTATGCGCCCCTTGGGCCGGCGATCACGGCGGCCAATTGGGATTGCCCCCTTACCAGCGCCCGCGCGCTCTGTCTATGGAAGCGGTCCCCCCGGGGTGCCTTGTCACGGCTCCCCCGCAAACATGGTGAGGCCCGCAACGGAGACAAGCGTCAGGGGCTTCTCTGAAGGGCAAGCGCCAGCATTCAGACTCTTGGGTTTTCCCCGGCAAATTCCCGTCAATTAACAAAAATGTCGCTCCGCCAGTCTTTGGCCGCAAACAACCCATACGACCTCAATTGAGACAAGATGATTGTCGCGTCCCGAGAGCCGAGCCCGGGACCGGGAGGGCCACCATGAAAAACAGACATTGGCCGAGATTGCTTCTCGCCGCGCTCGTTTGGGCCGCATTGCTTGCCGCACCGGGCCTGCCGCTGCCCGGAGCCGACCGGCTCGGCGTCGGTGGTCAGGCCGTCGCGCAAGAGAGCATCGACATCGATACGTTCTATGACGAGCTCGCGCCTTACGGGCAGTGGGTGTGGCATCCGCGCTTCGGCTATGTGTGGCTGCCTGAGACCGTCTCGGACAATTGGCGGCCTTACACGGTCGGGCGTTGGACCTACACCGACGAATATGGCTGGTACTGGGATTCCTATGAGCCGTTTGCCTGGGCCGTCTATCACTACGGCCGGTGGGGCTACGATCCCGACTATGGATGGTTCTGGGTCCCCGGCGACACCTGGGCGCCGGCCTGGGTGCAATGGCGCTACAGCGACGATTATGTCGGCTGGGCGCCGATCGGTCCCGGCCGGCCCGGCTATGCCTATGGCGTCCCGGTCAACTACGATCCGCCGATCGCCGAGTCCTGGGTGTTCGTTCAGCCGCGCTACCTGACCTCGCGGGCGATCTCTCATTATGCCCTGCCGATCGGCGGCCTGAGCGTCGCCTTCTTCGGCGCGACCCGTGTCTACCGGCCGCAATACCGCGGCGGCATCGTCTACAATTACGGCATGCCGCGCGACCTTGTGGTGAAGATCACGAGGCGGCCGATCTATGGGCAGAAGGTCTACAGGGTCAACAACTGGAAGGGCGGACGCTTCGATAATAACGGCCCTAACAAGGGCATCAAGATCTACGCGCCCCACTTCTCCAAGGACAACAGGCCAAATCGGGGGCCGAAGAAATTCGCCGACAATCCCAACGAGTTCAGGCCGAAGGCGAAGCTCAAGGATACCTTCAAGGGCGATGTTCCCAAGGGGTGGGGACCGAGCGCGAAGGGCGTGAAGTCGATCGCCAAGGAGGATCCCGACGCCTTCAAGAAGAAGCACGACTTCGACGGGCGTGATTTCGGCGACCGCGGCAAAAACAACGATCGCGATAGCGACCGCAACAACGACAAAGGGCAGGCTTCCAAGGACTTCGACCGCTATAATCGCGGCAAAGACAACAAGAACTTTGACAATCAGGGTGGTGTCAATCAGTTCAAGCAGGGCAACCGCGACGACAATGACAAAGGCGACAAAAGCGACAACAACAAGAACAGGAAGAATGGCGGCAACGGCAACGCGAATAACGACGCCAGAACGCCGCCGCCGCCCACGACCCCGCCGCCGATTCAGAAGGTCATCCGCGACCAGGATAGCGGTAGCCAGGCTACGACCGATGCCAAGACTCAGACCGAGCGGACGACGATACGGCGCGACGAGGGCGGCAACAACGACAACAACCAGACCAAGAACAAAAACAAGAACAAGAACTTCGGCGATCAGGGCGCACCCAACCAGTTCAAGCAGGGCAACCGCGATAATTCCGACCAAGGCGGCGGTAGCCAGCGCAAGCAGAAGGACTTTGGCGAACCCGGTGGTCCGGGAGGCCCCGGAGGCATCAAACAATTCAACCAGGGCGGTAGCCAGGGCGGCGGACAGGCCCAAGGCGATCAAGGTGGCGGTGGCGGCGGCGACAAGAAATGCCAGAAGCACCCCGAAAAGCCGGAGTGTCAGGGCCGCAACTAGCCTTCGCTTCGCGAACAAGACAAAGGCGGTTGGCGCAAGGCCAACCGCTTTCTTGATTCTGGCTCTGATGAGCGGCTAAGAGGCGAGCATGGTCTCCGGCTTGCGCCGCGCGCCGCGGGCAAGCAGCTTGCTCAACGCACTGACATAGGCCCGCGCCGAAGCAACCATCGTGTCGGTGTCTGACCCCCTGCCCGTCACGGTCTTGTCGCCGTCCTCGAGCCGCACAATCACCTCGGCCTGCGCGTCGGTGCCTTCGGTGACCGCACTGACCTGATAGAGCGGCAGCCGCGCCTCGTGCGGCACGATCGCCTTGATCGCCTTGAAGGTTGCGTCCACCGGCCCGTCGCCGGTCGATTCGTAGGTATGCTGCTTGCCGTCGATGTCGAGCGTGATGGTCGCCTTTTGCGGACCGCCGGTGCCGGCGATCACGGTCAACGCCACCACCTTGATGCGGTCATGGGCGGAGGCGATCTCCTGATCGACCAGAGCCTCGATGTCCTCGTCATAGACGTGCTTCTTGCGGTCGGCGAGCGCCTTGAAGCGCACGAAGGCGTCTTCGAAGGCATTGTCGCCGAGCTCGTAGCCGAACTCCTTCAGCTTCTCCCTAAAGGCATGGCGGCCGGAATGCTTGCCCATGACGAGAGAGGATTCCTTCAGGCCAACGCTCTCCGGCGTCATGATCTCGAAGGTCTCAGCATGCTTCAACACGCCGTCCTGATGGATGCCGCTCTCATGCGCAAAGGCGTTCCGCCCGACGATCGCCTTGTTGTACTGGACCGGGAAGGCGGTGACGCGGGAGACGAGCCGCGAAGCGCGGGTCAGCATGGTGGTGTCGATGCCGGTCCAGAACGGCATGACGTCGCCGCGGGTGCGGATCGCCATGACGATCTCCTCGAGCGCAGCGTTGCCGGCGCGCTCGCCGAGGCCATTCACGGCGCATTCCACCTGGCGGGCCCCCGCCCCTACCCCTGCCAGTGAATTGGCGACGGCCAGCCCGAGATCGTTGTGGCAATGGGTGGAGAACACCGCCTTGTCTGAGTTCGGCACGCGCTCGATGATCGTGCGCATCAGCGCGGCAAACTCATCCGGCGTGGCGTAGCCGACGGTATCCGGAATATTGACGGTGGTGGCGCCGGCCTTGATCGCGGCCTCGACGCAGGCACAGAGGAAATCGACCTCGGTGCGGGTCGCGTCCATCGCCGACCACTCCACATTGTCGGTGTAGGAGCGGGCGCGGGTGACCGAGGCGGTCACGCGGGAAAGCACCTCGGCCTCGTCGATGCTCATCTGATATTTGCGATGGAGCGGCGAGGTGCCGATGAAGGTGTGAATGCGGCCTTGCCGCGCCGGCTTGATCGCGTCGGCGCAAATGTCGATGTCCTTCATCTGCGCACGGGCAAGCCCGCAGATCACCGAATTCTTCGACCGCCGCGCGATCTCCTGGACGCTCTCGAAATCGCCCTGGCTGGCGATGGGGAAGCCTGCCTCGATGATGTCGACGCCCATCTCGTCGAGCAGCTCGGCAACTTCGAGCTTCTCCTCGAAGGTCATGGTGGCGCCGGGGCACTGCTCGCCGTCGCGCAAGGTGGTGTCGAAAATGACCACACGCCCTGCGGGGGTTCTGTCCTGATTGGAGCTCATTTCTCTCGTCCTCAACTCCTTGGCTTGCAGTCTAGCATGACTGGCAAGCCGCCTGAATTATCGCGGGTTTCTCTTGCCATCCCCTGAACGCCAGCCTCGCTTCAAGTGGCGAGAGCGAAGGTGCTCAGGGGCGTCTAAGGAGGAGTTTGGCGAGGATGATGCGCGTGCGGAAAGAGGCGGCCGGCAAAGCCAAGCCAGCTCGAAAATCCTTCTCTCCGCCAAAAGTTCGCATCGATGACCTGCTATGGCGCGTCGTCCGCGCCGCCGGAACATAATGCGAAGCGTTTTGGGGAGCAAGGGTAGGATGGGGAAAGGCGCCGCGCCCCATCGGATCCCTCTCGCCTCCTGAGGAAGGGGATTTCGCCGCGAGCCGAACGCCGACACTGAACAAGGGCGTGAACGCAGTCGACCTCTCCCACCGGGGAGAGGCCGATTGGTCAAAAATTGCCGGCGAGGCCTTGGCCGTCCAGTCGGAAGCAATAGCCCTCGCTTAGCCTAGCCCCTAGGAAGAGGTCGTTGCCCTGCATCTCGCTCGTTTCCGACGTCTGTTGGTCGACATTGATGGAGCCGGTACCCGCACCGGTAACCTTGATCTTCCCGCCGCCTCCAAGGCCGTCCTGAACATTCTGTTTGTAGACGACGTCGGCTTCGAGCACTTCTTCCGGCTGGCACACCGCAGCTCCGGCGCGAAGATTGTGAAGGACGTTTTGTTCACAGCCGCCCTTCACGTACTCGCTGCGCAACCTGCTGAGATCCTCGTAGGATATCGTGACAATATTGATGTTCCGGAGCGCAACATCGGTTCCCTTGACGCGCTTTCCGGTGGTATCCGACTCCGCGAGGTCGAGGGTGCTGGCCGAAGATTCAAACGTCTGTTTGACGGCGGACACTAGGCTTCGGTTGATCGTCGGGGACTTGCTCCACATCGCTGCAAGAGTATCGCCGTCTATGTTGCAGGCGGTGTGCAGCTTTAACGTACCGTCGGACCGCCTCTCCACCATCGTGATGGTGCCTGGCCCGAACAGGCGGGACGGAGGCGTCACCGCGGAATATCCGTATTCCTCGACGATACGCGTCAGCTCGTCACCCGTGCCGGATTGTCTTGACGCCCAATGCCAGACTGCAAATGCAAGGAACGGCAACAGAAGAAAAGCCCCGAGCATGGCCATGCGGACTTTAGGATTTTTCGATTGGAGTATCTCCATGGTGCGCCTCCTTTCAGAGCGCTTTGCGTCATTCAGACCCAAGCACTATTGCGAAGGGCAACAAAGCTGGCCGGTCTCGCCGCAAGGCACATAACCGAAGGGGCAAGCCAGCGCCGCGCCGGAGAGCAGCAGCGCCAGAGCAAAGATCGTGACTTTCAACATAACGGTGTCCTCCTATTTGGCGTGAACATCGCACTCGAATTCACGCGCGCCTCATTCGATGAAAAGACGCTAACAATGACGCTGCTGGTCGCATGTGGGGTTTGCCACACGCGGCCCACGAGGCTTTATTCTGCACCGCCGGAACGGATGCCAGGGACCACAAGACGATGATCATCGACAGTCCACGGAGACGAGAGCAATTGGCCGCGGTGGCACAACGGATGCCGGCGCATCTTGAGCGCCTCTCCTGGACGGCGGAGCAGATCGCGGCCGAGCGCCAACGTGCGCTGCGCGAGACGCTAGCTTTTGCCAAGGCGAATTCACCCTGGCACATGAATAGGCTCAGCGGCATCGGCCCAGATTCGTTCACCGAAGCCGGCCTGCAAACCCTGCCGGTGATGACCAAGACCGACGTGATGGCCAATTGGGACGCGATCGTCACGGATCGGCGCCTCACACTTGCCGATTGCAACGCCAACATCGCCGCCAAGCTCAACGGCACGTGCGAGGATTATTACTATCTTGACGAGTATCTGGTGATCGCCACCGGCGGCTCGTCGGGCGTCCGCGGCGTCTTCCCCTGGGGCTGGAACGAGTTCATCGAGATCGCCTGCGCGACGTTCCGCTATCAGCTTCGCGATGAGCCGCCGGCGACGTTGACCGGGCGCCGCCTGCTCGCCGTGATCGAGGCAGGCGAAATCGTCCATGGCAGCCCCTTCTTGTTTTCAATAACCGTCGATCCGGGTGCAGAGGTGAAATGGTTCCCGGCGCCGACGCCGATGCCTGAGCTCGTTGCCCAACTCAACGCGGCGCAGCCGACCCAGATCAACGCCTATGCATCGTTGCTCCAGGAATTGACCGCTGAGGCACTGGCCGGGCACCTGAAGATCAGGCCGCGCCGGGTGACGGCCAACTCAGAGCCGTTGATGCCGGAGACCCGCGATGCCGCGCGACAAGCCTGGGGCGTTGAGATCAACAATATGTGGGGCTGCGTCGAGGTCGGGCACATCGGCATCGAGTGCGACGCGCATGAGGGGCTGCACCGAAGCGACGATCTGGTCATCACCGAGTACGTCGACCGCGATGACAAGCCAACCAGCGATCCGCGCGCCATCGACCGCATTCTGGTGACGTCGCTGTTCGGCCGCACGCTGCCGCTGATCCGCTATGAACTCACTGATGTGCCGGTTCCGGGCGACCGGCGTTGCTCCTGCGGCGCGGCGTTTCCCCTGGTCACATCCGTGCAGGGACGCTCGGATGACATTTTCATCTACTCCGGCGGCATCCACGTGCACCCCTTAGTGTTCCGCACGCCGCTCGGGCAGAACGGCCAGATCGAGGAATATCAGGTACGCCAAACGCCGAAGGGCGCGTGGATCGGCGTCGTCGCCACTGGACCGCTCGATGTGGACGCGCTCAAGCAGGCGCTGGTCGAGGCGCTTGCCAAGGCCGGGCTCGCCAATGCCGAGATCAATATCGATCTCGTGCCGACGCTCGAGCGGCACAAGGAGACCGGCAAGCTCCGCCGGTTCATTCCGCTGCCGAAGAGCTAGAAGTCCCCGCCCCGATCATGCGGGCTCATTTTGACGCCCAGGGCATCACCGGCACGACGCTGATCGCGTTTGCCGGCGAGCCGTTGATGAGCTTGGAGCTGACGGCGACATAGACGAGCGTGCCGCGCTTCGCGTCGGGCATGCGATAGATGCGCGTCGCCTTGAAGAAGATGCTGGTCTTCTCGCTGAACGCCTCCTCCTTCTCGGGCAGCGTCGAGAGATCGGTGGTGATCGGTCCGAGTTGCCGGCAAGAGACCGAGAAGTTCGAAGGGTCTTCGTTGAGACCGAGCGGCTGGCCCCAACCGCCTTTGCGAGCCTGCGAGATGAAGCAGGTGACGCCAGGCACCTTGGGGTCTTCGAAGTCGCTGACACAGACCTTGTCGTTCGGCGACAGCAGATTGAAGGTCGTGCTGACGCAAGCAAGATCGTCGGCGCGCGCGAAGCCCGATGCGGCAAGGAACAGCATAGCCGATAGGTAAAGCGGTCTCATTCGTCTCTCCAATGATCTGCCGGCTCCAAGCCCGTCAGCGGCCCAACTCCAGGCGTTAGTATGAGTTGCCCATGCAACATCAAAGCTGGTCGAATTCGGGGCGGAGCGTCGAAAGCGCGATCGCTCGGCCTGCGACGCGGCGGCTCTCGATGCCTTCGCGCGAAAAATCGCGAAAGCCGTACTCGTCGGCTTCGGCGCCCACAGGCTCAAGCGTGACTTCAATCATCTTCACCAGCTTGAAGGCGCGTGCCCTGGCCACATTCAGGGCAAGCTCCGGCGGGAGCTCACCCGGAACGAGGCCGGCAAGGGCATCGATCGTGGATGCCAGCAGGTTGATGCGGTCGGCGGTCCTGGTGTCCTGGTGCAGGCGGTTGCCGAAGCGAAGGGCGTCGACCCGCTCGGTGACCTCGAACAGCGTGGTGGGAAGGCGCGCCGCCTGAGGAAACAAATTCATGACGACGAGGAGCCGCCTGACATCCTTGTCGACGCTGAAGGCATCGATAGCATCGGCGAGCGGCGTATTGTCGACGATGCCGCCGTCCCAATAGCGCCGGGCGTCGTTGCCTTCCTTGATCTCGGTCCAGGGAAATTGCGGCGGCAGGCTGCCGCTTGCCAGCACGTGCTGCGGCTCGATTACCGTGCGCTCCGCCTTGTCGAGCTTTTTGTTGGAGAACCGCTTCAGCACGCCGGTCTCCACATCGACCGCGGTCACCACGAAGGCCGTGTCGCTCCTGTTAAGCTCGGTAAAATCGACGTGGCGGGTAAGCGTCGGCAGCAAGGGGCGCGTATCGTAGACATGCGTCCATGTCGAGAACGACAACAGGTCGGCACGCATCGAATAGAAGTTCGGCAAGCCGTACAGCGCGAGATCCCGCCTCGCCTGCCGCGGCCAAAAGATCGGCGTCTCCAGCACGAGGTCGTTCCACAGCGAGGCGAGGCGGCGGCGCGCGTCCGTCCTGGTGGCGGCGCCGACCACGCAAGCGGCATTGATGGCGCCGATGGAGACGCCGGTGACGGCCTTGAGCGAGACGGCATGGCCCTTGCCCGCGGCTTCGTCGATCAGTTCGAGCAGCGCCGTGATCGCCCCGTATTCATAGGCGCCAAGTGCGCCCCCTCCTTGCAGGACAAGCCCGATCTCCGTCGCCTTGGCTGGTGTCTGCATCATGGCGTGGCCCTAGGACTTGCCATAGACGGGAACGATGGCGCCGCGGGTCACCGTGTTCTCCGGCGAAGCGAGGAACAGGATGGTCGCCGCCACCTCCTCCACCTTCGGCCAGAGATCGTAATTCGCTTTCGGCATGGCGGCGCGGTTGGCCGGCGTATCCATGATGGACGGCGCCACGGCATTGACCAGGATGCCGTCCTTGGCGACCTCCTCGGACAGCGCCACGGTCAGCGCCGCCACGGCGGCCTTGCTCGCGGTATAGGCGGCCATGCCGGCGCCGATCCGCCATTCAAGCGCTGGGCGCGAGGCAACGTTGACGATGCGGCCGCCTTGGCCGGTGCCGCCGATGGCGTTGACCGCCGCCGTGCAGCAGAGGAAGCAGCTCACGAGATTGATGTCGATCTGTTGCATCAATTCCGCCTTGCCGGTCTTGGCCACGGGAGCCATGGCAAACCCGCCGGCAATGTGTATCGACGCCCACAGCGCTGGGACTCCGGCAAACAGCCGGTTGACCGAAGCCTCGTCGGCGAGGTCCGCGGGACCCACCAGCTTGACCTGCTTCTTC
>NZ_JBOHJB010000002.1:0-75179 GCF_050728395.1 Methyloceanibacter sp.
CATCTTCATCCTGCACCCGAAGGGGCGGGTGACCGAAGTGCAGCGCCGGCAGATGACGAGCGCGCATGAGCCGAACGTGCACAACATCGCGGTTGAAGGCACCTTCGACGACTGCCAAGGGATTCTGAAGGCGCTGTTCAACGACGCTCCCTTGCGCGAGGAGCTTTCGCTCACCGGCGTGAACTCGATCAACTTCGCCCGCATCCTTGCCCAGATCGTCTACTACTTCACCGCGGCCGTGGCGCTCGGCAGCCCCCACCGCGAGGTCTCCTTCGCCGTGCCCACCGGAAATTTCGGTGATATTTTCGCGGGTTACGCGGCGAGAAGCATGGGCTTGCCGGTCAAGCGCCTCGTTATTGCCACGAACCTCAACGACAGTCTCGCCCGCGCTCTGTCGACGGGGATTTACGAGCCAAGGGGCGTGATCGCCACCTCCAGCCCGAGCATGGACATTCAGCTTGCGAGCAATTTCGAGCGGCTTCTGTTCGAGCTCGTGGGCCGTGACGACGCACAGGTCAGCGCGCGCATGGACGAGCTTCGCGCACACGGCGCCTTCCATCTGGAGGAGGGCGAGATCGCCGAGATGCGCGCTCTCTTCGCCGCCCATTCGATCGGTGAGCACGAGACCGAGATGACCATCCGTGGCCTCTTCGCCGAGACTGGCGTGATGATCGACCCGCATACCGCCGTGGGGCTCGCTGCCGCGCGGACCGAGCGTGTCGACACGCCCATGATCGTGTTGTCGACGGCGCACGCGGCGAAATTTCCGCAAGCCATCGAGCGAGCGCTCGGCCGTCTGCCGGAGCAGCCGGAGCGGCTCAAGGCAAAGCTCGGCCAGGAGGAGCGCCTGACCGTGCTTGCCAACGACTATGCCTCCATCGCCCAATTCATCGTGAGCCATGCGCGCGCCAAGACTGACGGCCGCAAGGCCGCGAACAAGGCTCCGACCGGGGTCGGCGCGTGAGTGTCGTCGTGTCCAGGCTGGCCAATGGCCTTACCGTGGTGAGCCATGCGAGGCCCGATGTGGAGACTGTCTCGCTCGGCCTCTGGGTCGGCGCCGGCAGCCGCAGCGAGAGCCCGCCAGAGCACGGCGTCGCCCATTTTCTCGAGCACATGGCCTTCAAGGGCACCGACCGCCGCAGCGCGCAAGCCATCGCCGAGGAGATCGAGGCGGTGGGGGGCGAGCTCAATGCCGCCACCGGTGTCGACTCGACCGCCTATTACGCACGGGTTCTGCGCCAGGATTTCGGACTTGCGCTGGATATCTTGAGCGACATCATTCTTGCCCCGCGCTTCGACCGCACCGAGCTTTCCCGCGAGCGCGATGTGATCCTCCAGGAGATCGCCTCTGCGCAGGATTCCCCTGAGGACATGGTGTTCGACTTGGTACAGACCACGGCCTTTCCCGATCAGCCGGCGGGGAGGCCGATCCTCGGCACCGCCGACAGCGTCAAGGGATTCAAGTCCACCCATCTCAAGAGCTATCTCTCCACCCATTATCAGGCGCCGAACATGGTGCTCGCCGCCGCCGGCGCCGTCGATCACGAGAGGCTGCTCGCCGAGGCTGAGCGCCTGCTCGCGCCGCTTAATTCGGGCACGACGCCGGAGCCCGCGCCAGCGCTTTACCGCGGCGGCGTGGCGCGCAACGAGAAGTCCTTCGAGCAGACCCATTTGGTGCTCGCCTTCGAGGCGCCTCCCTACCGCCATGCCGATTATTTCGCCGCGCAAGTCTGCGCCGGCGCGCTTGGCGGAGGCATGTCCTCGCGCCTGTTCCAGGAGGTGCGCGAGCGCCGCGGGCTCTGTTATGCCATCCACGCTTTCGCCTCCGGCCTTTCCGATACCGGCATGTTCGCGATCTACGCGGCTTGCGGGCCTGACCGCGCTGCCGAGCTTCTCGCCGTGCTGCGCGACGAGCTCCACCGCGCCGCCGAGAGCGGCTTCAGCGAGGAAGAAGTCGGGCGGGTCAAGGCCCAGCTCAAGATGGGGCTTCTTGCCGGGCTCGAAAGCAGCGGCGCCAGGGCCGAGCAGCTCGCCCGCCAGATTCTCATTCACGGGCGGCCGCTTACTACGCAGGAGCTGATCGAGAAGGTCGAGGCCGTGACCCAGGCCGACGTGCAAAGGATGGCAGGGAACCTGCTTGCCTCAGCCGTCAGCCTCGCCACCGTCGGGCCCATTCTTCATGTTGCAAGATTCGATAGCCTGGCGGCAAAATTCACGAATGTCTCGAGCGAGGCCGCCTGAGGAGCATTGAGACCATGGCGTTGCTGCGTACCGCCACCTCTAGCGATCTGGGGCCGGTGATCCAATCGGATCGCGTGCTCCTGCGCACGCCGCAAATGTCGGACTACCCCGACTGGACCGAGCTTCGCGCCGCGAGCCGCGAGTTCCTCACGCCCTGGGAGCCGCTCTGGGCCGCCGACGAACTGACCCGCGCCTCCTTCCGCCGCCGGGTCCGCCACTATCTGCGCGACCTTCGCGAGGACATGGGCTATGCGCTGTTCATCTTCTCGGCGGCAAGCGGTTCTCTGGTCGGCGGCCTCACCCTTTGCAACGTGCGCCGTGGGGTCACCCAGGCCTGCACGCTCGGCTACTGGATCGGCGCCCAGCATGCCCAAAAGGGTTATATGACGGCTGCCGTCCGCGCTGTTATCCCTTTCGTGTTCGATTCGCTCGAGCTGCACCGGCTCGAAGCGGCCTGCCTGCCCGCCAATGTCGCCTCCGTCAAGCTTCTGGAGAGGACCGGCTTCACACGCGAGGGAATGGCGCGCCGCTATCTGAAGATCAACGGCGTGTGGCAAGACCATCTGCTGTACGCGCTGCTTGAAGGCGACAAACGCCGTTAGGAGCCGATCGGGAGCGCCATTGATAGACGGCAAGGTGACGGAAGTGGGCCAGGGAGCAAGGAGAGGACGCTTGGCGTGTCTTGTCGCGCTCCTGCTCGCTTTTGGCCTCACCCTCATGCCGTTGCCGCGCGGGTCGGCCTTCGCCGTCGAGCCCATCGTGGTCAAGCCCGAGCAGGAGAAACTCGACATCACGTCGCTCGGCGAGCTCTATGAGGGGCGCGGCGACAAGCTGCAGATCGAGACCGCGCCGGGCCAGGACGGCTATGTCGGCCGCATGGCGGTGCAGGCGACCACGGCAGGCACCAGTCCAGGCTGGCTCGTCTTCGCGCTCACCAACCCGACCACCGAACGCATCACGCGATGGCTTGCCGCGCCGCGCTATACGCTCGCCAATTCGCGCGTGCTCTCGCCCGATCTCGACGCCGGCCGGATCGCCGCCATCACGCCGTCACTGGGCTTCAGGCCCGAGCGCATGAAGAGCGACCGCGCCGACATGTTCCGCTTGAGCCTCGATCCTGGGCAGACCATTACCTTCGCCGCCGAGCTGAGCTCGCGCCAGGTGCCGCGGCTCATGCTGTGGGATCCAGAAATCTATCAGGCGAAGCAGCAGGACCGCATGCTGTTCAACGGCGTGCTGCTCGGCATCACCGGACTGCTCGCCATCTTCCTGACGGCGATCTTCGCCGCCAACCACCGCGCCATCTTCCCGGCGACCGCGCTCGTGGCCTGGGCGGCTCTCGCCTATTTCTGCGTGGACTTCGGCTTTTGGAGCAAGCTGTTCCCGGTCAATGCCGATCATGTGGCGGTCTATCGCGCCGCGGCCGAGGCAGCGGTGGCGGCGAGCCTCGTGCTCTTCCTCTACGCTTTTCTGCGCATCGGCATGTGGCATGGCTGGATCAAGACCTTGTTCTGGTGCTGGATCGCCGCCCAGTTCGGCCTCGTCCTCTTTGCCGTCGTCGATCCGCGGGTCGCCTCAGGCCTCGCCCGCAGCTCGCTCCTCGGCATCGCCGCCATCGGCACCTGCCTCATCGCCTATCTTGCGCTGCGCGGCCAGGATCGCGCGCTTCTGCTCATCCCGAGCTGGATGCTGCTACTCGTCTGGCTGTTCGGCGCCGCCATGATCGTGCTCGGCAAGCTGTCCGGCGACATCGTGGTCTCAGGCCTTGCCGCTGGCCTGGTTCTCATCCTCGTGCTGCTCGGCTTCACCGTGACCCAGTTCGCCTTCCGCTCGACCGGTGGCCCGCTCCAGCTCGGGCCGGTAAGCCAGGTGCAGATGAAGTCGCTCGCCGTCGACGGCTCAGGCGCCGCCGTCTGGCAATGGAACGCCGGCAAGGATCAGATCACCGTCGCCCAGGAGGTCGAGGAAGCGCTCGGCGCGCCGCCTGGCACCCTCGACACCACCGTCGACCGGTTCCTCCAGCACATGCATGCCGCCGACCGCGAGCGCTTCCGCCTGATGCTGTGGTCGCTGCAGGAAAACCAGGGCGGCGAGCTGCAGACCGAATTCCGCTTGAAGCGCCAGGACGGCAGCTATCTGTGGTACGAGCTCCGCGCCCGCGCGGCGCCGAGCGACAATAACCGGCTGCTCCGCTGCGTCGGGCTGATGCGCGACATCACCAGCCTCAAGCGCTCGCATGAGCGGCTGATGCATGATGCCGTGCATGACAGCCTGACCAGCCTGCCGAACCGCGAGCTGTTCCTCGATCGACTGCAAGGCGCCATCACCCGCGCCCGCGAAGGGCAGATGAACCGGCCCACGGTGATGATCATCGACATCGACCGCTTCAAGAACGTCAATAAGAGCTTCGGCCTCGCCGTCGGCGACAGCATGCTGTTGACCCTTGGGCGCAGGCTCTCCCGCCATCTCAATCCGCAAGACACCCTTGCCCGTCTCGGCAGCGACCAGTTCGCCATTCTCATGATCTCCGAGACCGATCCGCGCCAGGTGGCCACCCTTGCCGAGCGCGTGCGGCGCGCGCTGCGCACGCCGATGAAGATCGGCGGCAAGGAGATCGTGCTCACCGCCTCGATCGGCATCGTGGTCGATGACGGGGTGCAGCCGACGGCGCAAGATCTGTTGCGCGAGGGCGAGATCGCCATGCTCAGGGCGAAGCGCGCCGGCGCCGACCGCATCGAGATCTTCACCGCCTCGATGCGCGGCGAGGACGATAGCCGGCTGCCGCTCGAAAGCGAACTCCGCAAGGCGCTCGAGAAGCGGCAGATCGTCGTGCTCTACCAGCCGATCACGCGCCTTGCCTCGAACCAGCTCGCAGGTTTCGAGGCGCTGATCCGCTGGGATCATCCGACGCGCGGCCAGCTCAGCCCCGACGAGTTCGTGCCCATCGCCGAGGAGACCGGGCTGATCAGCGAGCTCGGCAGCTATGTGCTGGGGCAGGCCCTGGAGGAAGCAAGAAGCTGGCACAAAATGCTGCCGCGCGAGCGCGACCCGCTCTTCGTCAGCGTCAACGTGTCGAGCCGCCAGCTCTTCCGCCAGGATCTGGTGCAGGAGATCAGGTTGATCCTCGCCAAGGAGGCGGTGCCAAAGGGGACGCTCAAGCTCGAAATCACCGAGTCCCTGGTCATGGAGAACCCCGAGCGGGCCGTGGAGATTCTTACCTGGCTCAAGACCTTCGGCGCGAGCCTGGCGCTCGACGATTTCGGCACCGGCTATTGCTCGCTGAGCTACCTGCACCGCTTCCCTTGCGACACCATCAAGGTCGACCGCTCGCTCGTGCGCGACTCAGGGCTCAACGGCTCGACGCCGATGATCCTGCGCTCGATCGTGGCGCTCTCGCACGAGCTCGGCAAGGAGGTGATCGCCGAAGGCGTGGAGACCGCGGAGGACGCCGCCTATCTCCGCTCGATCGGCTGCGAGTTCGGCCAGGGCTTCTATTACGGGGAGCCGATGACGCCGAAGGAGGTTGCCGACCTGTTGTCGGCGCTCGCGAGCCACCGCAAGCGGCAGCAGCGCGAGCGGTCGAAGGCGGCGGCGAGAGGCCATGTCGCACCGGCGCCGGTGGCGAGACCGGTGGCGCAAGCGGCACCGCCGCGGCCGAAGCCAGCGGCCTCAGGCATGTCCTGAATCGTTGACCAGACGCCAGGGGTCGATGCCGATCTTGCCGAGCGCGCGATTATATTTGCGATCGACTTCCGGATCGAAGATCAGCTCCGGGTCGGCCGCGCAATGCAGCCAGCCATTGGCCTGGATCTCGCTCTCGAGTTGCCCAGGCTCCCACCCGGCATAGCCGAGCGCCAGCAGCGCCTTGTCGGGGCCGGTGCCTTTGGCGATATCGCGTAAGATGTCGATGGTGGCGGTGAGGCACACGCTCTCGTCGATGGGCAGCGTGCTCTCAGCCTTGAAATAGTCGGCGCTGTGCAGGACGAAGCCGCGGCCGGTTTCGACCGGTCCGCCGAGATGCACCGCCATGGCGCCGAGTCCCATGGGCAGCCTGATGCGCTCTTTCGGCGGCACGATGTTGAGTTGTTCGAGAAGCTCGGTGAAGCTGATATTGGGTGCGCGGTGATTGATGATGATGCCCATGGCGCCATCGGCCGAGTGGGCGCACATATAGATCACGGCGCGGGCAAAGCGCGGATCGCCCATCGCCGGCATGGCGACGAGCAGGCTGCCGTCGAGGTAACCGTCGCGCTGACGTTGCTGTGCGGTGGAACGCGGCATCTGACAAGACTACAGGCGAGGTCGGTCCGTTGTGAAGGAAAATTGGTGGATTAACGCGCGCGCGGCCACTTTGGTCGCAAGGGTCACGAAAGAGTGACGCCTTAGTGTTGCGGCTTGCGTCGCGCGCCACAATTGTTGCCGCTAGAGTTGCCTCCGGCTCTTCAAGCTTATGGTGATGATGATCGAATTCCTAATGAAGCGCGCTCGCTTGCTCGGAAGCATTCTTGCCATGACCTTGTGCCTGGCGTTCGCCGGCGCAAGTCACGCCGCCTCTCCCGGCGAATCCCCTTGGGTCCGGGAGACCTATTCTAAGGTGCGGCTGGTGAGCGGCAGCGTTGCCGGCATGAGCGGCGACCGCATGATCGCCGGTGTCCAGATTCGCCTCGAGCCAGGCTGGAAGACCTATTGGCGCATGCCCGGCGATTCCGGCGTGCCTCCGAGCTTCGACTGGTCCGGATCGAAGAATTTGCGGAGCGCAGAGGTGCTCTATCCGGCGCCGCGCCGCTTTACCGACGCGAGCGGAACGGAAATCGGCTATGTGGACGAAGTGGTGTTCCCGGTGATGGTCACGCCGGAACGCCCGGACGAGCCGGTCGAGCTCAAGCTCAATGTCGACTATGGCCTGTGCAAGACGCTGTGCATCCCGAACCAGGCTAACCTCAGCATCGAGCTTCCCGCGCACACGGCAGGGAAGGCGGACGATCCCTTGCTCAAGCGCTTCGTCGACCTCGTGCCAAGGCCTGCCGAGACGGGCAAGCTGCCGGCCCTAGGCGGCATCGAAGCGAAACTCGATAGCACCAAGCCTGAGCTCGTCATCGACGCGAATTTCGCTGACGATGCCACCGGCACCGATCTCTTCGTCGAGGCGCCCGGCGGAGCGTTCGTTCCGGTGCCGAAGCCTCTCGGCCCGGTGCAAGACGGCAAGCAGCGCTTCGTGGTCAGCTTCGCTTCGCCTGAAGAGGCGGCTGCGATCAGGGGCAAGCCTCTAACGCTCACCTTCGTGTCGGACGAAGGCGCCCGCGAAGCGAGCGTCACGGTCGAGTAGTACCGTTCGACCCAACAAGCTGCCTTGGCCGTTGCCGCTTAAACCGGTATGGTCCCCGCGAAATTCACCAGAAGCCTCCCGGAGGTAACCATGAGTATCGGTATCGGAGACCGTCTGCCCGAAGCCACCTTCCGCGTGCTCGGGTCGGAGGGAATCGACAAGCTGACCACGAAGGACGTGTTCGCCGGCAAGAAAGTGGTGCTGTTCGCGGTGCCAGGCGCCTTTACGCCGACCTGTCATCTCAAGCATCTTCCTGGCTTTCTCGACCATGCCGATGCCTTCAAGAAGAAGGGCGTGCACACGATTGCTTGCGTCGCCGTGAACGATCCCTTCGTGCTCGATGCCTGGTCCAAGGCCGCCGGCGGCAAAGGCAAGGTGTTGTTTCTCTCCGACGGTAACGGCGAGTTCACCAAAGCCATCGGCATGGACTTCGACGGCAGCGGCATTGGTCTCGGCACCCGCTCGATGCGCTACGCCATGCTGGTCGACGACGGCGTGGTCACGGTGCTCAACGTGGAAGAGTCTCCCGGAGTCGCCGATGTGAGCACCGCGGAAAAGCTTCTCGCCAAGGTTTAGCGCGACCGCTGGCCTCGTGCCACGTCAACCAATCCGTTGTATAGTAGCGAGCAAGGGACGGGGGACCTCGCTCGCATTGACGAGTGCATGCGAACAACAACGGAGGCTCCGCCATGAAAGTCAAAGAAGTGATGCACAAGGGCGTCGATTGGGTCGGCCCCGAAACGCCCATCACCGAGATCGCGAAACTGATGCGTCAGCACGACGTGGGCTCCATTCCCATCGGAGAGGACGACAAGCTGATCGGCATGGTGACCGACCGCGACATCGTGTGCAAAGGGTTGGCGCAAAATGGCTTCGATGCGCGCCGGGCGACGGCGCGCGATGTCATGAGCGAGGGCATTCATTGCTGCCGGGAGGACGATGACCTCGCCAAGGCGGTGAAGCACATGGAGACGCTGAAGATCCGCAGGTTGCCGGTGATCAACAAGAGCAAGCGTCTGGTCGGCATTCTCAGCCTTGGCGATCTCAGCAGTTCGGCGTCGACCGAGCTCCTGTCGGAATGGGCCAAGAGCGTTTCCGCCCATCATCACTAGGCTGCGCAAAGCTGAGCCAGGCCAGTTCCCCTCTCCCCTTGAGGGAGAGGGCTTTCCGCCGCGATCTTGCGCGAGCGACGCTTTGCGCAAGTCGCATGGCGGGAAGGGTGAGGGGTGACAGTGAGCGAGTCTTCTTTCGAACCCCCCTCCCTATCCCTCCCCCTCAAGGGGGGAGGGGAGAGCGAGTTTCGGGACAATCAATCCTCGTCCGTCTTACGCTTGCGGTGCGCGAGATAAGGCGCCATGCCCTCGCGGGCGAGCTCGTCGGCGCGCTCGTTCTCGTCATGGCCGTCATGGCCCTTGACCCAGTGCCAGCTTACGTGGTGCCGCTCAGCCGCCTGCTCCAGCCTCTGCCACAGCTCGATATTGCGCACCGCCTTCTTGTCGGCCGTGCGCCAGCCGTTCTTCTTCCAGCCCTTGATCCAGCTCGTGATGCCGCCGCGGAGATAGTTCGAGTCGGTATAGAGATCGACATCGGACGGCGCCTTCAGCGCCTCGAGTGCTGAGATGGCAGCCATCAGCTCCATGCGGTTGTTGGTGGTGAGCTGTTCGCCGCCCTTCAGCTCCTTGCGGTGCTGGCCTGACTGAAGAATGACACCCCAGCCGCCGGGACCCGGATTTCCCGAGCAGGCCCCGTCGGTATGGATCACTACATTTGGCTTTTCGCTCAAATCCTCAGTGCTCCCCGAGTCCGTAGTCGCGATACGACCTCACCTTTCGATGGAATCGCAGCTTGCGCAGATATTCGTTCGGGTCCCTGCGCTTGACCAGGGCCTCGCCGTCGGTGTTGAGCCAGTCATAGGAGCGGGTGAGCAGGAAGCGCAGCGCCGCACCGCGCGCAAGCGTTGGCAGCGCCGCAAGCTCGTTCGCCGCGAGAGGCCGCACGCCCTCATAGGCCTGGAGGAAGGCGCGCGCCTTGGTGATGTTGAAACTCGCGTCGGATTCGAAGCACCAGGCGTTGAGGCAGATGGCGATGTCGTAGGCGAGCAGGTCGTTGCAGGCGAAGTAGAAGTCGATCAGGCCCGACACCTCCTGCCCGAGGAAGAACACGTTGTCGGGAAAGAGGTCGGCGTGGATCACGCCTTGCGGCAAGTCGCGCGGCCAAGCCTTTTCGAGATGGGCGAGCTCCTTGGCAATCTCGGCCTTAAGCCCACGAATGACGGTGTCGGCGCGATCGCCAATGGCGTTGACGAGCGCTTCCCAGCCCGACAGCGACAGGCTGTTGGCGCGGGTTTGCGCAAAGCTTTCGCCCGCCACGTGCAAGCGCCCTAGCGCCTTGCCGAGGCTCGCGCATTGCTCGATCGAAGCGCGCCGCACCGAGATGCCGTCGAGAAAATTGATGAGCGCCGCCGGACGCCCGGCGAGCTTGCGCAAATTCCGCCCCTCACGGTCATGCACCGGGAGCGGGCAGCGTATGCCGCGAGCGGCAAGGTGCTCCATGAGCGCGAGGAAATAGGGAAGGTCCTTGGGCGCCACGCGCTTCTCGTAGAGCGTCAGGATGTAGCGCCCGGCTTCGGTCTGCACGAGATAGTTCGAGTTCTCGACCCCCTCGGCGATCCCCTTGCAGGAGGTGAGAGCGCCGATGTCGTAGCTCTCGATGAAGGCGTCAAGCTCTTCGTCGGCGACCTCGGTATAGACTGCCATGCTAGCGCGAAGGCCCGTCTCGAAGCTGGCGCGGCAGCTTGAAGGCGATGTCCTCCTCTGCGGTGACCACGCTTTCCACGTGAGCGGCAAAGCGGGCCTTGAAGGCCTCGACGATCGCCTCGACCAGCACCTCCGGCGCCGAGGCTCCGGCGGTAACGCCGAGGCTGCTGATCCCTGCGAAATCGCCCCAATCGATCTCGGCTGCGCTTTGCACCAGCATGGCGCGGGGGCAGCCCGCCCGTTCGGCCACTTCCACCAGTCGCAGCGAGTTGGAGCTGTTGGGCGAGCCGACCACGATCAGGCGGTCGCAAAGCGGCGCGATGCGCTTCACCGCCTCCTGGCGGTTGGTCGTGGCATAGCAAATATCGTCCTTGTGCGGGCCGACCATGCGTGGAAACCGCTCCCTGAGCACCTCGGCGATGGCGCGGGTGTCGTCGACGGAAAGCGTGGTCTGGGTGGTGTAGGCGAGCGCCTCGGGGTCCTTCGGGGTGAAGGCGCGGGCGTCGGCGACGGTCTCGATGAGATGGACGGAGCCTTCCGGTAACTGGCCCATGGTGCCGAGTACTTCCGGGTGGCCGGCATGGCCGATCAGGAGCACCTCGCGGCCAGCTTCATGGTGGCGCTCGGCCTCGATATGCACCTTTGAGACGAGCGGGCAGGTGGCGTCGAGATAGAACAGGTTGCGCGCTTGCGCAGCCTCCGGCACCGATTTCGGCACGCCGTGAGCCGAGAAGATGACCGGCGCTTGGGTAGCCGGGATTTCGTCCAATTCCTCGACGAAGATGGCGCCCTTGGCCTTCAGCGTTTCCACCACGTGGCGGTTGTGGACGATCTCATGACGCACATAGACGGGCGCGCCGTATTTGGCGAGCGCAAGCTCGACGATCTGGATGGCGCGGTCGACGCCGGCGCAGAAGCCGCGCGGCGCCGCGACATAGATGGTCAGCGGAAGAAGGCCTGCTTGCGGCCTGATCTCGTCGCGAATGCCAGTCATCTTCGTCCCGGGAACGGTGCTAAAGGGCTGAAAAGGCGCCCAAGTCGGCCCTTGTCGGGCTTCCGGACTGGGGATAGTTTGACAGCCAATTTCGGGGAAACCGGCTGCCAAGACCTCATTCGAGCCTTCGCGGGTCTCGCCCCGCGGCATATCAGGCGGGGAGGCCCGGCGTGTCAAGCTGAGGACGGGGACAAGTTGAGGCGTTCTTGCGCTCTTTGGCTCATGCCGATTTGCCGGGCGGGGAGCGTGCTGCTGGCCGCGCTGCTCCTGTCTGCTTGCGCCGTGTCCGGCTTCTCCAATCCCTTCAAATCGGGCGACGCGCCGCTGCCGGTCAGCCAGGATGGGATGCTCGCCGAGGCCAAAGCCGACGCCCCCCAAATGGCGCAGCTCACCGGCGACAACCTGCATTGTCCGCAAATCGTGGCTTGGCCGCATGACCGGCTGTTGACGATTTACGCCGACGGCCGGGTTGGCGACGCGCAGGCGATCATGCATCGCGGCGAGATCACCAGGCTTGCGCGTCAGTGCCAGATCTATGCCGACCGCGTGGTGGTGAAATATGGCTTTGCCGGGCGCGTGCTGCTTGGACCAAAGGGCACGCCGGGGCAGGTGACGCTTCCCGTGAACATCAAGGTCGCCGACGCCGACCGCAAGGTGCTGGCGAAAGACACGGCGAGCGTCACGACCATCGTCCCCTCGGAAAATCCGGTCGGCTATTTCTCGATAGTCAAGGAAATTAGCTTCGCCGTCACCATGGGCACGCGGCCTGAGGACTATAAGGTGTTCGTCGCCTTCGAGCGCAGCCAGGCAGGGGCGGGGTAATCGGCCCTGCCGGGGCCATCACTGCGTCAGATCGCTTAGGCCTTCTCCAAGCTGAATGGGAAGGCGAGAGGATCCTTCCCGCCTGCCAAGCCATAGGCCCGCTGCGTCACCTCGTTTAGGCCCTGCTCGACGGCGAGCCGCGTGGCTTCCAATTCGATCGAGCCCGCGCCCTCCGGTACCACGATCGGATCGCCAACGACGATTGCAAGCTTGGAAAAGGGCAGATTGAGCGTAAACGCGCTCCAGCTATTGAGCGCGACATAGCGGTTGGTCGCCATGGCGCACGGCACGATGGGCCGTCCCGAAAGCTTGGCAAGCAGCGCAATGCCGATGCCAGCCTTGCGGGCAGGGCCAGGCGGAGCATCTGCCGTCAGCGCGAATGTCGCGCCATTTTTCAGCGCGCGGAGCGCGCCTCTGAGCGCCGCGGCGCCGCCACGGTCCTTCCGCCGCCTGCCGGCGCCGGCGCCTCTGACCACGCGCATGCCAAAGCGCTGGATCGTATTTGCCAGGATCTCCGCGTCGCCGTGGCGCGAGACGATTATGGCGATGTCGGTGTCCGCTTGGGGCCTGATCGCTGGCACCATCATGAATTGCCCATGCCACATGGCGAAGATCTGCGGGTGCTGGGAGAAAAGCTTCTCGTCTGTGTCTGGAGGGTCGCGCAACACGCGGCTCGTACGAACAACGAGACGAATATAAAACTCGGCGAACGCACTCCCCACGGCGGTGACGACGTTCGAGTGATAGAGCTTCCTCAGTCTTGCCGCCACAGCGACCCCGTTACCCGCTACTGCTATTTCTCACGAGAGGGCCGGCGCCAGGACGCCCGCGCCGAGCGGTATGTGCGGAACCCCAACTGATCCGGGCAATTCGTTTCTTGGAGCTGACAAGCCGAAGCGGGACCATCCAAGCTTGATAAGGACTAACAAAAGAAGTCCGCGGTGAGGCAAAATGGCAAGACTTGACGCCAATATGGACCTATCACGCAACGCTGGAGTTTGCGCGCCTTATTGGCCGGGTCGCACTTTCAGATGCACCGCCGGAAAGTACTGTCCCAACAAGCGCCGGTCCCACCATTGGCCGGCCGCCTTCTGATCGCTGCCGGAAAAAGTGTAGTCGTAGAACTGCGCGCGCACATAAGTGGGAGGCTTGTCGGCAAAGGGATTGCTCGCAAGCAGCGCCGTCACGGTCGGCTCATTCTCCAGCAACCGCTCGAGGAACCGCCAAAACCAGCGAAGGCGCTGCGGATTGTCGAGCGCTGCGAACCACATCTGCCAGTCGAGGCGCGGCTGATGCGGGATGTTCCAGGGCGGCGCGCGCGCGACATCGCCCGGCTTGTAACGGAATTCGTATTCGTGCCAATCGACGCCGTCATAAGAGCCCTCGATCACGATCTCGCGCCGCTGCGTGGTCATGATCGAAAACAGTCCGTAGGCGCTGACCATCTGCAGCGGGCTGAACCAGCCGTCCACCGTCCGCGCAAAGTCCGGCGGGCTGCCGCCGAAACGCAGATCCATCCGCACCAGGCTGCAAAATACCAGCAACAAAGCCACGGCGCCGACCACCGCCGTCACCGCCGTCCGCGGGGCATGAGGTCTTGGCTGCAGCAGCCGGGGCAGGCGAGACGGCAATAGGCTGCGCAACGCCGCGTCATCGAACAGCGGCAGGCAGAGCAACATGGTCTGAAAATTGAACCAGTTGTAATTCCCGGTGATGAGAATGGAAAATTCGAGCAGCAGGAAGCCGAAGGCCGCGAAGAACCGAAGCCGCCGCGGGGCGAAGATCAGGAACGGCAGAACGAGCTCGATGACGAACATCGTGCCGGTAGCGAATTTCAACAGGCCCGGCGGCAACTGCGCGGCGTGCCACGCGATCGTCGTGGGCAGCGGCTGGGAAAAAAAGTGATAGGAGAGCGCCGATAAGTCCCACCAGCTCGGATCGAGGCTCAACAGCTTGACCACGCCCGACATGAACATGAAGCGGAACAGCAGCCAGCGTAACAGCCAGATGCCCGGAATCGTGGCGAAGCTCATCAGAAGAGCGGCAAACCCGGTCTCCAGCAGGAACGCCTCCCACTGGTAGGTCATGAAGGTTTGCCCGGCATAGGTGAGCGAAAGGTAGAGTGCAAAGAGCAGAAACAGGGTGAGGCGCGGCAGAACGTTCACGACGAGCAGCAAAGACAGCCCGGCGCCCGCCCAGCACACGGCAGCAATGGCGGCGTCGCTGTCGTTCAGCCAGAACACCATCGGCACGAGGTAGAAGCGCTCAGGTCCGAAACGCGCAGCGACGTTGTTGACGAATTCGGCGAGCGGCAGGATGCCGTGGCTGCCGATCAGCCCTTGCGCCTGCACGGCGAAGGAGACGAAGGCTGCGAGGTAGACGAGGCCGAGCAGTCGCAGGAACAGGAAGGAGACGAGGTCGTAGCGCGGCGGCTCGTGGTTTCTGCCCCACAACAACAGGCTGATGCGGAAGAAAGCCGGGCGGTGCGCGGCGGTGAAGGCGTAAGCCCATTCCGAGACGGGCGCAAAGCCGGGCACATGTCGGTAGAGCCAGAGCCAGAACGCCTTGCCGCGCGCGTTGCTCAGGGTGAGGAAACTCGCCTCGGCGGCGCTGGCGCGGCGTCCGTCAGGCGCGATGTATTGCACCGCGCGCTGAAACTCGGCCTGCGGGATGTCGGGATATTGCGGCGCGACGTCTTGGTAGGGCCGGTAGTCGACACGGTCGCCGGTAAGCTTCTGCCAGTAGCGCGCCCAATAGACGCAGAACCCGCAATCGCCGTCATAGATCAGCAGCGGCCGCTGGCCGGGCGCCGGCGTTTGAGCGGCGGATGCTGGCTGATCTTCGGATGTCTCTTGCACGTGCACCGACGGCGACTGGCGGCCAAATCACTCTTTGACGCACAATCCTGGGCCAGTTTGACGGCCCTGGCAACGAGGCGCTTCGTGCGTTGTAAGAGGCACCCCCGAATACAGCCTTCAAAAGCATCATTCGACTGTGATTGACTATCGTGTCCAAGTCCGCTCGCATTGGAGAGCGATTTCCTGAGCTCGTTTTTCACCCTTCGGCATTGGCTGCCGCCGAGGGAGAAGCGGTTTTGTCAGCTGGGAGTCATAGCATGGGGCCGCCGCGCTCTCGCGCCAAGCTCGACGAGAGGTCGCGCACCGCGAAAGCGCAAAAGATCGCGATGCTGTCCGGAATCGTCCGACCGTCGCCCGGTGCCACAATGCTCTATTTCGGGTCGGGCTCCGATTACATTCCAGCCTATTTCTCCAAGCTGGGCTTCGGGGAGGCCGGTACTTTCGCCGTCGGTGTCGTCGATTCAGAACGAGTCAGTTCGGGGTATCAGTTCACCGATATACGCGGGACCGAACTCCCGTTTCCAGACGGGCGCTTCGACTTCATTATTTCCAACCATGTCATCAAGCATTTTGCGGGTCGAGAGCAGCACACGCATTTGGCTGAGATCGGCCGCTGCCTGCGCGACGGTGGCAAGCTCTATATTGCCGTTCCGAACCGCTGGGGTCTCATCGATGCCCACTATCGACTCCCCTTACTGGGTTGGCTGCCGAGGCATCTGGCCCATAGCTATTTGCGATTGACCCGAAAAGCCGACAAGTACGAATGGTACCCGTTGTCGCGCCAAGAGATTCTTCGCCTGCTTCAACTGCAGGGCTTTCAGGCCGAGGATGTCACGCTACGAGCCATACGCCTCGCAGTTGAAAAGGAAAATACCGGTTTGCCTCGACTGGTCTCCGGTCTGCCCGCTTGGATCTGGCGCTTGCTTCGCCCCGTAGTCCCAACTCTGTTCTTCGTGTGTACGAACAGAGAAAGTGGCATCCGAAAGGGTATCGGACAAATCGGAGGCGGCCGCTAGTTCAGCTTCGATTTGAGCGTGTCGATGCTCTCCGAGACGAGCTTCTCCGCCCGGTCCGGCGTCAGCTTCTCGGCGATCAGGGTCTGCGCCGCGGCGATCGCGGCATCCACCGCCACGCTTCTCACCTCGCGTATCGCGTCGGCTTCGGCCCGCGCGATCTTCTCCTCGGCAAGCTTCATGCGGCGGTCGAAATGCTCCTTCACCGATTTCCGGGTCTCGGCGGCGAATATTTCCGCCTCCTTGGCGGCAAGCGCGACGATGCTACCGGCTTCGTTTGCCGCCTCGCCTTCCTTGCGGCGGTAATCGGCGAGAACCTTCTCGGCCTCGTTGCGCAAGCGGCGCGCTTCATCCAACTCCTTGCCGATCTCAGCCGCGCGCGCATCGAGCACGCTGGCAAGCTTCTTGTGCACGCCGAAATAGAACAGCACGCCCAAGAAGATGAAAAACGATACGGCGACCCAGAACTCAGGCTCGGTGATGAATTCCATGGTCACTCCTTGCGCGCGCCGGCAACCGCCGCGGCGACTTCGGTCTGCGATGGTGCCACGCCGATCAGCCGTCGCACGATCTCCGCCGCGGTCTCCGAGGCCACGGCATTGACGTCCTTAAGCGCCGAGTCCTTGGCCTCAAGGATGCGCGCTTCGGCCTCCGCCGATTTGGCGGCAAGGTCCCGCTCGAGCGCGGAGCGCTCGGCCGCGACCTCGTCCTTCAGCCTGTTGCGGCCCTCTTGCGCGATTGCATGGGACCGCGCCTTGGCCTCGGCCAGCGCCTGCTCGTAGGCGGCGATGGCTTCCTGGGTTTCGTGCCTGAGCTTGTCGGCCTCTGCGAGATCGCCCGAGATACGCCCTTGCCGCATCTCGATCACGCTGCCTATCTTCGGCAACGCCACCCGCTTCATCAGCAGGTAGAGAACGCCGAAGGTGATGACGAGCCAGATGAGCTGCGGCGCCCAGTCGAGTGGGTTGAGCTGCGGCATGGGCCTGTGCCTCTCGGTTACCCGGCGGGGTAACGCTAGAACACGAACAGGATGATCAGCGCCACCACGAGGCCGAACAGGCCGGTGGCCTCGGCCAAAGCAAAGCCGAGCAGAAGATTGGCGAACTGCCCGGGTGCGGCGGAGGGATTGCGCAGGGCGCCTTGCAGATAGTTGCCGAAGATCGTGCCGATGCCGACGCCAGCGCCGACCAGCGCGATCGAGGCAAGTCCTGCGCCGATCAATTTCGCTGCTGAAGGATCCATGTCTACTCTCCCCTTGAGGATTGAAGTTAAAGGTGAATTCGTCGCTCAATGATGCATGTGCAGGGCATCGTTGAGGTAGATGCAAGTGAGGATGGCGAACACATAGGCCTGGAGGAACGCGACCAGGATTTCAAGCCCGGTGAAGGCCACCATGAAGCCGAGCGCAGCCCAGCCGCCGAGAAAGCCGAGCGCCACCACGAAGGCGCCGAACACTTTCAGCATGGTGTGGCCGGCCATCATGTTGGCGAACAGCCGCACCGACAGGCTTAAAGGTCGGGTGAGATAGGAGATCACCTCGATGACCACGAGCAGCGGCAGCATGACGAAGGGCACGCCGTCCGGCACGAAAAATTTTAGGAAATGCGCACCGTGCTTCCAGAAGCCGATCAGCGTGACGCCGATGAAGATGAAGGCGGCAAGCGCGAAGGTGACGATGATGTGGCTGGTCACGGTGAAGGAATAGGGCACCATGCCGAGCATGTTCAGCGTGAGCACGAACATGAACAGCGTGAACACGAAGGGGAAATATTTCATGCCGTCGGTGCCGACATTGTCGCGCACCATGCTTGCCACGAACTCGTAGGACATTTCAGCCACCGACTGGAGCCGCGATGGGACGAGCGCGCGCGAGCGCATAGCGTAGAGGGTAAAGAGCGTGATGAGGCCGGCGGCGATCACCATGAACAGGGCGGAGTTGGTGAAGGAGGCGTCGAAGCCGAACAATTTGAGCGGAATGATCCGCTCGATCTCGAACTGATGCATGGGGTTGGGCAGCCCGCTCCCTGCACCGTGCGCCGTGGGCTCCACATTCTCCAGTCCGGGCGGCTCAGCAGCCAATGTCTCACGCTCCTAGTCGTCGTCATCGTCAGCAGGCAAATCATTGCCTGGCAGGGGTCCCGCCGCGGCCTGCCGCCTTTGCGCGCTCCGTACCACGTTCAAGATCCCGGCGGCGGCTCCAAGGATCAGGAACACCACCATCAGGATCGGGGCAGTCCCGAACAAGCGATCGAGCGCCCAGCCGATGAAGCCACCGACGGCGACGCCGGCGATCATCTCGGTCGAAAGCTTGAGCGCCTCCCCCATGGCCGAGCCCCGATCTTGGCTTGCGGAAGATGCAGGTTCATGACGCGAACGCGCGTCGCGAACCTTGCCTTCCAGATCGTGCAAGCGCCGCTTAATGGCCTCAGTTTCGCGGTCCCTGTGGCCGCGTCCGGGCTTCTCAACGGCTCCCGCCATATCGCTGCTCGATCTTTGGGAACGGCTTAAAGGGCCGGCCGGCCCAAGCTTCGGCGGCACCTTAAAGTTTGGCCTTTGGCGCTGTCAAGGACGGGAAAAGGGGTCTTGCGAGGCCTGAAAGCTTGGGGTTTCGGCTGTGGCCTTGCGCTTCGAGACGCCGCTTTCAGCGGCTCCTCAGCATGAGGCGCTACACCTCACCCTGAGGAGGGCCGAAGGCCCATCTCGAAGGGTGAGGCCAGGGAATGCGCTAGCTCGCGTCGCGGAGGCGCTCCGCCGTTTCGAGATCGACGGAGACGAGCTGGCTCACGCCCCTCTCGGCCATGGTGACGCCGAACAGCCTGCTCATGCGCGACATGGTGAGTGGGTGGTGGGTGATGATGAGGAACCGCGTGTCGGTCTCCTTGGCCATCTCCTCCATGAGCAGGCAGAACCTCTCGACATTGGCGTCGTCGAGCGGGGCGTCAACCTCGTCGAGCACGCAGATCGGCGAGGGGTTGGTGAGGAACACGGCGAAGATCAGCGCGAGCGCGGTGAGCGCTTTTTCGCCGCCAGACAGGAGCGTCAGCACTTGCGCGCGCTTGCCAGGCGGGCAGGCGAGGATCTCAAGCCCCGACTCCAAGGGATCGTCGGAATCGACGAGCTGCAATTCGGCGGTACCGCCGCCGAACAAGGTCTGGAACAGGCGCTGGAAGTGTTCGTTCACGCTGTCGAAGGCCTCAAGCAGCCGCTTGCGGCCTTCGCGGTTCAGATTGGAGATGCCCTGGCGGAGGCGGGCGATCGCCTGTTCCACATCGGCGCGCTCGCGCTCCATCTCCTCAAGCCGGGTGGCAATGTCGGCCTCTTCCTCCTCGGCGCGCAGATTGACGCCGCCAAGCCGCTCACGATCGCCTCTGAGCTTCAAAAGCCGCCCCTCGACCTCGGCAAGGGCGGGAAGGGGAGCGCCGGGCTTCATGGCGGCAAGCGCAAGGCATGCTTCCGGCGCGCAATCGAGCTGCTCGCGAATGGCGTGGGCGACCTCGCTGCGGCGCTCGCGCGCCGACTCAAGCAGCGCCTGGCTGCGCGCCCGCGCCTCGCGCGCGCCCGCGAGCTTCTCCTGCACCTCGCGCAAGGCCTTCTCGCGGCGCTTGAGCTCGGTCTCGGCGATCGCCAAATCGTCGGCGGCCTTGCTCCGCTCGCGCTCGGCAGCATTGATGGCATCGAGCAGGCGCCCGCGCCGCTGCTCGATTTCTGCCGGGAGATTGGCGAGCGCGGTAAGGTCGGCACGCGTCTCGGCCTCGCGCGCGCGCAAGGTTTCGATCTGCTCGCGCGCTTTGGCGATGCGGTTCTGCCAGAGCTCCTGCTCGGCCGCGATCGCCTCGAGCCGCTCCTGCCTCAGCCGCGCTTCCCGTTCGAAGCCTTCCAATGCCGCCTCTGCCCTGGCCGCTTGCGAGCGGCTCGCAGCGGCCTTCGCTTGCGCGCTCTCGAGTGAAGCTTCGAGAAAAGAGAGCGGGACAAGACCAAGCAAGGCGGTCTTGACCTGCTCGCCCTGTTGGCGCGCTTCGTCAAGTGCAGCGCGGGTTCGCGCGATCGCTTCGGCGAGGGCGCCGAGCTGCTTACTGTTGGACTGGGCCGCATGCTCGGCGGCGGCGATTGCGTCGCGCGTGCGGTCAAGCTCGCCGTGCGCCTCCTTGGCCCTGTGGCGAAGAGTCTTGGTCTTCTGCCCGGCACTCTCGGCTTTGCCCGTGGCCTCGGCGAGTTCAGCCTCAGCGGCGCTTGCATGGGCCTCAGCCTTGGCTCTTTCGTCTTTGAGCGCCTCGAGCCGGCTCCGCTCGACGAGCCGTGCCCCGGCCGCGCTCGCTGCACCGGACCTGATGCTATAGCCGTCCCAGCGCCAGAGATCGCCCTCCCTGGACACGAGCCGCTGCCCAGGGGCAAGCTCTGTTTGCAAATCCCGCCCTCGCTCTGCCGCGACGACGCCGATCTGGGCGAGGCGGCGTGCCAGAGCCCTTGGCGCTTGGACGAACTGGCTGAGCGGGGTTGCGCCCTCAGGGAGCGCTGGATCGCCTGCGCGTGCTACCGCGAACCGCCAATGGGCCGGCGCCGTCTCATTGTCAGCGGCGTCGAGATCGTCGCCAAGGGCCGCCCCAAGCGCCTGCTCGTAACCGGAATCAACTTTGATCTCATCGACGATCGGAATCCATTCGCCGTCATGAACCGGCGCGAGCAGCTTGATCAGCGTGGCAAGCTCGGTCTCTACTTCCTGGCTAACAAGCTTGGCGGAAGCGGCCAGAGCGCGCATCTTTGCTTCATGGAACCGCGCGGCATCCTCATCGGATTCGGCGGTGGCAAGCTCAGCCTCGATCCCTTCGACGAGAGTCGAAAGCCTGGCGAGCTCGGCATTGAGCTCGGCGAGCTTTGTGTCGCTTCCAGCTTCGGATTCGAGCTGGGCGAGGTTCTGTCCGAGCTCGCTCGCTTGGGCTTCCAGCTGGGCCAAGCGCTCCTCGATCTTGGTTTTCTCACTCTCAAGACGACCACCCTCGGCGCGAGCCTTGACGAGCCCGGTGGTCGCCTGGCTCAACACCTGCTCGGCGGCAGCAAGCGTCTCTCCGGCCCTTGCCGCGGCCTCGCGCAATAGCGGCTCTTGACGGTCGCGAGAGCTTGCCGCCTCAAGGCGACGCCCCTCCTCGCCAAGTCCGCGCAACATGTTTTCAGCCTCGGCGATGTGCTCTTCCTCGCGGGCGAGGTCGCGCGAGGCCTGCGCCAGCCGCGTCTCCAACTCCGCCTGGCGCGCCTTGGCTCGCGCCTCCTCGCGCTCGAGCGCATCGCGCTCGACGCTCAAGCGATGCAGCACCGCGGCGCGCGCCGCTTCCTCGTCGCGCAAGGGCTGAAGTTCCTCGGCGGCTTCGGCCTGCTGGCGCAACGCCTCGCCTTCAGCCTTGGTTTCCTGGGCGACCATGCCGAGGGCGGCCTGAAACGCTGCCTCTTCCTGTTCAACATGGGCGCAGGCCGAAACCCAGTGCAGATGATGCTGCAAAGCCTCGGTCTCGCGGATTTTTCCGGAAATCTCGCGGTAGCGCTGGGCCTGGCGGGCCTGGCGCTTCAGCGCCTGCAATTGCGTAGTGAGCTCGCCGATAAGATCGCCGAGGCGCTCGAGATTGGCTTCGGTGGCCTTGAGGCGAAGCTCGGCTTCGTGGCGCCGGCTGTGCAAGCCGGCAATGCCGGCCGCATCTTCTAGCACGCGTCGGCGCTCCTGCGGCGCGGAATTGACGATCTCCCCGATCCGGCCTTGGCGCACCAGCGCGGGAGAACGCGCACCGGTCGCGGCGTCCTCGAACAGGAGGCGAATGTCGCGGGCGCGCGCATCCTTGCCGTTGACCCGGTAGGCCGAGCCAACTTCGCGCTCGATGCGCCTGGTCACCTCCAAATCGTCGGCGTCGTTGAACTCCGCCGGTGCGGTGCGCGCGTTATTGTCGATGAACAGCGTCACCTCGGCGGTATTGCGCGCCGGACGATATTGCGAGCCGCCGAAGATCACGTCGTCCATGGCCGAGCCGCGCATGCTCTTATAGGAGGTCTCGCCCATGGCCCAGCGCAGCGCCTCGAGCAGGTTCGACTTGCCGCAGCCATTCGGCCCGACCACGCCGGTGAGCCCCGGCTCGATCAGGATCTCGGTCGGCTCGACGAAGGACTTGAAGCCGAGAAGGCGAAGACGGGTGATCTTCAATTGCGTGTTGCCTTAGGACATGGGAAGCGACGCGCGATTCAACGCATCTCAGCACCGCAGGATCACGTCGACGACTGCGGGCCAAGCAGAGCCTTGAACTCTTCGAAGGTGATGAAGCCTTGCGCCTTGCGGCCATTGGCAAAGAAGGTGGGCGTGCCGACCACGCCAAATTTCCGCCCCCGCTGCTTCACCTCCGTGAGCCCGTCGATAATGGTTTGATTCGTGAGGCATTTGTCAAACGTCTCACGCGACATGCCGCTCGATTTGGCCACCGAATAGATGGCGTCCGGGCGCACCTCCTGGCTCACCCATTCAGGCTGGCGGAGCAGGAAAGCGTTGAACAACGAGAAATATTTGTCCTCCGGCGCGCAGCGATTGATGATGGCGGCGGCCCCTGAGGTGTGACCGATGGGGAACTCCCGCACGATGAAGCGGATCTTGCCGGTATCGATCAGCTCCTTCTTCACCCGGGGAAACACCTCCTTCTGGAAATGGGCGCAATGGGGGCAGGTGAGCGAGGCGTACTCGATGACGGTGATGGGAGCGTTGGGACTGCCGAGTGCCCGCTCGCCGAGCGGCCCGTCGGCCATCAGCTCCGCGACCGGAGGCACATTGAGCGCCTTGTCGGCGGCGGCGTCTGCGGTAGGACCCACGCCTCCGCCGCACCCTGAAAGCGCGACCCCGACGGCAAAGAGGAGCAAGATCGCTGGCCGTCTCATCCTGGCGCCTGTTCCGCGATGCTTATTGCCCTGACGGGGGCGGGGTCGAGCCTTCGGTCTTCCCTTTGTCGGCGTCGGCGTCGGCGTCGGCGTCGGCGGGAGCCTCGCCCAGCGCCACGTCGAAATCCTTGAGCTGGTGGTCGCCCTTGAGCCGCTTGCCGTTGACGAAGAAGGTCGGCGTCGAGTCGACCTGAAATTTTTCATTGGCGATCTCGCGAGTCTTCAAGAGCTTGTCGAACAGCTCCTTGTCGGCCAGGCACTTGTCGAACTCATCCTTGGAGATGCCGGCCTGGCGGGCGATCTGCAGCAGCTTCTCCTTGGCGTCGACGCCCGGAGCCGCCCAACTCTCTTGCGTCGAGAACATGGCGTCGACCATCGGGTAATAGCGGTCGTTGCCGGAGCAGCGCGCGAGCATGAAAGCGGCGGCGGCGAGGTTGTCGAGCGGGAACTCGCGCAGCATGTAGCGGACCTTGCCGGTATCGATATATTTGGTCTTCAACTGCGGAAACACCACGGTCTGGAACTGCGCGCAATGCGGGCAGGTCATTGAGGCGTATTCGACGATGGAGTTGGGCGCGTCGGCGGAGCCGACGACGATGTCGGGGAGCGGTCCTGGCTCCAGGAGCACGGCCACATCAGGGTCGACCTTGTCCTTGTCCGCCACTCTGGCGCCGCTCTGGTCGAAGCCTCCCCGCCAGTAATAGACGCCAGCGGCGACGGCCACCGCCAGCACGAGGCCGAGCACGATATACAGGGTCCTGTTGGGGGCAGCTTTTTCGGTCTCGGTCACTTGGCTTTCTCCGCTCGCTTGCTTTCCGGTCGTTTCCCGTTCTCTGGCCAGTTCTTTATGGCGGAACCACGATAGCCACAATGTCTCGCGGGTGATTTTGGCGTCCGATGTGCGGCATATGTACAACGGGCTTAGTCAAAGCTTTCTCCCTTGTGGGCCCCTGTGGCACTAGCTTCGCTTGGGAGCACGTGCCAACTAAGGCTGACGTAGCTCAAAGAGCCCGGAACAATAAGTTCGAGACTCTCCCACCCTTCACTTTGTAGACTACAACCACAGGGCGGGGGCCCCCATGAAACAACGTGTTTCGTACCGCAAGTTTGCGGCCAGATTTTCTCTGACCGGGGCGTTGCTAGCCGGTGGGGTTGCTGTTGGCCAGCCGACTCCTTCGTCAGCCGGTGACATGCAACAGCAGTTACGCGAGTGCTCGCGCATCGAGGACAGCGTAAAGCGGGTGGCGTGCTTCGATGCATTGGCTGCTGACAATGCCCCTGCGCCCCCGGTCAACACGATACTGTCCGGAACTGGACAATGGAAGATGACAACTGATGTTTCAAAAATCGACGATTCGACAAATGTCTTTCTGAGCCTGGACTCTACAGAGCCGATTGTGGGCCGGTTTGGCGAGAAGGGCCCGATGGAATTTTACATCGCATGCCGCGAAAACAAGACGGACCTTTTCTTTCGTTTTGCCGGTGAATTTATGAGTTCATTGGAAGGCGGGGGCAAAATTACCTACAGGATCGATAAGAGACAGGCGCAGACGAAAGAATTCGACGAATCCAATAATCATGAAGGTCTTGGTCTTTGGGGCGGTGGCAATGCGATCCCGTTCTTAAGGAGCCTAGTCGGAGGAGAACGCCTATTCATTAGAGCAACGCCCTACAATGAAAGTCCCGTAAATGGGGAGTTCGTCATCGCGGGCCTCGAAAACGCATTAAAGCCCTTGAGCCAAGCTTGTGGCTGGCCAATTGCCGATGCATCCGGGGGACCAAACTCTGCCCCCTTGCAAGCTCAGCCTCCGTCAACGCAAGCAGAGGCGGTCGCAGGTTATGTGATCCAGGTCGACTCAAAGGAGAGCCAGACCCAGGCGCTTCTCGCATTTGCTGATATGGCACAGAAATATCCAACGCTACTCGCGCCATACCGACCTATGGTGCAGAAAGCTGACCTCGGCGCGAAGGGCATTTGGTATCGGCTCCGCATCGGACCGGTCTCGGACAAAGAGACTGCTCTCAGGCTCTGCACGCAACTCAAGTCGCAGGGCCATCCAAATTGCTTGGTCATGGCGGTGCAATGACCAAGATGGAAAGAGCCCGCAAGATTGCACGCCGCGCCACTTCTCGCTTTGTCGAGATAAAGGGGCTCGGTCGAGGTTTGGTCCCGCACCGCCAACTGAGGGGTCGCTGACCAAACCGACGCTGGAATGCCTCCAGCGAGGAGCGACGAAAGCTCCGGCTTGATTAAGATGCCGTGTCGAGCGCCGTCTCAAGGTCCCGGGGTCTTGCCGCGGACGCCGGCTGCGAGCCGTCCAAGGGCCCTCGCAAGCCCGGTATCGGTAAGGCCAGCTGGAGGGGAGGGCTCCTCGACGCTTGCCGGCGCCGGCGCCGGGGCCTCGGTCTTGGCCTTGGGCAGGGGCGCCTGGAGGAAGCGGAGCTGGGCGATGGCCCGGTAGCCGAAATAGACGTTCACCCGCTCCAAAATCTGCTCGGCGCGGTGCTGCACCTCGATGGCGCGGGGGCCGTCGACCTTGAGCACGAGAATCGCGCCATCGGTTCGCCAGGCCCTTTGCGGGGAGGCAGTCTCCCCATCTTCGGTCCGCCGTGGCCACAGGACTTTCTCCGGCGCCGTGAAACGGGCAAGCTCCTCGCCCACCACCGCGGGCCATTCGCTCAACAGCGACGTGATGGCGAAGCCGCGCGCCCGGGCGATAGGGTCGAGCATGTTCGCCACATAGGCGCCGATGGCGCGCGCCCCGCCCGTCGCCCTAACCCAGGTTTTCCGCTCGTTGTTCGGCATCGCGTGTCCCGCTTAGCGGTGGACGGCGGAAGCGCTTCCTTGCTTTCGCCTCGCTCGATCCTACACCATGGGGCGAAGCGAGGCATGCCGCCGGAGCGCCTGATTTGCACAGCGAAGATTATGCATCCGCGCTGCTCGCCTGGTACGACCGCGAGCGGCGGATCCTGCCCTGGCGCGCCGCGCCCGGCGTGACCCCCGACCCTTACCGGGTTTGGCTCAGCGAGATCATGCTGCAACAGACCACGGTCAAGGCCGTGCTGCCGCGCTACGCCGACGTCCTGCGACGTTGGCCTGACGTGAGGGCGCTGGCAGCAGCCGAGCTTGGCGACGTTCTCGCGTCCTGGGCCGGGCTTGGCTACTACGCCAGGGCGCGGAACCTTCATGCCTGCGCCCGCGAGGTGGTGGAGCGGCTCGGCGGTAGTTTCCCGAAGACCGAAGCCGAGCTCCGCACGCTTCCCGGCATCGGCGACTACACCGCTGCGGCGATCGCGGCTATCGCCTTCGGCGCACAGGCCACGCCCATCGACGGCAATATCGAGCGCGTGGTGGCGCGGCTGTTCGCGGTCACCACGAAGCTGCCTGCGGCCAAGGCCGAGATCAGAGCGCTTGCCTTGAGACTGACGCCGGCAAAGCGCGCCGGAGACTTTGCGCAAGGCCTGATGGATTTGGGCGCGACGCTGTGCAGCCTGCGCCGCCCGGCCTGCGGCCTCTGCCCGCTCGTTTCAGGCTGCGCCGGCCATGCCCAAGGCTTGGCCGAGGGTCTGCCTTATCGCGAAGAGAAGGCGGAGCGGCCGACGCGACGAGGCCACGCCTTCGTCGCGCTCCGCGATGACAATGCGGTGCTCTTACGGGAGCGGCCGCTGAAAGGACTGCTCGGCGGCATGTTGGAGGCTCCATCCTCCCCTTGGATGGAGGGTAGTTGGAGCGAACTCGATCTTGACCACGCGCCGCTCACAGCGTCATGGCGCGAGGTGCCGGGGCTCGTCGAGCATATTTTCACCCATTTTCATCTGGAGCTTGCCGTCTATCTGGCAGAGGTCGCATCGGACGCGAAGCCCGCCAACGCCGCGCAGCCGGAGCGTTGCCGCTGGGTCCAGCTCCGCGATCTGCACCGCGCGGCGTTGCCAAGCGTGATGCGGAAAGTGCTCGCCCACGCTTTGGAGGCTAAGCCTCTGGCTCGAGCTGCCGCCGCGCCACTTCGCGCAAGGCGTCGATCGGCTTGAGCGTACCGTTCGCCTCATAGTGCCAGAAGGTCCAGCCGTTGCAGGCCGAAGCGCCTTGCACATGCGCCCCGATCTTGTGGATAGAGCCTTGGGCGCCGGCCGAGGCGATGCTGCCGTCGGCGCGAACCTCGGCCTCGTGGCGGGCGCGGGCGTCATAGAGCACGGTGCCGGGAGAGATCAGCCCGATCTCGACCAACGCGCCGAAGGGGATGCGCGCCTCAGCCCGCTTGCTGCGGACGGTCTCGACTGAGGCAACTTTGAGCGGCGTCACGGCTTCGAGTCGCGCCCGCGCAGCTTCCGCGTAAGCCTGCTCGCGCTCGATGCCGATGAACTTGCGGCCAAGGCGCTTGGCCACCGCCGCCGTGGTGCCTGAGCCGAGGAAAGGATCGAGGACGACCTCGCCCTTGTTGCTGGAGGCGAGGATGATGCGGTGGAGCAGCGCCTCCGGCTTTTGCGTCGGATGGGTTTTGCGGCCGCAGTTCTGCTTCAGGCGCTCAGGGCCCGAGCAGATCGGGAACAGCCAGTCAGAGCGCATCTGCAGCTCGTCGTTCAATGCCTTCATCGCTTCGTAGTTGAAGGTGTAGCGGGCCTTCGGTCCCATGGAGACCCAGACCAAGGTCTCGTGCGCATTGGTGAAGCGGCGGCCTCTGAAATTCGGCATCGGGTTGGTCTTGCGCCACACCACGTCGTTCAGCACCCAGAAGCCGAGGTCCTGGAGAATGGTGCCGACGCGGAAGATGTTGTGGTAGCTGCCGATCACCCACAGCGAGCCTTCCGGCTTCAGCACCCGGCGGCAGGCCCTGAGCCAGGCGCAGGTGAAGTCGTCATAGGCCGCGAAGCTGCCGAACTTGTCCCAATCGTCATCGACGCCGTCGACCTTGGTGTTGTTCGGCCTGAGCAGCTCGTTGTTGATCTGGAGATTGTAAGGCGGGTCGGCGAACACGAGATCGACGCATTGCTCGGGGAGTTTGGCCAGCTCCTCGATGCAGTCGCCGACAATGACCTCGTCGAGCGGGAGCCTTCGCCCCCGCGTCCCACCCACACCCATGCCACCACTCGGTTACGCAAAACTAGGAAAACGACTGCCTTTGCCGGACAAGGCGAGGGCAGGGCCATGCTGAGGGCCTAAGGGTAAAGGCTGACTTAACTTAGGTCCACACTTGCTTATCGTGCCCCTTCCCCGCCTAACGCCGAACTTGTCCGGCGTTAGGCACCCTCTCCCACGAGGGGAGAGGGGGAGGCTGTGGCATTGCCTCTACGGATTCGTTAGCCGCACGAGGAGGAAAGGGATTTGTGCTGCGCGGTGCAGCGGACTCACCCCCTCTCCCCTTGTGGGAGAGGGTGGCGCGGACCTTCAGGTCCGCGACGGGTGAGGGGTTCGGAGTTCAGCGAGAAAGCGTTCGATGTCGAGCGTCTCTCCGAGACCGGCATCAAGCTCGTCGATGCCGAGCTGAATCTCTGCTCTTAGCTTGGCGAGCGTCTCTATGTACTCGGGAGGATCGTCACACATGCTGCCCTCCGTCGACGGAAAGCTCGGCGCCGTTGATGTAGCTCGATTGCTCGGTGCACAGGAAATAGATGGCCTTGGCCACCTCCTCAGGCTGCCCGAGGCGCCGCATCGGGATATCGGCGATCAGTCTCTCGGTGCCAGGCGACAGGATCGCGGTGTCGATCTCGCCAGGCGAGATGGCGTTGACGCGAATTCCGAGCGGGGCGAAGTCTGCCGCCATCTCGCGGGTGAGCGCGGCGAGCGCCGCCTTTGAGGTGGCATAGGCGGAGCCGGCGAAGGGGTGCACGCGGGCGCCAGCGATCGAGCTGAGATTGACCACGGCGCCTGACCCAGCGTGGAGTTCCTCGATCAGCCCGCGGGCGAGCATGATGGGGGCAAAGAAATTCACCTGGAACACCGTCATCCAGTCCCGGCGATCGGTCTCGATGCTGCCGAGCCTCGCACCCCCCTCGCCCTTTGGCGAGATTGCCGCATTGTTGACCAGCGCGTTCAGCCTGCCGCCTTGCGCTTTCAGCCGCTCCTTCATCACGGCGATGGCTTCCAGCGTATTGTCGGGATTGGCGAGGTCGACCTGGATATGGTCCTCCGGCCCGGCCTCCCAGGGGCAGTCTTCGGGAAAGCCATGGCGCGAGCAGGTGATCACCCGCCAGCCTGCCGAGGAGAAGCGCTTTACCGTGGCATGGCCGATCCCCCGGGAAGCGCCGGTGAGGATCAGCGTCTTGCGCTCTTCATTGGGGATCTGCGCCATGACCGGCAGGATAGGTCCTGAACGGGACTACGGATAGAGCCGCGTCTTGACCCATGGCGCGTCGGGGGAAGCGCGCCGGAACGCGATGCGGTCATGCAGCCGGTGCGGCCGGTGGTGCCAGAATTCGATTTCGAGCGGGATCACCCGGTAGCCGCGCCAATAGCCTGGCCGCGGCACGTCCTTACCCTCGAACTCCGATATTCGCTTTGCCACCGCTTCATCGAGATCTCCGCGGCTCGCAAGCGGCCGGGATTGCTGCGAGGCCCAGGCGCCGATGCGGCTTTCCCGCGAGCGGGTGGCAAAATAGGCGTCGGCTTCGGCGTCGCTCACCTTCTCGATCGGTCCGCGCGCGCGAATCTGACGGTGCAAGCTCTTCCAATAGAGGAGGAGGGCCGCCTTGGGCGCCGCAATAAGCTCGAGCCCCTTGGCGCTTTGGCAATTGGTGTAGAAGACGAAGCCGCGCTCGTCTGAGCCTTTGAGCAGGATCATGCGCACATTGGGCAGCCCATCGGCATCGACCGTGGCGAGCGCCATGGCGTTCGGGTCCTCGGGCTCGGCTCTCACCGCCTCAGCCAACCAGAAGGCGAACAGCGCCAAGGGATCGGTAGCTTGGGTGAAGTCGGGGGCCTGCTCGCCGAACTTGGTCATAGCTCTCTCTTGGCCGTTCGCTTCTTGTCGCTGCCGCCGTCCCGCGGCGAAACGGACGTTTACGATTTCCTCACTCTGATACTGCACCCTCATCCCCGTTGATAGTTGGTGCTGAGGCACCAGTTTGGGGGGACGATCGGTTATGCGTACGGTCCATCGCAACGCTCCTATCATCATTGGGGCGGGGGCACTTGCACTTCTCGTTATCGCCCCCGCCTCTCTTTCTCTCTTCGCCGAGGAACCGGCCTATACCGGTTCGGTGGTCATCGACACCGAAAGCACCGGGGGCGCTAAGCAGCCGGCGGCCTTCGCCGAGCTCCGCGCCAAGCTTGACGGCACCGACCGGGCCGTTGCGCTCAATGCTCTTCAGGTGGCGCTGACCGAGCTTGGCGACGGGGGCACCCTTATTTGGAAGAGGCCGTCGCGCGCGCTGACCGGCGTGATCAAGCCGGTCTCGGCGTTTCGCGACGACGAGGGCAGGGTGTGCCGGCACCTCACGTATTCGCTGTCGCTCGGCACCTTTGTGCGCGAGGTCGAGGGCATCGCCTGCCGCGAAGAGGGCGGCGCCTGGTCGCTCCAAGGCTGATTGATATTTTTCAACGGCGGGAAGACGCGCGCGATTGGGTGACGGGCGCTTGTCGGCAGATGGGCACCTCCTACCCTCGCGTCCGTTATTCCGCAATCGTCTGGCGCGGAATAGCCTCGTAAGGATCTGTGTTTCCTAGGATGCCGGATTCCACGTATCCAGTTGCTTCAGGTTCCCGGGCCTTTGTGCCGGGCATAATCTCGAAGCGTGGGTCGAAGTCGACCATGGTCGACGCGAGCCGTGTCAGCAATCCTGCGTCGCCCTCAACTTTCGCCGTTCCATTGGCAATCTGAGCCTCAAGGGTTTTCGCCCCCATCATCGTTTGCTCAAGATCGGACCGGTTGATGGTGAGGGTCAGGTCGGGGTTGTCGGCCTGGAAGCCTGCAATATTCGTGAGCGTGGCGTTCTCCAGCTCGATCAGGAACTTCTCGCCGTTATCAGGCGTGATCAGGTTGATCGTGAACCGCATGCCCTCGGCCTTGCGGCTGTCCATGCGAATGCCGAGGAAGTTAAGAAACAGCTCGGTGGACATCGCCCGGATCACATCGGGGCTGCTCGAGTTGGCGGTTTCGCCCTGCGGTATCCCTGTCCTGAGCTCGTATGCGCCGGCAAGGAAGCTGTTGCGGAGTCCTGGGTTCTCCTGCTGGTAGCCGATCTGCTCGAAGATGTCGGCTAGCAGGTCTTTGGCGGCCTCGTTGTCCGGCTCGGCCTGGATCAGCTTGTTCACGATTTCCGTGGCGAGCAGGTACTTCCCCTCGTCATGCAGCTCCCGTCCGCGGGCTAGGATTTTCGCCGCGCCGCCCATCATCTCCACGTAGAGAGGCGCGGACTCGCCCGGCGAGAGCGGAATGAGCGTTGTCGGGTTGCAATCCCAGAACCCGAGATAGCGTTGGATGACACCGCGGCTGTTGTGTTGCGGCGAGCCGTGGTAGCCGCGGCAGAACCACTTTTCCTGCAGGCCCTTGGGGACCTCGTAGACGTTGTGGATCTGGTTGATGGTCACGCCTTGGTTGGCCAGATGCAGAACCTGGTTGTTCATGTTCGCATAGAGGTCGCGCTGACCGCGCAGCACCTCCTGGATGCGCTCATTCCCCCAGCGCGGCCAATGGTGCGAGGCGAACATTACCTCGGCATCCAGGCCGAACCGGTAGAGCGCCTCGCCGATGTATTTCGACCAGCGCAACGGATCGCGCACCGGCGCGCCGCGCAGCGTGTAGATGTTGTGCAGCGAGGCGATGACATTCTCGGCCATCCACAGCGCCTTCATTCCGGGGATGTACGTATTCATCTCCCTCGGGGCCTCCGTATTCGGAGTGTTTTGAAAGACCATTTTGACGCCATCGACCTCGAATTCCTCGATGGCCTTTTCCACGTACCGAGTGGGTGCAACAAGGCCGACCGCGCCGGCTGAGACGGCTTGGCCCAGGCCCTGGCCGACATAGCCATGCGGACTGGCAGGCAGCAGCAGGCCGTACTGGTAGAACAGCCGCCGGTTCATGGCGTTGCCGGCGTAGACGTTCTCCGAGACTGTGAAGTCCATGAAGTCGACGGGAGCGATGACGGGAATCTTCCCCGACCTAACATCCGCTTCGTCCACAAGGCCGCGCACACCGCCCCAGTGGTCGCCATGAGTGTGCGAATAGATTAAGGCCGAGACGGGAAGGCCCTCGCCAACGTGCTCCTGGAACAGCTTCCACGCTGCGCGAACCACTTCAGCGGTCACCAATGGATCAAACACGATCCAGCCGGTCTTGCCCCGGACGAACGAGATGTCGGACAGGTCGAATCCGCGGACCTGGTAGATGCCCGGGATCACCTCGTACAGCCCGTAATTGTTATTCAACTTGGATTGACGGAGCAGCGAGGCGTGGATGCTGTCGAACTCCTCTTGTTCATCCAGAAACTGAAACCGCTCCATGTCCCAGGCGACATGGCCGGCGTCCGCCATGATCTTGAGGTCTTTCATAGGAGCAATGAGACCCTTCTTCTGCTCCTCGAAATCTCTTTTGTCGGCGAACGGCAGAGTCGCCTTCGCCTTCTCCAACACCTCGAGCGTGAACTTTGACGGCGCCTTCCCCTTAGGATGGAAATGTCCTTGCAAGGGGTCGATTTGTTGAGCGCGCGCCGGGCTCGCGTCTAGGACAAAACTGTCCGCCAGGGCGAAGGCCGCCGCTGCAGCAGGAACGGACATCATGAAGTGTCGTCTGGTGGTCATCTGTTTGCGCCTCCTGCATCGCTCGCGACCAAGGCACAGGGCTGCCGTAGTCGATCTGAGTCGACTCATGACAATTTCCGCTTGCGCGGGGTTACTGCGGCATGGCTCCTTTCTGAGCGGCCAAGGGGCGACTCTAACACGTCGGCCGGTCGGTCGATGGCGATGACGATTAGCAGAAGGACCGCGTGCCACGCCGATGGCCTCAAAATCCCCAAGCGAAAAGCCTTCCAGCCCGGGAACCGGCGCATTATAAAGCGCCGTCATTTTCCAAGCCGGAGGGTCAATGGCCGAAGCTGCCAAATTGATGGCGGGCAAGCGCGGCGTCGTGTTCGGCGTCGCCAACAACCGCTCGATCGCCTGGGGCATCACCAAGGCTTGCCGCGACCATGGCGCTGAGATCGCGCTTACCTACCAGGGCGACGCCATCAAGAAGCGGGTCGAGCCGCTTGCGGCCGAAATCGGCTCCAAGCTCGTGCTCCCTTGCGACGTGACCGACGAGCGAAGCGTCGAGGCGGTGTTCAACGCATTGGCCGGCGCCTGGGGCACCATCGATTTTCTCGTCCATGCCGTCGCCTTCTCCGACAAGGAAGAGCTCGACGGCCGCTACGTCGACACGAGCAAGGACAATTTCACCCAGACCCTGCTCGTCTCCTGCTACTCCTTCACCCAGCTCGCCAGACGCGCCGAGAAGCTGATGCCGAATGGCGGCTCCCTCCTCACGCTCAGTTATTACGGCGCCGAGAAAGTGATGCCCCATTACAATGTGATGGGCGTGGCCAAGGCGGCGCTTGAAGCAAGCGTGCGCTATCTCGCGGCCGATCTCGGCAAGGAGAATATCCGCGTCAACGCCATCTCCGCCGGGCCCATCAAGACGCTCGCGGCCTCAGGCATCGCCGACTTCCGCTATATCCTCAAATGGAACGAGTACAATTCGCCGCTCCGCCGCACCGTGTCGATCGAAGACGTCGGCGGCGGCGCGCTCTATCTCCTGTCGGATTTGGGCCGCGGGGTCACCGGCGAGATCCTGCATATCGACGCCGGATACCACGTGGTCGGCATGAAGAACGAGGACGCCCCTGATATCTCGGTGGTGAAGGAGTAGGGCTTAAGGACGACAAGGACAGCTCGGTTGCTTGCATCCTGATGCCCAAAAAACGCCTAGCTCACCTAGAGAGATTCTATTCAGTTCTGAACTCGCTGCGGGAACATCAAGCTGCACGGACCCTCGGTGAGTGCGTGGGTCGGCTGGACTGGCCGCGAAGGGGCGTCTACTTTTTTATGGAAGAAGGCGAGAGTCGCACTGACAGTGGAGCTGGGCCGCGAATCGTGCGCGTTGGCACTCATGCCCTCAAGCCCGGTTCCACAACACAGCTTTCGACGCGCCTGGCTCAACACCGGGGTCAGCACAAATCCGGCGGAGGCAATCATCGAGGTTCAATCTTTCGACTGATAGTCGGCTCGGCTTTGATCCGGCAGCGAGGTTATGAATATTCGACATGGGGCGTGGGGAACACGGCACCGAGAGAAGTTCGTGCGGACGAATTTCGTCTTGAATGCGAGGTGAGTAAAGTCATTGGAGCGATGCCTTTCCTTTGGCTTGATATCGACGACGAGCCGGGTGCAGGAAGTCTGCGCGGATATGTCGAGCGCAATGCAATTGCCCTACTTAGCAATTTCAAGAAGCCGCCTCTCGACGCGCAATCATCTGAATGGCTTGGACATCACTGCGATCGCGAACGTGTGCGCATGTCAGGCCTCTGGAATTCAAATCACGTCGAGGAGGACTATGATCCCGCCTTTCTAGACAGGATAGAAACATTGACCCGCCACGCGGAAACGGCGACATGATCCTCATCATTCAGTGCGCAGGTCGCAAACGATCCGACGCCGGGCGTCTGAGAACAGAGCAGGGCAAGTCGATTCTTTTCGTGGCCGATCCCTCCAAAGCGCCTTCAGACGAGAGCGACGCGTATGCCCGCCCGGATGATCCTTCCGACACAGGCCCAACGTGGCGCGAGCGCCTGAAGCAATACAACGCCGCCCCGGGCGATAACCCGCTCGGACTGTGCCGAGCCTTCGAGCTCTATGAGAATCCGACCTATCGCCGGCTGGTGCACCGCTTTGGGCTCAGCAAGACATACGTTCTTTCTGCGGGTTGGGGCTTGGTCGGCGCCTCGTACTTGACGCCCGCCTACGATATTACTTTCAGTGTGAGCGGCGCGCCCCACGCGCGTAGACGACAAAGGGACATCTATCGCGATTTGTGTCTACTCCCTGACGATGTCACGGAGCCCATCGTCTTTTTTGGGGGCAGGGATTACGTGCCGTTGTTTTGCAAGTTGACGAACGGTCTGCGTTCAGAACGGTTGGTCTTCTACAACTCGCAGCATGCCCCCGAGGCGCCCGGGTGCGTCTTGAAGAGGTTTCGCACGACCACGAGGACGAATTGGCACTATGAATGTGCCAATGCCTTCCTCGGTATCGAGTTGCCAGATTCCCGGACTTGACGCCTAGCGGGCAGCAGTATGTCGATGCGACCTACCAATAGAGGGGGTAGAAAAAAAATATCCCCGCCGCTCTGCGCTCATCCAATCATGCACACACTTCGTCCGCATGGGGCGTCATCGCGAGGCGTTCGTTATGGCGGGACGAAGTGCGGCGCCTGCGGGCCTTGTCGCCACAAGGCACTCGGGCGGCGGCGGGGCTCCGCCCGGAACCAATAGGAGTCCCCGCCAGGAGCTGGCTGACGTTTCGACGGCCGCTACCGGCTTCTTGCCGAGTTGGCGGAACGTCTAAAGCGGAAAGCGCGGCCCGCCGTCGACAAGACGCCGCTACCGGCGCGCCGAAAAGCGCCCGCCGCCTTCCGCAACGGAGGCGGACACCAAACGGATTGCGCCTTTCGGCGCGCCGCCCCCAATCAGGGGGAATGCTCTTTGACATGAGCCGGACGCCTCATCGCGCCGCGGCGGTGAATATGCACGTCTGTAGGGTGGTAACGGGCCACGCCGTCTCCCACACGCGCCTGCTACCAAACGATAAAGTCCTTGCTCCGGTAATCTCTCGCCCGCTCGGCCGCTTCGAAGCCGTTCGAGCTGCCGCCGCTATCCGTGTTCCCCTCGGCGGTGTCGAACGATTCCTTGCTGGGCGCGGTCACGATGCCGACATGCACCCAGTCGCCGGGAACCTTGCGGACAAGAAAGAAACTACCGGGCACAAGATCTTTCTTGGCGAAGGCTCCCGACTTCACGCGCGATTCGGGAACGAACTTACCGGCGGTCTTGGCCTCCATCGCCAACACATCGCAGGACGATGAGGAGTCGATGGGAAGCTGGCCGCCGAGCGTGTGCGCGGCTTGCTCGAGCGCAAAGCAGACGAAGCCCGCGCACCATCTTGCGTCTTTTCCGTCCCAATCGAGATAGCTCCTGACCCAGGGGCCTCGATTGTCGCCGCCAGCCTCCATTGGATGGCTCTTGATGTGTTGCTTGGCGTAGGCTGCCGCGAGGGTAGAAAGGCTCTTACCCCCAGCCGCAATGGGATTGAGGGCCTTCACGATGGGCGCGACGAGCTCCTCATGCGTCTTTATGTCGACGACGCCGGTCGCAGGCAGCCCGCGCGCGGTCTGAAAGTCGCGCACCCGCTTCTCGGTTGCCGGGCCGAAATCGCCGTCGACCGAGACGGCGAAGCCGTTCAAGGTGAGGAATTCCTGGACCCGCTGCGCGCGCATCTTCTTGGCGCCGCGTTCGATCGGTCCATCGAAATCGATTTCCTCCTTCACTCGCTTCGGAAGATAGGCGCCATCGCGTAAGGTCGTTGGCAACATTTGCACCTCCCCGGAGTACGCATCCTGCGCGATGGGATGCACAACCAGCGCGAGGCGTATGTTACCATAAGTTGAATTATTCTCACGCACACCCTTTCGGTGGGCTGGCGTCCTTGCTGCCGTTTGACCCTTTCCCTGGCCTTAACTAGAAGCTGGCTACGTTCAATCCATGTCGCACAACAGCTTCGGCCATCTATTCCGCATCACCACCTGGGGCGAGAGCCACGGGCCGGCGATCGGCTGCGTGGTCGACGGCTGCCCGCCCGGCATCCAGCTCGAAGTTGCCGACATCCAGACCTATCTCGACAAGCGGCGGCCAGGCCAATCGCGCTACACCACCCAGCGCCAGGAGCCCGACCAGGTGCGCATCCTCTCCGGCGTGTTCACCGACGAGGCGAGCGGAGAGCAGGTGACCACCGGCACCCCGATCGCGCTCGAGATCGAGAACATGGATGCGCGGTCGAAAGACTACGGTGACATCAAGGACAAGTTCCGCCCCGGTCACGCCGACTACACCTATCTCGTCAAATACGGCGTTCGCGATTGGCGTGGCTCTGGCCGGGCCAGCGCGCGGGAGACCGCGAGCCGCGTGGCGGCAGGCGCCATCGCCCGCAAAGTGGTGCCTGGCATGCGCGTGCGCGGCGCGCTGGTGCAGGTGGGCCCTCACGCCATCGACCGCCGCACTTGGGATTGGTCAGAAGTCGAGCGCAACCCGTTCTTCTCTCCCGACGCCAAGGCGGTGAAGAAATGGGGTGAGTTTCTCGACCAGGTGCGCAAAGCAGGTTCCTCTTGCGGCGCCATCATCGAGATCGTGGCCGAAGGCGTGCCGGCAGGCCTCGGCGCGCCGGTCTACGGCAAGCTCGACCAGGACATCGCCAGCGGGCTCATGAGCATCAATGCGGTGAAGGGCGTGGAGATCGGCGCGGGCTTCGCCGCGGCGGCGCTCTCGGGCGAAGAGAACGCCGACGAGATGCGAATCGGGCGGGACGGCGCCCCTGAGTTCCTCACCAACAATGCCGGCGGCATTCTTGGCGGCATTTCCACCGGCCAGCCCATCGTGGCGCGCTTCGCGGTGAAGCCGACCTCGTCGATCCTCACGCCACGCCGCACCATCGACGCCGCCGGCAACGAGACCGAGGTGTCGACCAAAGGGCGCCATGATCCTTGCGTCGGCATCCGCGCCGTGCCGATCGGCGAGGCGATGATGGCGATCGTGCTTGCCGACCACTACCTCCGCCACCGCGGCCAGACCGGCAAAGGCTGACGAGCGCACAAACTTCTAGTTCTGATCCCCCTCACCCGGCGCGCCTGAGGCGCACCGACCTCTCCCCGCTGGGGAGAGGGTTGGAACTTGCGGCGGCGTCACTGCTTCCTCTCCCCTGTGGGGAGAGGGCTTTCCGCCCGACTTGCGCAGCAAGTCGCTTTGGCGGAAAGGGTGAGGGGGAGCTGGAGGGCGGCTAAGCGGAATGAGCGCGTACCACAACATCGTCATCCTGACCGGGGCTGGGCTCTCGGCCGAGAGCGGGCTCGGCACCTTCCGAGGGCCTGGCGGACTTTGGGAGAATTTCAGGATCGAGGACGTGGCGACGCCTGAGGCCTTTGCCCGCGATCCCGTCCGCGTCCATGAGTTCTACAATCTTCGCCGCTCCTGGCATAAGCAGGCGCTGCCCAACGCCGCCCATCTTGCCCTTGCCAGGCTCGAGCGCGAGCATGGCGGCAACGTTCTTGCCGTCACCCAGAACATCGACGCCCTGCACGAGGCGGCCGGCACGAAGAACCTCATTCATATGCATGGCGAGCTCGAGCGAGCGCTCTGTGCCGCCTGCGGAACAAGTGCGCCGTGGAAAGAGGATCTGTCCATCGAAACGCTCTGCGCGAGGTGCGGCGAAGCCGCCATGCGCCCGGACGTTGTGTGGTTCGGCGAGATGCCGCGGGAGATGGAGCGCATCTATGAGGCGCTCGGGGCCTGCGACCTGTTCGTCTCCATCGGCACGAGCGGCACCGTCTATCCGGCGGCAGGTTTCGTGATGGAGGCCCGCGCCGCAGGCGCCCATGCCGTCGAGCTCAATCTCGAGCCTTCCGACGGCGCCGACCTCTTCCTTGAGCGGCTCGAAGGCCCGGCGACGGGGATCGTGCCTACTTACGTCGATCGGCTGCTCGCCGGCTAGCGTGTTCGTCATACCGGCGCAAGCCTGTATCCAGCGCGCGAAGCGCTAGTCAAAACTGGACCCCGGCTTTCGCCGGGGTGACGCCTGTTGAGGCGGCGGTGTCACAAGCCAATTGGCACTTGGCTTCAGCGCTCAAGAACCGCCACAAGTTCGACATGCGGCGAGAACAGGAACTGGTCGACGGGGACCACGCGCGCGATGCGGTAGCCGCCGCCGACGAGGATGCGCAGGTCGCGGGCGCAAGTGCCTGGATTGCACGAGACCATGACCACCTTCGGCACCGACGACGCCGCGAGCGTCTCGGCCTGGGCCTTGGCGCCGGCGCGCGGCGGGTCGAGCACCACAGCGTCGTAGCGGGCAAGCTCGCGCGCCCCGAGCGGCACGCGGAACAGGTCTCTCGTGTGCGTCCGCACTGGTTTGAGCTTCGGCGTCCCCCGCGCCGCCTGGCCAAGCGCCGCAACAGCCGCTTCATCCTGCTCATAGGCGTCGACTTCGGCGCTTGCAGCGAGCGCGAAAGTGAAAGTGCCGATGCCGGCGAACAAATCTGCCACGCGCTTTGACCGGCCCACGCCTTCCTTGACCAGAGCGACCAGCGCCGCCTCCGACTCGCGCGAGGCTTGCAGGAAGGCTCCCGGTGGCAGCCTCACCTGCGTGCCCGAAAGAGAAACGGAGGGTTCGCTGGCGAGAATGACGCTCTCGCCGTCGACCGTGATGCGGGCGGCCCCGAGTCTCGCGCCCGCCGCGGCGAGCTTGGCGAACAGCGAAGGCGAGGGGCGTAGGCCTTCGACCACGAGATCGAGACCCTGATCGGCTTCCGTCACGGTGACGCGCGCTTCACGCCTCCCGCCAAGCAGCGTCGCGAGCGCGGATTTGAGCTTGGGCAGCCGTCCGGCGAAGTTGGGGCTGAGCACCGGGCAGGCGGCAATGTCGACGATTGTCTGCGAACGCGCGGCGCGATAGCCGAAGGCGATGCCTTGCGCCGTGCGGCCAAGCGTGAAGGCCGCCCGCCTCCGGCTTGCGAGCGGCACGGCGCGCACCTCCTCGACCGGCGCCTCAAGCCCGCGAGAGGCGAGCGCCGCGATCACCTGCTCGCGCTTCCAGGCGAGATAGGCATGGCCCTCCATGTGCTGGAGGGCGCAGCCGCCGCAGTTGCCGAAATATCGGCAGACCGGGGCGATGCGCTCAGGGCTCGGCTTGAGGATGGCAAGCGCCTCGGCGCGGGCTTCACCTGGCTCGGCCTCCACCTTCACCAGTTCGCCGGGAAGCGTGAAGGGCACGAATAGCGGCCCGTCAGGGCCCTGTGCCACGCCGTCGCCCTGAGCGCCGAGCCGCTCGATCCTGACCTCAAGCTCCATGGCTGGCGCCGATCAGCACTTCCTCGTTGCCGCTTCCGCCCGGAATAGGAGAGGGCATCTCGGCAAACACTTTCCAGCCTGGCGCAGAGTCGATGAAGGCCCGCACCTCCGCCACCGCTCTCGCCCTGGCCTGAGCGTCGCGCACGATGCCACCTTTGCCCACGGCCTTGCGCCCCACCTCGAACTGCGGCTTGACCAAGGCGACGAGCCAGGCGCCTGGCGCCGCGAGGTTGAGGGCCGCCGGCAAGGCCTTGGTCAGGCTGATGAAACTGACATCGGCGACGATGGCGCCGACCGGGCCTTCGATGACTTCCGTGCCGAGGGCCCTTGCGTCGGTTGCCTCCAGCGCCACCACGCGGGGGTCGTCGCGAAGCTTGGCATGCAGCTGGTCGCGCCCGACATCGACGGCGTAGACGCAGGTCGCTCCGCGCTGCAAAAGCACCTCGGTGAAGCCGCCCGTCGAAGCGCCGATATCGAGCGCGACGAGGCCCTTGGGGTTGAGGCCGAAGGCATCGAGCGCGGCGGCGAGCTTGAGCCCCCCGCGCGAGACGAAGGGAGAGGCCTGCCCGTCGACGATGAGGCGCGCGCCGGGCTCGATCAGCGCCCCGGGCTTCAGCGCAGGCTGGCCGTCCACGCTCACCGCCCCGAGGCGGATCAGGTCGGCAGCGCGCGAGCGGGTGACGGCCAGACCCCTGTCCACCAAAATTCGGTCGAGCCGCATTTTTTTGTAGATGCTCATATGGGCTTCTCATATGCTTCCGCCCGCGTGGGGGAGTCTCGCGCGCGGATGACGAACCGGGAGCGGACGGCACCGCCAACTATATACTGCGAAGCGCACCGCTCGGCGCGCCCTCGCGGAGGTCTCGTGAGCCAAAGTACGACGGCTTACCTCACCGAAAAGTGCGAAGTCCGAAATCGTGACGTGGCCGGTGGCAAGGCCGTATTCGCTCGGGAACTGATCGAGCCCGGCGAGGTCATTGCTGTGTGGAGTGGGCGCTTGGTCTCCGCCGAGGAGCTCGACGACCTCTCCGAAGACATCCGCCGTCACACCGCGCAGGTCGAGGAGGGTCTTTACCTCGCTTCGCTTAACCCCGACGAGGCGCCGGACTACATCAACCATAGCTGCGAACCGAATGCCGGCCTTAACGGACAGATCACCATCGTCGCCATGCACGCGATCCAGCCTGGCGACGAGGTCACCATCGACTATGCCATGTGCGACGGCTCGCCTTACGACGAGTTCGACTGCGCCTGCGGCTCTTCGCATTGCCGCGGTCGCGTAACCGGCAACGATTGGCGCGATCCCTCGTTGTGGAAGCGCTATGCCGGCCATTTCTCGCCCTATCTGCAGCGCCGCATCGCCGCCCTGCAAGCCGAGCAATCCCCGCGCCGGCGGGTACGCAAGCGGGCCGCTCTCGCGCTCGTGCACGGCGCGAACGGCAATCTCGCATGAGCCAGCATCCAACCTCTGATCATCAACCCAACTGAGAGCCAAGCGGAGAGAACGGACATGATGCTCGTCCGTAGTTATGTCGCGCCAAGCGAAATTCAGGGCCTCGGCATCTTTGCCGGCGAATTCATTCCGAGCGGCAGCCAGCTTTGGGTGCTGAACCCGAAGTTCGACATCTTCGTCTACACGCACGAGATCGCCGTGCTGCCGGCGCACATGCAGGATTATGTCGCGCGCTACAGCTATCCACATCTGGAAATCGACGGCGTGCGCATCATCGACTGCGATGACGGCAAGTTCATGAACCACAAAGAGCGGCCGAACACCGATTTCCGGGTCTTCGACACGGGCTATGCCATCGTCGACATCGCCGCCGGCGAGGAGATCACCTGCAACTATTTCGAGTTCGATCCGGCCTTCCGTGGTTTCGGAGAGAGGGCAATCGACCTGGCGATTTCGGCCATGCAGGCTGGCCACTTCCGGCAGGGAGAAGGCACGCGGCCCTAAAGCGCCCCCCGAAACCGGACATATTTGCCAAGCCCCGCGGCATCGACTAGCAAGGCGCGGGCGACGGACCTTATCCGGCCGCCCGCATCTGTTTTTGCTCAGGTGACCGCAAGCCGATGCCGAAGCATTTTACGTCGATGGCGCGCTTAGGCCCGCGTCTATTTCTGGCGGTCGTCGCCATGCTCGCGACCCTGCCGCTCGCGGGCGCCGGCGAGCAAGTCCTGATGTGGACGGAGAAAACCGGCGGCGGATTGACCACGCTTGCCTATGGTCCGCTCGATCCGGCGCAAAATCCGCTCTTCATGCTGTCCTGCTTCAGCGGCATGAATATCGTCGTGCTCGACGTGCATAAGGAGATCCCCGACGCAAAGCCCGGCGACCCCCTCACCATCGAGCTGTCTTCTGCCAAGGCTCAATCGCCGGTCGACGGCGAGGTTGGGAAAAACGAGACGACCGGCAAGACCTTCGGCGAAGCGAGCGATATCAACGTGAAGCCGGTGCTCGAAGTGCTGCGCGATTCCGGCCCGCTGACCATCAAGATGGGCGAGGCGAGCGCCACCATGTCGGAGGTGGGCAGGGCTGAGTCGGTCGGCAAATTCGTCGAGAACTGCAAGCTCGAATAGCCTCAAGCGAGGCGCGCCGCCTCGGCGGCGCCGAGATCCTTGCCAAGCGCCGCCAACACCGCGGCGACGATGCCGGAAGCGTCGAGGCCGGCGCGTGCGTACATGGCTTGCGGCTTGTCGTGCTCGATGAAGCTGTCGGGGAGCGTCAGGGTCCGCACCTTCAGCCCCCGATCGAGCAGGCCCTCGCGCGCAAGATAATGCAGCACCTGCGACCCGAAGCCGCCGATCGCACCTTCCTCGATGGTGATCAGCACCTCGTGGTGGGATGCGAGCTGCCGCACCAAGTCCTCATCGAGTGGCTTGGCGAAGCGCGCATCGGCAACCGTGGTCGAGAGTCCGAAGGAAGCCAACTGGTCGCCGGCCTTGAGCGCATCGCCGAGCCTGGCCCCGAAGGAGAGGATGGCGACGGCAGAGCCCTCGCGCAGGGTTCGCCCCTTGCCCAGAGGGAGGACCTCGCCCCGTTTCGGCAAAGCCACGCCGGTACCTTCGCCGCGGGGATAGCGGAAGGCCGACGGCCGGTCGCCGATGGTGGCTGCCGTGGCCACCATATGCATGAGCTCGGCCTCGTCGCTCGCCGCCATCACCACGAATCCGGGCAGGCAGGAGAGATAGGTGACGTCGAAGGCTCCGGCATGGGTCGGGCCGTCGGCGCCGACGAATCCGGCACGGTCGATGGCGAAGCGGACCGGCAGGCTCTGGATGGCGACGTCGTGCACGACCTGGTCGTAGGCGCGCTGCAGGAAGGTCGAATAGATGGCGGCGAAAGGCTTGTAGCCCTCGACCGCGAGCCCTGCGGCAAAAGTCACCGCGTGCTGCTCGGCGATGCCAACGTCGAATGCGCGGTCGGGGAAGGCTTCGGCGAAGCGGTCGAGCCCCGTGCCGGAGGGCATCGCCGCGGTGATGGCGACGATCTTCTCATCCGCCCTCGCCTCCTCGATCAGCGCGTTGGCGAATACCTTGGTATAGCTCGGCGCGCCGCTGCTTGCCGCTTCCTGCGCTCCGGTAATGACGTTGAAGCGGTTGACGCCGTGGAACTTGTCGGCGGAAATCTCCGCGGGCTCGTAGCCTTTGCCCTTCTGCGTGACCACGTGGATCAGGATCGGGCCGTTCTGCGTGTCGCGCACATTGCGCAACACCGGGAGCAGATGATCGAAATTATGTCCGTCGATCGGGCCCACGTAATAGAAGCCGAGCTCCTCGAACAGCGTGCCGCCGGTCCAGAAGCCACGCGTGTATTCCTCGGCGCGCGCCGCCCGGCGCTCCCACGCCTTGGGCAGGATCTTGGCGAGCTGCTTCGCCCAATTGCGTAACTGCCGGTAAGTCTCGCCTGAGATCAGGCGCGCGAGGTAGGCGCTCATGGCGCCCACCGGAGGGGCGATCGACATGTCGTTGTCGTTGAGGATCACGATCAGCCGGGAATCCATGGCGCCGGCGTTGTTCATCGCCTCATAGGCCATGCCGGCGCTCATGGCGCCGTCGCCGATGACACAGACCACGTTCTGCTTCCTGCGGCTGAGATCGCGCGCCACCGCCATGCCGAGTCCTGCCGAGATCGAGGTCGAGGAGTGGCCGGCGCCGAAGGTGTCGTATTCGCTCTCATCGCGCTTGCAGAAGCCTGACAGGCCTCCGCCCATGCGCAAGGAGCGGATGTGGTCGCGCCTTCCGGTCAGGATCTTGTGCGGATAGGTCTGGTGGCCCACATCCCACACGAGCTTGTCGCGCGGCGTGTCGAACACCTTGTGCAGCGCGATGGTGAGCTCGACCACGCCGAGGCCCGCGCCAAGATGCCCGCCAGTCACCGACACCGCGTCGATAGTCTCCTGGCGAAGCTCAGCCGCAAGCTGCGGCAGGTCGGAGTCGTCCAAGGCGCGCACATCTTCTGGGGTGCGCACCCGGTCAAGCAGCGGCGTTGGATGTTCGGCGCTCATCAGCTCCCCGGAACACAAGGAAATGGCTTGAAGTTCTCTTTTTTGTGACAGGACCTTTATCGACCCAGGCCTCGGGTTTCAACTAGCCTAGCAGGCCGTCCGAATTGTGTCATGGAGCCATGGCGTTGGATGCGACCATAGTCGAAGTGCCGAAACCGCCGGCCGGGCGGCTGCCGTTCCTCCGCCTGCTCGCGCGTCTTGTGAGCAACCCGGTGGCGAGCTGGGGCGAAGATTTCTACGACGAGCCGATCGTGGTCTACCGCGACTTTGGCCTCGAGACCGTTTTCGTCACCGATCCGGAGCTGACCCAGCAAATTTTGCTGGACGACAGCGACGCCTTCACCAAGAGCCCGCTCTACGACAATGTCCTCGGCCGCGCCGGTGGCAAGGGGCTGCTCATCGCCGAGGGCGACGACTGGCGCTGGCAAAGGCGCATCGCCGCGCCGCTGTTCCGCGCCGAGGCGCTCCTCTCCTATGCGCCAGCCTTCGCCGCTTCTTGCGAACCCGTGCTTGCTCGCTGGCGCAAGGCGGGACCGGGCTCGCTGCAAATCATCGGCAAAGATATGACCGAAGCGGCCATGCAGGCGCTGCAGGACACCATCTTGGGCGCCGATCTTCGCACGCAAGACCGCAAGATGGTGTCGGAGGCGGGTACAGCCTTTCTCAGCTCGACGACGTGGAAGATCGCCTATGCCGCGTTGAAATTGCCGGCATGGACCCCGCATCCTGGAAGCAGTTCCATGCGGCGGGCTGGCGACAATCTCCGTGAAGTGGCCGCGCGCGTGCTCGCCAACCGCCGGCTGGGCCGTGGCGACGGCGCCGACTTGCTGTCGAGATTGGTGGCGGCGCGTGATCAAGCAACCGGCGCCAAGATGTCCGACAGCCTGATCATCGACAATGTCGTCACCTTCCTGATGGTCGGGCAGGAGACGACGGCGCAGGCCCTCACCTGGGCCCTCTATGTGCTCGCGTTTTTTCCAGAGTGGCAGGACAAGGTTCGCGAGGAGGTGCGTCACGTCATGGGAGCCGGGCCTTTGGGCGCCGGACCTTTGAGCGCGAACCAGCTCGAGCAGCTTGGGCTGTTGGAGGCAGTGTTCCTCGAAGCGATGCGACTCTATCCGCCGGCTCCGAGCCTGATGCGGATTACGCGAAGGCCGGTCAAACTTGGCGAGGTCGAGCTAGCGTCCGGCGCCACCGTGGTCATTCCGATCTACGTCGTTCACCGGCACCGGCTTCTGTGGTCTGATCCGCTTCGTTTCGACCCGTCCCGGTTTGCCCCGGAAGCACGCGCCGGGCGCCACCGTTGCGCCTATATGCCCTTCGGTACCGGCCCGCGAAGCTGTATCGGCGGAGCCTTCTCCATGCTCGAGACCAAGGCCATGCTCGCAACCTTCCTTGCCGGGGCCCGTTTTGAGCTTCCCGCAGGCGAGGTTCCGGTGCCGCTCGCCCGCATCACGCTGCGGCCCAAGCGGGGGCTAAAGCTCAAGGTGACCATGCTGCATTAGCTCTTTGGCGAGAAATAGCTTCGCGCCGTCCAGCATTTTCCCCTAACCTCGCCTCGGGTCTGGGGAGACGCGCATGGCACGCGCCATTCTGTCGACGCCGAGCGAAGCCGTTCAGGACTTCGACGTCGCCAAGGCGGAATTGCGCCGCGCCGTGGAAGATTTCCTCGCCCAGCTTTTTGCCAAGGCTCCAGATACCGATGTCGCCCGCGCCGCCGGCTACGCGGTGCTTGGCGGCGGGCATCGCTGGCGCGCCCTTGTTGCCGTTGCCGCGGGCAAGATCTTTCGCGACGATGCGCTGCAACGCGTCCTGCCAGCGGCCTGCGGCGTGGAGCTAGCGCACGTGGCGTCCCTTGTCCTCGACGATCTGCCGAGCATGGATGACGCGACCGTCAGGAGGGGAAAGCCCTGCACGCATCGCGCCTTCCCGGCCTGGGCTGCCGACATGACGCCGGTGTTCCTGGTGACGCTCGCCTATCGGATCAGTCTCGACATCCCCGCTGTCCCTGCGCCCGCGCGCATTAAGGCTGCGCTCGAGCTGAGCGAGGCTGGGATGATGATGATCGAAGGCCAGGTGCACGACATGCGTCAGGACCTGGATGGCGGCACTTGCGAAGAAGCGCGCCTGCTCACCTGTTACCGGCTGAAGAGCGCGGCGCTCTATGGGGCCGCGGCCAAGATGGGTGGCATCCTGACCGGCGCCGACGATGAAGATGCCGCGAGCCTGCAGGCTGCCGGCGTCGATCTCGGCTACGCCTACCAATTCCTCGACGATGTCGCCGATGTCGTTGCCGGCGTGGCGGAAGTCGGCAAGGAGCGGGGCAAGGATGCCGGCAAATGCACTGCCATCGATCTGTTCGGAGTGGAAGGTGCGAGGCGCAAGGCGTCGGAGTTTCAAGCAAGAAGCCTGTCGCATCTTGAAAGGTTCGGGGCTGAAGCCGATTGGCTGCGCCAGCTCGTCACCGAGGCGAGCTGGAAAGCGAGCTAGTCCTCGACATCGAGCGGCTCGGTGCCGGTGGGCTGATTGTTCGAATTGAGCGAGATCTTCTCGACCTTGGCTTCAGCTTTGCGCAGAAGCGCGTCGCAATGCGCCTTCAGCGCCTCGCCCCGCTCATAGATCAGGATCGAGGCCTCAAGCTCCACATCGCCCTTCTCCAGGCGGTCGACGATGGCTTCGAGCTCCTTCAGCGCCTGCTCGAAGCTCATATCCTTGATGTCGGCATGTTCTGATGTTTCGGCCATGCTGAGCCTTTAGCCCTTCGGGACGGCAAGGTTCAAGAGGAAGGCGCTTCCCTTAGCACCCGAAGCCATCGAACAGCCACCCCCGGTCCCTCGGTGTGCCAATTCCCACAGCCTTCCAGAACGCAGTGGGGATAGCGTCGATGTGCTTCGGTCCAATGATCCTTAAGACCAGGCAAACCTTGAAAGGAGACCTCTCATGAAGAGATTGATCCTTGGCTCTGTGCTCGTCCTCACCGCCCTGTCGGGCGCCATTGTCGCCTCCGATCCGGCGGCAGCCCAGACCTCATACACTTATCGTCCTGTTCCAAGCTATCAACCGTGGCGCGGCTCACCCTACAGCCGAACCTATATCGGACAGTACTACCCGCGCCTCAACTATCAAAACCTGTGCGACCGCTATCGTTGTTGGACACAGTATTTCTGGCGCTAATCGCGAACCGAGAAGCGGGTAATCCTCAAGAGGAAGCCTGCATCAGGGCCAGCACGTGGACGGCGGTTGAGCGCCCGAGCGCCTGAAGATCGTAGCCGCCCTCGAGCGCGGAGACGACCCGGCCGCCGGCATGCTTCTCGGCCATCTCCATGAGCTTCTCGGTCACCCAGGCGAAATCCTCCTCGGTGAGCTCGATCTGGGCAAGCGGGTCGTCGCGATGGGCGTCGAACCCCGCCGAGATCAGCAGCACGTCCGGAGCGAAATCGTGCAGCGCCGGCAGGATGCGGCTCAAGAACGCCTCGCGAAAGCGCGCACTGCCGTCGAGCGGGCTGAGCGGCGCATTGAAGATGTTGCCGGCTCCGGTCTCGCTCAACGCTCCGGTGCCGGGGAACAGCGGCATCTGGTGCGTGGAGCCGTAGAACAGATCCCGGTCAGACCAGAACGCGTCCTGCGTGCCGTTGCCGTGATGCACGTCGAAATCGACCACCGCCACGCGCTCGGCGCCATGGGCGGCGCGGGCATGCAGCGCGGCGACGGCAACGTTGTTGAACAGGCAGAAGCCCATGGCGCGCGAGGGCTCGGCGTGGTGTCCTGGGGGGCGCACGGCGCAGAAGGCGTTCTTGGCGGCGCCCGTCATCACCTGGTCCATGGCGTAGACCGTGGCGCCGGCCGCCCGAAGGGCCGCATCGTAGCTCCTCGGGCAAATTGCGGTGTCGGGATCGAGCCAGATGAGACCCTGCCGCGGGATGGCGTCCCTGATCGCCTCCACATAGCGGGAGGGATGCAGCCGCTCGATAACGGCGAGATCGGCAAGCGGCGCCTGCTCGCGCTTCAGCGCGGCGAAGGCGGGGCCGGCGAGCGCGTGGTCGACGGCACGCAGCCGATCCGGCCGCTCAGGGTGACCTTGGCCCATGTCGTGCAGCAGGCAGTCGGGATGGGTGAGGAGCAGGGTGGGCATTTTCCGGGGGATCGTGAGCCGCCGACACCGATTGGTCAACGTGCTGGCATCGCGCTCAAAAGGCCTTCTCCAATCCAGCCTCTTTAAGAATCTTGTTCGCTAGGTGCCGCGACCTGATCTTGACCGGCACCGCAAAGCGGCGCCCGGATGCCGGGTTTTCCCACACGTCATGGTCGCCACGACCGTGGCGAACGAACGCACAGCCATTCTCGTCTAGTATCTTCCTTAATGCTTTCCCGTAGTCCTTCACGCGGCGTCGGAACTGAGCTGGATGCGCGTGCTGATTTGGACCACAAGCTCAACCGGAGTTTCAGCATCTTCGCCGTCTTCGGGTTCGAGAAGGTCTGAGATGACCGCCGGAAGCTTGTTGACGAGTTCCTCAAGCGTGTCGGCCTCGGCATTCAAGCCGAAAAGATCGCTCTCTTCGACATACCAGACACCGGCTTCGGCATCATGTGCCGCTTTGACGGTAACGCTGCGGGTCATCGGATTTCGGCCTAGAGTGCAATAGCGCTTCATCATATACGGGCAAACTTGAGGAACCAAGGTTGCCCAGCAGATTTACCATGACGATCGTCGCCGCAACGAAACAGTCAATCGACCGCGCCGCCGAGGCGCTGGCCAAGGGCGAGATCGTCGCCTTTCCCACCGAGACGGTTTATGGGCTCGGCGCCAATGCGCTCGACGCGGCGGCGGTCGCCAAGGTCTTTGCCGCCAAGGACCGGCCCCGCTTCAATCCTCTGATCGTGCATGTGCTTGGGGAGGAAGAGGCTCAAGCCTGCGCCGTCGTCAACGAAACCGCGCGAAGGCTCATCAAAGCCTTCTGGCCAGGGCCTCTGTCTCTCGTGCTGCCGCGGAGATCAGACTGCGGCATTCCCGATCTCATCAGCGCCGGCCTCGACACCATCGCGCTTCGCTCTCCAAGTCATCCGGTTGCCCGCGCGCTGCTCGAAGCAGCGAAGCTGCCAATCGCCGCACCGAGCGCCAACCGCTCCGGCCGCGTAAGCCCGACCACCGCCGCCCATGTCGAGGCCGAGCTTGGGCGCCTGCCGGCCATGATTCTCGATGGGGGCCCGTGCACGCTCGGGCTCGAGTCGACAGTGTTAGGGGTCGAGGGAGACAAAGTGACTCTGCTTCGCTTGGGCGCGCTTCCGCGGCAGGAGATCGAGAAGGTGCTAGGCCATAGACTTGCCGCGCCCGACGCTGGCGGCCACGTGACCTCGCCGGGTCAGCTCGCCGTCCATTATGCGCCGGCGACGCCGCTCCGCCTCGACGCGAGCAAGCCGCGCCACGGAGAAGCGTTTCTCGCCTTCGGCCCGAACGCGCCCGGTTTCGCCGGTCCAACGATCAATCTCAGCCGGCGCGGCGATTTGACCGAGGCAGCTGCGAATCTTTTCGCCGCGCTCAGGACGCTCGATGCCACGGGCGCAGAGACCATCGCGGTCATGCCGATCCCCGATCATGGTCTCGGCGAAGCCATCAACGACCGGCTCAAGCGTGCGCGCATCCCTGCCACCTTGACCGCTGGCGCCGATCTTCCATGACGGGCGACCATCCTCAACCTCGGCGGCCGAGCGATGCGACGCTCGACGCGCTCGTCCGCATCGTCGGCGAGGACCACGCGGTCCGCGAGCCAGAGGCCATGACGCCCTATCTCGTGGAATGGCGCGACCGCTATTTCGGCAAGGCGGCGCTCGTGCTCAAGCCGGGCTCGACCGCCGAAGTGGCGGCGATCTTGAAGCGCGCCAGCGAAACGCGCACGGCGATCGTGCCGCAAGGCGGCAATACCGGACTGGTCGGCGGCCAAATCCCATTCGAAAGCGGCCATGAAGTGGTGGTCAGCTTAAGCCGCATGACCCATGTCCGCGACATCGACCTCGAAGGCAACACCATGACGGTCGAAGCAGGCCTGGTGCTCGCCAATGCGCAAGGAGTGGCGGCGAGTGCCGGGCGGCTATTTCCCTTGAGCCTCGCCTCGGGAGGCAGCTGCCAGATCGGCGGCGTGCTCGCCACCAATGCCGGAGGCATGGCGGTGCTTTCCTATGGCAGCGCCCGCGATCTCACCCTCGGTCTCGAAGTCGTGCTCGCCGACGGAAGCGTGTGGAACGGGCTGAAGCGCTTGCGCAAGGACAATAGCGGCTACGACCTCAAGGACCTGTTCATCGGCTGCGAGGGCACGCTCGGCATCATCACCGCTGCCGTGCTGCGCCTTTACCCGAAGCCTGCCGAGACGGTGACGGCGTTCGCCGGGCTTTCTCACCTTGAATCCGCCACCGCCTTCTTCTCCCGCGCCTATGCCTTGGCGGGACCTGCGCTCACCGCCTTCGAGCTGATGCCGCGCCTTGGCCTCGACTTCGTGCTGAAGCATGGCAGCGACGCCCGCGATCCGCTTCGCTCCCCCCACGCTTGGTATGTGCTGTTGGAGCTTTCGAGCCCGCGGGAGGGTGACGACGTCGCCCGCGTCACCGAGGCGCTGCTCGGCGAAGCTGTCGAGGCAAAGGAGATCGACGATGCCGTCATCGCCGCATCGCTGGCGCAAGAGCGCGAGCTTTGGCGCCTGCGCGAGCTGATGAGCGAGGTGCAACGCCAAGAGGGCGGCTCCATCAAGCACGACGTGGCCGTGCCGGTCGCCCGCGTGCCTGAGTTCATCGCCCGCGCCAATCAGCTCGTCGAGTTGATGATCCCAAGCGCCCGGCCGGTGCCCTTCGGACATCTCGGCGACGGCAACATTCACTACAATGTGAGCCAGCCGCCTTCGATGGATCGCGCTGTGTTCCTCGCCAATTGGGAGGCGCTCAACGCCGCGGTGCATGAGATCGTGCTCGACCTCGGTGGCTCGATCAGTGCCGAGCACGGCATCGGGCGGATGAAGCGCGATCTGTTACGCCACGCGAAGCAGCCGATCGAGCTTGAGATGATGCGCAAGATCAAGCAGGCCTTCGATCCGAACGGGATCCTCAACCCAGGCAAGCTGCTTTAGGGCAAGTACCGCTCACAACAGAAGCTGCGTCTGCTGCGGCTGCTGGATGCCGGGCTCGTCGCGGCGCGAATCGTTGATCTGCGGATGCATCTCGATCGCCTCCAAGAGATCGCCGGGCGCCGGCCGCAGCATGTCTTGGGCGGCCTTGAGCTCCATCGCCTTGCAGTCGAGCCAGGCCTCGAAATGCTCACGTCCCAGCACCACCGGCATGCGATCGTGCAAAGGCGCCACGGCGGCATTGGCGTCGCATGTGATGATGGCGACCGAGTCGATCTCGCCGCCGGCGCGATCCCGCCAGCGCTCCCAGATGGCGGCAAAGGCAATCAGGCCGCCTTGGCGCGGGCGGAGCAGAAACGGGCGACGCGCGCCCTTCGGTCCGGTCCATTCGTAGAAACCGTCCGCCGGCACGAGGCAACGCCGCTCGGCGAAGGCGCGGCGGAAGGCTGATTTGGTCGATATGCCTTCGGCCCGCGCGTTGATCATGGGAGGACCGGCCTTGGGATCCCTGACGAAGGACGGCAGCAGGCCCCAGCGCATCATGCGGAAGCGCCGCTGACCGTCGGCGTCGACGCACACCACGCCGATGTCTTGCGTCGGCGCGATATTGTAACGGACCGGAAAATTTGGCGTGTCGCGATAGGCGAAGGTGGCGCGCACCGCTTCCGGTGGCGAGGTGAGGCTGTAGCGGGAGCACATCGGCCGATAGATGGGGCTGGCACCAAACGCGAGCAAGCCGCGAGGCGCCTGGCGGCCTCCCCGGAGGGCCTGCAAAAGCGGGCTCATTCGCGTTGCCGCGGGCTAAATCCAAAGGCATCCGCGCCTAGCTTTCGCCGCCAAACCGCGTTACTCAGATTGCATGAAACGAAGGACGCCCGCGCTTGGATTCGGGGCCTGCGTGCTCGCCGTCGCGATGCTCGGCTGGGCGCCAGTGGCCGAGGCACAGTTCTTTTGGTCACCATTCTTCCAGCAAGACCAGCCGAAGCGTCAGAAGGCCCGCCCGGCCAAGCCGAAGGCCCCGGCAGATGATCTGCCGCCCATCATTCCGCGGGAAAGCTCGGCGCCGCCCCCGCCGGACGACCGGCCCTATGACGCGAAGCTGCTGCGGCTCGCCGAGATCCTTGGCGCCGTCCACTATCTGCGCGAGCTATGCGGTGCCCAGGAAGGCCAACTCTGGCGCGATCAGATGAAGGACATCGTCAGGAACGAAGGCTCGACCGCCGTTCGCCGCGCCAAGCTCGTGAACAGCTTCAATGACGGCTACCGGGGCTATCGCCGCACCTACCGCGCCTGCACCTCCTCGGCCACGCTCGCCGTCACCCGCTTCTCGGTCGAAGGCGCGCAAATCGCTGCGGCGCTTGCCAAGCCATCGCATTACGCAAGCCGCGGTTCGAACGACGCGATACCGGGGTCGGCAACCACCGCAACTGACGCCTCTCCGGCTCCCGCCGCCAATGCACCTGCAGCGACGGATGGCGCCACGTCAACCCCAGAGACAAAACCTGCGGAGGCCACCAAGCCCGCAGCCACCGGAGCGACGCCCCAGACCGAAGCCAGCCAGGGCCAGACAGCCGCTCCCGAGCCCGGTCAGGTCGACGGCGCGGAGAAGCCCAAGCGGAAAAAGCGCAAGGCTGCCAATCAGGCGAAGCCCGAGGAAACCCAGCAAGGCATTCCGTTCTTCGGCAGGGCCAGGTAGGCCCCCTCGGCGATGGCCCCGAAAGGGGCCTCGAACCCGTTCCGATTAACCGTTAGTTCGCCTTTTTCCCCCGTTTAGCGCGCGTCCGTGCCAGTTTTTGGCTTAAGCACAAGGGATCGCGAAGAACAGGGGATACGCCGTTGCAGCCGGCAGAGCGTGCAAGAGAGACCGCAAAGGACAAGGCTCGGAGCCAAGAGGCTTTGAGATACATCCTCGATGCGTGGGAAGAGGCGTTGCATGACGGCATCGAGCCGGAGATGCTCGCCAACGCCGCGCTGTTCGCGGCACTCGCCGATCTCGTCGCGGCTTACGGCGAGGACGCCGTGGCCAAGATGACCGGTGGGCTCTCCCGCCGCATCCAGCACGGCGAGTTCACGCTGAATCGGACCCCGCAATAGCCGGCTTTAGCCCCAGCCGAGAACAAGCTCGTTGACTAGGAGCACGACGCCGAAGGCGATCAAGAGCGTCCCGGCGATGCGGTTGATGAGCCTGAGCCTGCTCTCGGTCAGCCGGTGCCTGATGGTGGCAATCAGCTCCGACAGCCCGAGCCACCACAACAGGCTACCCCCCATGACGGACACCACGAGCAGCAGCGCCTCGAGATAGGTGTCGAGACCGCCGATCAGCGAACCGAGGCCGCCGATCAAAGCCAGCATGCCGAGAATGGCGCCTGGATTTGAGATGGTGAGAAAGAAGGTCTGGGGAATGATGCCCCAATGATCCCAAAGGTGGGACTTTTGCCCTGGCGCGATCAACAGCATGGGAGGCGCGAACAGGAGCCCGATGCCGAAGACGATCAGCAGCACGCCGCCAACGAGCTGGATCGGCCCTGAATAGGCGATCAACACGTCGGAGATCGCCGTCACGCTGAACGCGGCGATGGCCGCGAGCAGCCCGTCGCCAAGCATGGCGCCGATACCGGCGGCGAGACCGCCCCAGAATCCATTGGTTACGGCCCGCTGGATGCAAAGGACATTGACCGGTCCGATGGGCGCCGCTACCAGCAGCCCAACGCCAATTCCGGCTAGCACCAGTTGGATGCCGGACAGAACGATATGCGCGCCGGACGGCAAGTGCCTATCGCTGCTGGCCGATGGGGAAGGATCGTCGCGAGAGCTTGGCGCTCCGCGCGCAAGCTAGGCGCCCGTCACTGTGCGAAAGTGGCGAAGCGCCCAAGGGAGGTGGGATGAGTCGCACAAAAATCGTCATGGCGGCCTTCGCAGCATTGGTAGCTGGCACGCTTCTCATTGTCTATGCCTACCGGGGAGAGGTCGTCTCTCGCGCCGCGACACAAAGCGGCCAGGAAATCTCGCCGGCGACCGAGGCCAATAAGCCGCAGGCGATGGCCGCGAGCGAGGCTGCGAAGCCTGAAGCAGCCCCGGCGCCAAAGCCGGAAAGCGAAGCGCCGAAATCCGGAGGCGAGAGCGCGGCGCCGTCTGCGCCGCCCGGGGCTGAGGCGCCTCCGCCAGGAACTCCGGAGGTGATCTACGACTTCAACCGGCTGCCTGATGAGATCAGGGACACGCTGCAGAGCATCGTGGTTGCGGCGCAGAGCGGCAATATCGACGAGATGCTGCCGGTGCTCGAGGAGAACGAGCTGCCGCCGATGCTGAGCGCGACCGCGGTGAGCGACCCGATCGCATTTTGGAAGAAGGCTTCCGCCGACGGCCAGGGCCGCGACATTCTCGCCGCCATGATGAACGTGTTCAGCTCAGGCTTCATGCGCAAAGGCGACGGCAAGGACGTGATGTATATCTGGCCCTATTTCGCCGAGATGGACTTGGCCAAGCTCACGCCCGCGCAAGAGGTCGATTTCTACCGCGTGGTGCCGCCGCCGCTCGCTCTCGAAATGAAGAAAAGCGGCAAGTACAGCTATTATCGCGCCGGCATCGGCGCCGACGGCGTCTGGCACTATTTCCTGAAATAGCGCTCAAGCGAGCGGATCGCGCGGCAACGCTTCGCCGAAACGGACCGGCTCGCCGCAAGCTGCCCCAAGCTCGCCTTCCCACATGGCGAGGTCCCCGCGCACCACGGTGCCGACCGGCCAGCCCTTCACCCTCTCGCCGGCGAAGGGAGTCCAGCCGCATTTGCTGCCGATCCAGTCGTCGTCGATCGCGCGCTCCGCCTTGAGATCGACGATGGTGAGGTCCGCGTCGTAGCCGACGGCAATGCGGCCTTTGCCGGAGATGCCGAACAGTCGTTGCGGCCCGGCGCTGGTGAGATCGACGAAGCGCGCGAGGCTCAGCCGTCCCTTGCTGACGTGATCGAGCATCACCGGCACGAGCGTCTGCACGCCCGGCATGCCTGAGGGCGAGAGCGGATAGCTCTGTGCCTTCTCTTCGAGCGTATGCGGCGCGTGGTCTGAGCCGAGCACGTCGACGACGCCCTGGGTCAACCCCCACCACAGGACATTCTGATGCGCTGGATCGCGAAGTGGCGGGTTCATCTGAGCCTTGGTGCCGAGCCGCCGATAGATTTCTGGCGCGGCCAGGGTCAGATGCTGTGGCGTCACCTCGACGCTTGCCACATCCTTATGCAGCGCCAGGAGCTGCATCTCCGCCGCGGTCGAGACGTGCAGCACATGCACGCGCTTGCCGGCTGCGGTGGCGAGCCGCAACAGCTTGGCGGTCGCGGCAAGCGCGGCTTCGGGGTCGCGCCATTGGCTGTGGCTCAAAGGGTCGCCGTCGCGGCGAAGCGAAGCCCGCTCGCGCAACCGCGCTTCGTCCTCGGCGTGAAAGGCCGCGCGTCGCGCGATAAGAGCAAGGATGCGCGACAAGGTCTCCTCGTCGTCGACCAGCAGGTCTCCGGTGGAAGAGCCCATGAACACCTTGATGCCGGCGGCGCCTGGAAGCTTCTCCAGGCGTGGTAGCTCCTCGACATTCTCCCGCGTCGCGCCAACGAAGAAGGCGAAGTCGCAATACATGCGCCCGCGACCGCGCCCGACCTTGTCGGCGAGCGCCTCTGCGCTGGTCGTGGCAGGCTTTGTGTTCGGCATCTCGAACACGGCGGTCACACCACCGAGCACCGCCGACCGGCTGCCCGATTGGAGATCTTCCTTATGCTCGAGCCCTGGCTCGCGGAAATGCACCTGGGTGTCGATCACGCCGGGCAGAATATGCAAGCCAACCGCGTCGATGGTCCTGCCGGCGCAGTGGCCGGCGAAGCTGCCGATCGCCACGATACGGCCGTCCTTCACGCCGATATCGGCAAGGCCTTCGCCGGCATGATTGACCAGGGTCGCGCCCTTGATGAGGAGATCGAAGGTTTCGGGCAAGATGGGGCTTTCGCTTAAGCTTGCGGGCTTAACTCCGCCTGAATAAGTCTCTAGAGCATGAACATGAGCCAATGCAACGCGGCGCTTCTTTCCGACCGTGCGGTCGCGCGGGTCTCGGGGCCAGCGGCCAGCGGCTTTTTGCAAGGACTGATCACCAACGACATCGACAAGGCCAAGCCTGGCGGCGCCATCCATGCCGGCCTGCTCACGCCGCAGGGGAAAATTCTTTTCGATTTTTTCGTCGTGCCGGCGGGGGAGGGCTTCCTGCTCGACGTCGCCAAGGCTAAAGTCGGCGAGCTCGTGCAGCGGCTCGGCTTCTACAGGCTCCGCACCCAGGTCGAGATCGCCGAGGATCGCTCCTTCGCCGTGGCCGCGGCCTGGGGCGCGCCACCTCGGTTTCCGGACGGCGCCGTCGCCTATGCCGATCCGCGCCTGCCGGAGCTCGGGCATCGCATCCTGCTTCCCGCCGGCACGAGCCTTGGCGATCTCGGCTGCACGCTTGCCAGCGAGGACCTGTATCACGCGCACCGCATCGCACTCGGCGTGCCCGAGGGCGGGCGCGATTACGCCTTCGGCGATGCATTTCCCCACGAGGCGATGTTCGATCAGCTCGGGGGCGTCGACTTCAACAAAGGCTGCTTTGTCGGCCAGGAAGTGGTGTCGCGCATGGAGCATCGCGGCACGGCGCGGAAACGCATCGTCGGCGTGGAAGGGGAGGGGCCTTTGCCGCCCGAAGGCACCGACATCACCGCAGGCGGGACTTCCATCGGCACGCTCGGCTCTGTGAGCGGAAGCGCAGGCCTTGCGCTTCTCCGCCTCGACCGCGCCGAAGCGGCCGAAGCCGCCGGTCAGGTTTTGCGTGCGGACGAAATGACCGTCGCTTTGCGCATTCCCGCCTGGGCTCGCTTCAAGACCCCGGCGCCGGCAGCCTCATGAGCAAGGCCGAAGCGAAACGCTGTCCCTGGCCGGGGAGCGACACGCTCTACATCGCCTATCACGACGAGGAGTGGGGCGTGCCGAAATCCGACGCCCGCGCGCTCTTCGAGAAGCTCGTGCTGGAAGGATTCCAGGCCGGACTTTCCTGGATCACGATCTTGCGCAAGCGCGAGGCCTTCCGCGCCGCCTTCGACAATTTCGATGCGGAGAAGATGGCGCGCTACGGACCAAGGAAGGTCGCGAGCCTGCTCGTTGACGAAGGCATCGTGCGGCATCGCGGCAAGATCGAAGCCGCGATTTCAAACGCGAAGTCGTTCCTCGAGCTGGAAGCTGGGCCCGGCTTCAGCCAGTTCTTGTGGAGCTTCGTCGACGGCACCCCGAAGCAGAACGCCTACACGAGAATGGCCGACCTTCCGGCCGAGACTCCCGAGAGCAAGGCTCTTGCCAAAGCTCTAAAGAGCCGCGGCTTCCGCTTCACCGGGCCGACCACGCTGCACGCCTTCATGCAAGGCGTTGGCATGGTCAACGACCATTTGACCGGCTGCTTCCGCCACACCGAATGCGCCAAGCTCGGAGCGCGGTTCAGCCTTTAGAGCCGCGCGGATCGGCGCTGCGCGGATAAGTGCGCTCTTCTTGGATTTTTCCGTCCCGTTTGCGGATCCTCACCGAGCCCCTGCCGCCAACCGCTTTCTCTAGGACTCCGCCCTTGAGCGCCGCGGCCTTGGTGGCGAAGCGCTTCATGACCTCACTGGAACCTTCCTTCTTGAGTTCCCACTTCTTGGTCGTCTCATTGTGCGCAAGCGAGAATCTGGGCAGCTTTGCCATGCGGATCTCCTAGATGGGAATGCTGATTGGTCCTTACGCGGGAAAAAGCGGCTAATGAATGCCACTACACATCGGTTTCGTCCATGTTTTCCTCGGTCGGCTCCAGAGCTATTCATGAGGGCATGAAGAGCCTTCCCCACGCAACCGGCGCGCGCGCCTGGCAGCGCATGCTGAGCGGACGCCGGCTCGATCTCTTGAACCCGTCGCCGCTCGATATCGAGGTCGAGGATATTGCTCATGGGCTCGCGAGGGTCGCCCGCTGGAACGGCCAGACCACCGGCGACCATGCCTTCTCGGTGGCCGAGCACTGCCTTCTCGTCGAGACCATTGCAGGGGCCGTGTCGCCAGACTTGAGCCGCCGCTACCGGCTCGCAGCTTTGATCCACGATGCCCCTGAATACGTGATCGGCGATTTGATCAGCCCGTTCAAGGCGGCGCTCGCTCTCGACTACAAGGCTTTCGAGGCGAGACTGCTTGCCGCCATCCATATCCGCTTCGGGCTTCCGGTCGAGCTTCCCGCCGAAATCGCCAAACTGATTAAACGTGCTGACAAAATCGCGGCGTATTATGAAGCGACTGCACTTGCCGGATTTTCGGTCGAGGAGGGGCGGAGATATTTCGGTCAGCCGCGCGGGCTGAAGCCCGGCCTGGTGGCCAGGCTAACGCGGTTAACGCCGCTGCCTGCGGCCGACAGCGAAGCGAAGTTTCTCAAGCGTTTCAACGAGCTTGCTCAATGATGACGATGCCGAGCATCCTTACCGGGGATGGTCAAACATCCTCCCTGATTTCGCCAAGAGACGCGCCTAGCGTGCCGCGAATCATGTCGCCCGAAACCATCTATGTCTCGCCCTTGAGTCTGGTCGGGACCACCATCGAAGATGCTCAAGTGAGTCATCTTGTCACGCTGATCAATGGCGAGACCTTGGTGCCGACGCCGCGTTCGATCACGCCCGACCGGCATCTCAGGCTCGACATGAACGACATCTGCGAGCCGACCACGGGGCTCGTTCTGCCTTGCGAGGAGCATGTTGCCGATCTCGTCCGGTTCGCGCTCGATTGGGACCGTCGCGCGCCGCTTCTCATCCATTGCTGGGCCGGCATCAGCCGCTCCACCGCGGCCGCCTTCATCTCGCTCTGCGCGCTCAATCCGGAAGCCGACGAGATCGGCTTGGCGAGAGCGTTGCGCGAGGCGTCGCCCACCGCCTATCCCAACCGCAGGCTGGTTGCGCTTGGCGATGGGGTTCTGTCCCGTCAGGGTCGCATGATCGCCGCCGTGGAGAAGATCGGCCGCGGCACGCTTGCCGAGGAAGGGCAGGTGTTCGGACTCTCTGCCCGGAACGCGGCCTGAGCCATGGCTCAGGCCCTTCGCGCCGTAGAGACAGTCGGCGGCACCCAGATCGAGCTTGGGCTCAACGCCGCGATCGTCAGCGTGCGCGAGCAGCAGCCGCAAATTCTCGTGGTGCGCCCCGGCGAAGTGGCGTCGAGCGAATGGGACGCGCTTCCCTTCGGCCCCTTCGCCCCGCGCGCCCACCGCACCCTCGAAATCGGCTTGCGCGCCTGGGTGAAGCAGCAGACCGGGCTCGACCTCGGCTATGTCGAGCAGCTCTACACCTTCGGCGATCGTGGCCGCCACGCCGAGCCCGGCGACACCGCATCGCATATCCTCTCGGTCGGCTATCTCGCGCTCACCCGCGGCGCCGGCGAAGAGCTGCAGGGCTCGCATTGGTCGCCCTGGTACGCCTATTTCCCCTGGGAGGATTGGCGCCAGGGCAAACCTGAGATTTTCACCCGCGAGATCGAGCCGCGGCTGAAGGAATGGGCTGAGCGGGCACCATTGCCGGATGAGCCGGCAAGACCGCTGCGCCGTTCCGAACGGCTGAAAGTGGGCTTCGGCATCGGCGGCGGTTTCGACGAGGAGAAGGTGCTTGAGCGCTACGAGTTGCTGTATGAGGCTGGGCTCGTCAGCGAGGCCGCGCGCGACGGCCGATCTGCGGCGCGTCAATGGGACGATCTTCCCGAGCTTGGCCGGCCGATGGCCCTCGACCATCGCCGCATCCTCGCCACCGCCATGGGACGCCTGCGCGGCAAGCTCAAATACCGGCCGGTGGTGTTCGAGCTGTTGCCGCCGGAATTCACCCTGCTCGAGCTGCAAAAGACGGTGGAGGCGATCTCGGGCACGCTGCTGCACAAGCAGAACTTCCGCCGCCTGGTCGAGCAGGGCGGGCTGGTCGAGACCACCGGCAACGTCTCGACCGAGACCGGAGGCCGCCCCGCAAAGCTCTATCGCTTCCGCCGCGAGGTGGTGCTTGAGCGACCGGCGCCGGGCTTGCGCGTCAAGGCTGGCCGCGCGTAAGTCTTTAGATCTCGACGAAGAACTCCAGGAATCAGGAGAAGCAATTGCCAATGAAAATTGGCGGTGCCACGTCCTTTTTTGGCCAAATCCCTTGTATTTTCGCCAATTCAGAACCATATTTCGCGTGTAGTTTGGGCAGTGAACATTCAGATGATGTTGCCCGTTAGTTTGGGGCATTGGATGTAGGCTTCCTCCGACTTTTGCAGTCATCGCAATTCGGCAAACCAGCGTCCGTAAGGTTTCAATCATGAGCAATTTCGACTACACCGCAGAGGCCGAGCTGTTCCCCGCCAGAAACTGGAAAGCCAAATCCCGCGGCGTTGGCTACAAGCGCTTCACCCGCGCCTCAGAGGCTATTCGCTTTGCCATCGAAGAGCTTCCTCCTGAGTCCCTCTTGGGCGCCTATCTTGAGGTTGAGGAGGAAAGATTCGATGGGAGCGGCATCCGCCGCCTGTATGAGAGCCACGACTATCCCTTGCAGCGCCGCCTTGCGCCGTCGGGGGGCAAACGGAAAACTGGGTGAACCGGGAAATCGGATGGAGACCTCTCGAAGTCCGTCTTAGCCATTGATTTGCGTGGGAAAAGCCGATCGAGGCTTCCGCCGCCGGGCATGAGGCGGAGGGCTCGGTAACCATTGCTGTGTGTTCGTCTGGTGTTCCCCGCTCGTGGCTCCTACACGCGAGCGGGAAGGGTCGCCGATGGAGTCCACTACTCTCCAGCCAGATCCAGTGACGCCGCCCCATCCAAGGGTGCTTGGCTGGGTCGGCACTGCGGCGCTCGCCATGGGCGGCAGCAACCAGATGATCTTCCTGATCACGGCGCTGTTCGTCGGTCAGGGAGTGATCCTCGGGCAAGGTAGCGCCGCCGTTCCGTTGCTCATTACTGGGGTCCTGCTCGGCTGGGCAGCGGCACCTGCCTGGACCGAGCTCGTCCTGATGTGGCCGAACCGCGTCGGGGGAATTTCCGCGGCTTGCGCCGAAGCCTTCCGGCCCTACAACCCCGTTCTCTCGGCGCTGACCGGCACCTGCTATTGGTGGGGCTGGGTGCCGACCTGCGGGTTGACAGCTCTGCTCTCCGCCTCAGCCTTCCAGCAATGGTTCTTCCCCTGGCTTCCGGTGGAAGCCGTCGCCATCACCATCGTCGCTTTTTTCAGCTTCGTGAATTTTTGCGGCATCAAATGGGTCGCCCGCCTCGCCATCCCCGTCGCCACCGCCTCGGCGTCACTCGCCTTCGTTTCGGCGCTGGCCCCGATGCTCGCAGGCGACGTGAATTGGACGCAAGCCTTCAACTTTCATTTGACGACGCCCTTCGAAGGCTGGTTCGGCGAGCTCACCTCGATCATGGCCGGTCTTTACCTGATCGGATTTGCCGCTCCGGCCTTCGAGGCGGCCGCCTGCCACGTCGGCGAGACCGTTGATCCAAACCGCAACGTGCCTCGCGCCATGCTCGCCGCTGGCGTCATGGCAGGGGTGTATTTCATCGTCCTCCCCGTGGTTTGGCTCGGCGTGCTTGGTCCGGAGCCGCTTGGGCACGACCTTGCCATGGTGCTTGGGCCCACCTTCGCGCCGCTCTTCGGCAGTTTCGGCAAGGCCGCTGCCATCTGGTTCATCATGTTCAACATGTTCCACGGCACGCTGCAGCCGCTTGCCGGCGCTGCACGCACGCTGTCTCAGCTCAGCGACGACGGGCTCCTTCCCCGCTTCCTGTCGTGGCGCATAAAGGCGACCGACTGCCCATGGACGGCGACCTCGCTGACCGCCGGTTCGGCCATCATCTTTCTGTTGGCGGGCGATCCGGTATGGATGATCGCCGCCGCCAACTTCACCTACCTCATCGGCATTTGCATGCCGAACATCGCGGCGTGGCTGCTCCGCCGCGACCTGCCCGACGCCGAGCGTCCCTATCGCGCGCCGCGCGGCACCATCATGCTTGGTGTGGTCGCCGCCTGCATCTGGCTGCTCGCTGCCATTCTCGGCTTCCAGCAATTCGGTCTCCCGACGGTCGTGTTCGGCCTCGCCTTGGCTTATTCGGGGGCGGCACTCTACGCCTGGCGCGTCATGGAGGATCGGCGGAGCGCCGGCCTTCCCGCCGTGGCCCAGACGCTCCATGTCAAGCTCACCGGCGCCATGGTGGCCGTTCTCGTGCTGGACGGCGTTGCCTATCTGCTCGCGGTCAACACCGTTGCGGACGGGCACCACGAACTCGTGTCGGTGCTCGCCGATATTTTCGTGGTCGTGGCCTTGCTCACTATCAGCGTGGGCCTGGTCTTGCCCGGCATGATCACCTATTCGGCGATCGAGGTGAGCAAGGCCGCGAAGCGGCTGACCTCCGGCACCTTGCGCGAGTTTTCCCAGGCCATGGGAGCCTTGGGCCGCGGCGATCTCGAGGCTGCCCACGCGTCGGTCAATATCGTACCGGTCAAGCCGAACTCCCGCGATGAGCTCGGCGAGATGGCCGAGAGCTTCAACGTCCTGCAGAAAGAGGTGCGGGAAGCCGCGCTCGGCCTCGGCGAAGCGCGCGAAAAGTTGCGCGCGGCCCGCGCCGAGCTCCTCTCCAGGCACCGCTACATCGCCCATCTCGCTCATCACGACTCGCTCACCAATCTGTCCAACCGCACCGCCCTTGCCGAGCAGTTCGCCCAGACCTTCGTGCAGGCCAGAGAGAACCGCACGAGCTTCGCCGTCTTGACCGTCGATCTCGATCATTTCAAGGAGGCCAACGACTTGTTCGGTCATGTCATTGGCGACGAGCTGCTTTGCGCCATTGCGCGTCGCCTGCAACACGCCGCCGATGACGCCTTCATTGCCCGGATGGGCGGCGATGAATTCACCCTCATCCTGGCGACCGGCGATCAGCCGAAGGCCGCCCAGGCCTTGGCCAAGCGCATGCTCGAGGCCGTGGCAAAGCCCTTCGAGGTGCGCGGCCAGCTGATCCCCATCGGGCTCAGCGTTGGCGGCACGATCTACCCCGAGGACGCGTCCGATATCGATGGACTCATCGCCAATGCCGACGCCGCGCTCTTCCGCGCCAAGGCCGACGGCCGGCACCTGGTCCGATTCTTCGAGCCCGAGATGGACCGGCGCTTGCGGGAACGCTACGAGCTCCAACACGACATGCGCTCGGTGATCGCGCACGGCGAACTTGCGCTGCATTATCAGCCGCAAGCCAAGGTCGACGGAGAGGTGTTCGGCTTCGAGGCTTTGCTGCGTTGGTATCATCCGACGCGCGGCCTCGTGGCGCCGAGCACGTTCATCCCGCTCGCCGAACAGAACGGCATGATCGCCGAGATCGGCGAATGGACGCTGCGCCAGGCTTGCGCCGAAGCCGTCTCGTGGCCGAGGTCGCTGCAAATCGGCGTCAATCTGTCCCCGGTCCAGTTCCGTCATGCTGATTTGGCCGAGCTCGTGCAATCGGTCCTCGCCGACACCGGCCTGGCGCCCGGCCGTCTCGAGCTTGAGATCACCGAGGGCGTGCTGATCAACGATCAGGCCCGCGCGCTTGCTACGCTCCGCCGGCTAAAGCTTCTCGGCGTAAAGATTGCCATGGACGATTTCGGCACCGGCTATGCCTCGTTGTCGGGGCTGCAGTCGTTCCCCTTCGATAAGCTCAAGATCGACAAGACTTTCGTGTCGGGCGTCGAATCCAACGCCAAGTCGGCGGAAATCGTGCGTGCCGTGATCGGGCTGGGGCGGGCGCTGAAGATTCCGGTGATCGCCGAAGGCGTGGAGACTGAAGGCGAGCGCTCGTTCCTGATGCTCGAAGGATGCGAGGAGCTGCAAGGCTATCTGATCGGCCGCCCGGCGCCGGTTGCAACCTACGCCATGCTGATCTATGGAGACCGCGCCAACGCCCTGATGGCGGGGTGAGCTTGGGTGGAGCGGTGGCGGGGGCTCGCTGAACTTGCGCTTCAAACCGATGCGTCGCGTGGGCCTCTGAACCAATTGGCGCTAGACTGCGTTGCAATCTGGATCGGGAACCCAAAGGCGAAGAATGCCCTTCAGGGACATTGCACGGCATTTCAGCGGCAAATGGCTGCTCTTGCCTTTGGCGGTGATCGCCGCCGTGACGCTTGTCTCCCGTTACGGCATGAGCGTGGACGGCCCGCGTGACACTAAAGCCGGGACGATCAAGGTCGAGACCGTCGCCACGGGATTGGAACATCCCTGGGGATTGGCCTTCCTCCCCGACGGGCGGATGCTGGTGACGGAGCGCTCAGGGACGCTGCGCCTCGTGTCGAAGGACGGCAAGCTCTCCGAGCCGCTCTCCGGCGTGCCCCAAGTCATTGCCGCAGGGCAGGGGGGATTGCTCGACGTGGCCATCGACCCCGGCTTCAAGTCGAACGGCCTCGTTTATCTGTCCTATTCGGAACCCGGCGAGGGCGGAGCCTCCACCGCGGTGGCGCGCGGGAAACTCGGCGAGAGCGGCCTCGACGACGTCGAAGTGATCTTCCGCCAGGAGCCAAAGGTGGGGGGCGGCAACCATTTCGGCTCGCGTCTCGTCTTCGCGCCCGACGGCACGCTGTTCGTCACCCTTGGCGAGCGCTTCACGTTCGCCCCGGCACAGGACCTCAGCAACGATCTCGGCAAGATCGTGCGCATCAACCCCGACGGTTCGGTGCCCAAGGACAATCCTTTCGTCGGCCGCAAGGACGCGCGTCCGGAGATCTGGTCGTACGGCCATCGCAACCCGCAAGGCGCCGCCATCAACCCTGAGACCGGCAGACTGTGGGAGACCGAATTGGGTCCTCGGGGCGGGGACGAGCTCAACATCCCGCAAGCCGGTAAAAATTACGGCTGGCCGGTAGTGAGCTGGGGAAACCACTATACCGGCCAGGACATTCCCAAGCCGCCGACCCACCCCGAATTTGCCGACGCCATCGATCACTGGAACCCGGTGATCTCGCCCTCGGGCATAACCTTCTACACCAGAGACGCCATCCCAGGCTGGAAGGGAAACCTCCTCATCGGCGCCCTGTCGGGGCAAGCGATCGTGCGCCTCACCCTTGACGGCGAGAAGGTCGTTGCCGAGGAGCGGATTCCCATGGGCACCCGCATCCGCGACGTGGTGCAAGGCCCCGATGGGGCGGTCTACGCCTTGACCGACGAGGGCAACGGCGAGATCCTGCGGCTCACGCTCGAAAATTCGCCCAAATGACCCGCCAGTCGTAAGATTGGCTGCCTCGGAACCCATAGGTGCGCTGGCCGCAACGCCATGCGTGCCGGGGAAGAAGGAACGGCGTCCACGAGTCGCGCTTCGTCACATAAGCCCCTCATTGCGCTGACCGGAGCCACCGGCTTCATCGGCCAGCATCTGTTGCGCGAGCTGCCGAAGCGCGGCTACCGGCTCCGCGTGCTTCTGCGCCGGCCAAGCTCCGCGCCGATCGAATGCGCAAGCGCGCTGATCGGCGACCTTGCCCGCCCGCACAATATGTCTGAGGCGCTTGCCGAGGTCGACGCCGTGATTCACACCGCCGGCGTGGCCCAAACCATGTCGGGCGTTCCGGAGGATGACTATCGCCTGCTCAATACCGAGGCCACGATGAAGCTTGCCCGCGCCGCAGAACGGGTCGGGGTGCGCCGCTTCGTGTTCCTGTCCTCGATCCGCGCCCAATCAGGATCGACGGCGGAGGGCGTCCTGACCGAGACATTGGAGCCGCGGCCGACCGACGCCTATGGCCGGTCCAAGCTCGCTGCCGAAGAGGGGCTGGCCCTGACCAATCTCGACTGGGTGGCCCTCCGCCTCGTGCTCGTCTATGGCCCCGGCGTTCGGGGCAATATGGCGCGCCTTGCCGAGCTTGCCCGCTCGCCCTATCCGCTGCCGCTTGCGAGCCTCAAGGCCAAACGCTCGCTGCTCGCTCTCGACAATCTGGTGGAAGCCGTGGCCAAGGTGCTCGACACGCCGAATGAGCTGAAGCGCCCGTTCATCGTGGCCGATCCAGAACCGCTGACCGTTGGCCAGATGATCATGGCCATGCGCCATGGCCTTGGGCGCCGCGGAGGCCTGTTCCCGGTGCCGAGCCCGGTGTTGAAAGCGGCGCTGCAGGCCCTTGGCCATGCCGAGACCTATCGGATGTTCGCCGGCTCCCTCATCGCCGACAGCTCGGCACTTGCCGAGGTCGATTGGATTCCGAGCACCAGCACGCGGGCCGGGCTCGCGGCGCTGATGCAGGCAACCAAAGAGCGGAACGTCGCATGATCCGCCGCGCGTTTCTGCAAGGAGCCGCGGCCCTTGCCATGCTATCGAGTGTCGCCGGCGCTTCGCGGGCCGGCGATGCGACCAAAGCGCAACCTCGCATCGGGCAGGAGGGCATGAGCAAGGACATCGTGATGTTGCACGGCGCGTCGGCCGGCGGCTGGTGCTTCGACACATTTCGCGAAGTGTTCGAGGGCGAGGGTTGGACGGTCCATACGCCAGATCTGATCGGGCACGGGAGAGACAAGGAAGGCGCCGACCAGAAGCTCGTCGGTGTGGGCCTTGCCGACTATCGCGCCGAGTTTGCGTCGGTGCTGGGCAAGCTTCCTCCGCAGCCGGTGTTACTCGGTCACTCCATGGGTGCGTTGTTTGCCCAGCAGCTTGCCGCATCGGGGCGCGCGCGCGCGCTCATTCTGGTGAGCCCGGCGCCCCGCGCCGGCATCCTGCCGTCAAGCGACAGCGAGAAGGACCTCTCGCAAAGCCTGATGGGCATCGCCTCATTCTGGAAGGCGGTGATCGACCCCGACTTCGACCTTGCCTGCTTCTATTCGCTGAACCGCGTGCCGAAGGACCGGCAGCGCGCCGTGTTCGACAAATTTGGGCCTGAATCGGGGCTCGCCTATTTCGAGATGTTCTTCTGGATGCTTGACGAAAAGCGTGCCGCCGCGGTCGATACCGCTGCGGTGCGCTGCCCGGTGCTCTGCCTTTCCGGCACCGATGACAATCTTGTGTCGCTTGTCACCGCGCGCGCCACAGCCTTGCCATATCGCGATGCGCAATTCTGGGAGGAGGCCGGGCACGGGCACATGCTGCTCGTCGAGCCCGGCGCCGACGGGATCGCGCGACGCATCGCCGCGTGGATTCCAGTCTAACCCTTACGACTTTCTGCCGAGTTCACCCTTGCAACAGCGTCATTCCATGCAGCCCATCATCTCCGTCGAGAGCCTCTGCAAGACCTATGCCTCCGGTTACGAGGCGCTGAAAAGCGTCAATCTGGAGATCAGGAAGGGCGAGATCTTCGCGCTGCTCGGGCCGAACGGCGCCGGCAAGACGACGCTGATCAACATCATCTGCGGCATCGTCACCCCGTCCTCGGGAAATGTCCTGGTCGGCGGCCACGACATCATTACCGACTACCGCGCCACCCGATCGATGATCGGGCTCGTCCCTCAGGAGCTGACCACCGACGCCTTCGAGACGGTGTGGGCCACGGTCTCCTTCAGCCGCGGCCTGTTCGGCAAGCGTGAAGATCCGGCCCACATCGAAAAGATTCTCAAGCAATTGTCGCTGTTGGACCGGCGCAACAGCAAGATCATGACGCTGTCCGGAGGCATGAAGCGCCGCGTGCTGATCGCCAAGGCGCTGTCGCACGAGCCGGAAGTTTTATTCCTCGACGAGCCGACCGCCGGCGTCGACGTCGAGCTTCGCCAGGACATGTGGCAGGTGGTGCGGGACCTGCGCAACGCGGGCGTCACCATCATCCTCACCACCCATTACATCGAGGAAGCCGAGGACATGGCCGACCGCATCGGCGTGATCTCCAAGGGCGAGATCATTCTCATCGAGAACAAATCGGAGCTCATGCACAAGCTCGGCAAGAAGCAGTTGACCTTGCAGCTGCATCAGCGGCTCGAGGCCCTTCCGCCTGAGCTTGCCCGCCACAATCTCGCCATCGAGTCCGATGGCCATGAGCTCGTCTACACCTACGATAGCCAAGCCGAGCGCACCGGCATCACCGGACTGTTGCAGGACCTGACCCAGGCCGGGGTCAGGTTCAAGGATCTGCAAACGACGCAAAGCTCCCTCGAGGACATCTTCGTCGATCTGGTGAGGCAGCGAAGATGAACCTTCCGGCGATCCGCGCGATTTACAAATTCGAGATGGCGCGCTGGCGGCGCACGCTGTGGCAGAGCGTGGTCTCGCCGGTGGTTTCGACCTCGCTCTATTTCGTGGTGTTCGGCGCGGCCATCGGCGCCCGCATCGCCCATATCGAAGGCGTGAGCTACGGCGCCTTCATCGTGCCCGGGCTGATCATGCTGATGCTGCTCACCCAAAGCGTGATGAATGCGTCCTTCGGCATCTATTTCCCGCGTTTTGCCGGGACCATCTACGAGATCCTGTCGGCGCCGATCTCCTATCTCGAAATCGTCATCGGCTATGTCGGCGCCGCCGCCACCAAATCGATCCTGATCGGCCTGATCATCCTAGCCACCGCCTTCTTCTTCGTGCCGATCCGCATCGAGCATCCGCTCTTTATGCTTTTGTTCCTGGTGCTCACCGCCGTGACCTTCAGCCTGTTCGGCTTCGTGCTCGGCATCTGGGCTGACGGCTTCGAGCGCTTGCAGATCGTGCCGCTGCTCATCATCACCCCGCTGACCTTCCTCGGCGGCACCTTCTATTCGATCAGCGTGCTGCCGCCCTTCTGGCAGAAGGTGACCCTGTTCAATCCAGTGGTCTATCTCGTGAGCGGCTTCCGCTGGAGCTTCTTCGGCACGGCCGATGTCAGCGTAGGGGTGAGCCTCGGCATGACCATCCTGTTTCTTCTTATCTGCCTCGCCGTGGTGTGGTGGATCTTCAAGACCGGCTACCGGCTGAAGAGCTAGACCCAACAACAAAGCCGTCATTGCCGGGCTTGACCCGGCAATCCATTCCACTGGCGCTTCAGCTTGTTGATCCGTAACGGCATGGATGCCCGGATCAAGTCCGGGCATGACGGGAGAGGAGAATGAAGCTGTCAGATCAAAGCCCACCCAAAGAGCGGGAGCGGCCGGAGTTGCACCGTTCCATCGGCCCGGTGCAGCTCGCCCTTTACGGGCTCGGCAGCATGCTCGGGGCCGGCATCTATGGACTGATCGGCAAGGCCGCAGGCCTGGTGGGCAATGCCGTGTGGCTCGCCTTCGTGGTGGCGCTCGTCGCAGCGCTGCTCACCGCACTCTCCTATGCCTCGCTCGGGTCGCGCTATCCACGCGCCGCCGGCGCGGCCTACGTCACCGAGCGCGCGTTCGGGCTGCCGCTCCTCAGTTTCGTGGTCGGGCTTGCGCTGGTCTGCTCGGGCCTGACCTCGGTCGCCGCGCAATCCCGCGTGTTCGCCGCCAACCTCGCGGTGCTTCTGAATCTGGAAAGCGTCCCGCTTTGGTGGCTGGCGCTCGGCTTCCTGCTCGTGCTCGCCGGCATCGTGTTCCGTGGCATTCGCGAATCGATGTGGGTGAATGTGCTGTGTACCCTGGTCGAGGCATCTGGGCTCATTCTCGTCGTCGCCGTCGGGCTCTCTTATTGGGGAAGCGTCGATTATCTCGAGATGCCGCCTGCGGCAGCCGAGCAGGGCGAAGGGCTGATTCTGGTGCAGGGCGCCGTGCTCACCTTCTTCGCCTTTATCGGCTTTGAGGACACCTTCAACGTGGCCGAAGAGTGCCGCGATCCGCGGCGGACCATTCCGCTTGGCCTCGTGCTCGCCATGAGTATGGCTGCGGTCCTTTACATCGCTGTCGCCGTCACGGCGGTCTCGGTGGTGCCGTGGCCTGAGCTCGCCGAGGCGCCTGGGCCGATCACCGAGGTCGTGCGCCGGGCGGCACCCCTCATTTCGCCCATCGTGTTCACCGGGATTACGCTGTTCGCCGTTGCCAACACCGCGCTCGTCAACTACGTCACCGCATCTCGCCTGATCTACGGCATGGCGCATCAGGGCCTGCTGCCGCTCCGCCTCGGCGAAATCCACGCCGAGCGGCGCACGCCGCATATCGCCATCGCCGCTCTGTTTCTGGTGGCGGTGCCGCTCGCTTTGTTCGGCACCATCGCCGAGCTTGCCGCTGCGACCGTGCTCTTGCTCCTATTGGTCTTTGCCGTGGTGAATAGCGCGCTGTTCGTGCTGAAGCGGCGGAAGGGCGAGCAGGCCGGCTATTTCGAGATCCCGCCCATCATTCCGGCGCTTGGGGCTCTCGTCTGCATGGCCCTGTTGGTGGTTAGGGTCGCGACCGGAGACTGGCAGGCGCCGGCCATCGCCGGGGTGCTGCTGGCTGGCTCAGTGGCAATCTACGCGCTGCTGCGGTCGACGCGGGTGGCCGCCGCCCCCTCGCCATGATTTTCTGCGCTATTGGCGACAGTCACCTCGGGGCTGTCTGAAATGGACGAAAGCAAGATCGACCAGGAAGCCATGGGGCGCTTGGCGAAGGCCCTGGTTTTCATCTGCGGCGCCGACCATCCGACCACCGTCGCGTTGAAAGCCGCTGCAGAGAGCGGCTCAGCCCGCGATATCAAAGCCGCCCGCGCGGCTTTCCTTAAGCTGAAGTCGGGTGAGCGCAAGGCAGCCTTGGCCATGATTGGGGACTGATCGGCAGCTTGCTTGAGCACCCGAGAGGCATTTTGGTCACAGCCTTCACGATCTCGCCAACCCCCCTTTGACGACCCGCTACCATCACCTATACTCCAAGTGAGAATAGGGGCCCGGCCTTGTGCCGGATGTTTTAGCATCCCATATATGCTCAGTATGAGCATATTGGCAGGGTTGACGGGAGTAGGGACGATGACGACGCAGATTTCGGCCGTATCGAGCGGCAAGCTGCATAGGCCGGCGCGGGAACTGATCCCGGCGACGCTGCCCGATCTTGCCTATACCCCTGAGGTAGCGCGCGAGACCGCTCATCTTTACGAGAAGGTATCGCGCGTAATCCCGCCCATCGAGTGGCCGGGCTTCGCCCCTTACATCAAGGCCATCAACGAGCTGAAGCGGTCGCGCAACGCCGTGGTGCTCGCCCACAATTACATGACGCCGGAGATCTTCCATTGCGTCGCCGATGTGGTCGGCGACTCGCTCCAGCTCGCCCGCGAGGCGGCCAAGAGCGACGCCGATATCATCGTGCAGGGCGGGGTGCATTTCATGGCCGAGACCTCCAAGCTGCTCAACCCCGACAAGATGGTGCTGATCCCGGATTCCAGAGCCGGATGCTCGCTCGCCGCCTCGATCACCGGCGCCGACGTGCGGGCGCTGCGCGAGGCCTATCCCGGCGTGCCGGTGGTGACCTACGTCAACACCTCGGCCGACGTGAAGGCGGAGTCGGACATTTGCTGCACCTCGTCCAACGCCGTGCGCGTGGTCGAGTCCTTGGGCGTGCCGCGCGTCATCATGATCCCCGACGAGTATCTGGCGAAGTGGGTGGCGACCCAGACATCGGTCGAGATCATCACCTGGAAGGGCCATTGCGAGGTGCATGAGCGCTTCACCGGCGAGGAGCTTCGGGCCTATCGCGAGGCCGATCCGGGCGTGAAGATCATCGCTCACCCCGAATGCGCCCCCGACGTGCTCGCCGAGGCCGATTTCACCGGCTCGACCAGCGGCATGATCAAATGGGTGCACGACAATCAGCCGAGCAAGGTCCTGCTCGTGACCGAATGCTCGATGAGCGACAACGTCGCGGTCGAGGCGCCGAAGGTCAACTTCGTGCGGCCGTGCAACCTCTGCCCGCATATGAAGCGCATCACACTGCCGAAGATCCTTGAGTCCCTCGTCATGCTGAAAGAGGAGGTGACCATCGATCCCGCCGTCGCTGCCCGGGCGCGGGTGCCCATCGAGCGAATGATCAATCTCAGCCACTGACAAGGTATGGCGAGGTAACGCGTGCCATGACCACCGAAGACAAATCCGCCTTCGATAGAGCCCAGCCTCGATCGCAAGGCGGCGTGGTCATTGTCGGGGCAGGGCTAGCCGGCCTGTTCACGGCGCTCAAGCTCGCGCCCATGCCGGTAACCGTGGTCTCGGTCGCCCCCTTCGGCCAAGGCGGATCGAGCGTCTGGGCGCAAGCGGGCATTGCCGCGGCGCTTTCCGAAGGCGACAGCCCCGAGGCCCACGCCGCCGATACCATCCGCGCCGGTGCCGGCATTGTCGATGAGGACATCGCCTTGCTGCTTGCGCGCGAGGCGCGGGGCCGCATCGAGGATCTGCTCCGCTACGGCGTGCCTTTCGACAAGGATCTCGAAGGCCGTCTCGATTTTGCCCGCGAGGCGGCCCACGGCGCCCGCCGCATCCTTCACGTGAAGGGCGACACCGCAGGCCGCGCTATCATGGCGGCGCTGACCGAAGCGGCGCGGGCCACGCCATCGATCCACGTCCTTGAGGGCTGGGGCGCCCGCGATCTTGTCATTCGCGACGGGCAGGTCGCCGGCATCGAGCTCGCCCGCGTCGATGCCAATCCCTTTGCCCCGAGCCTGGTGCTCGACGCCGCCGCCGTCGTGCTCGCCACCGGCGGCTCCGGCCAGCTTTATGCCATCACCACCAACCCCCGCGAATCTCGCGGCGAGGGCATCGCCATCGCCGCCCGTGCCGGCGCCACCATCGCCGATGCAGAGTTCGTGCAGTTCCATCCGACGGCGATCAATGTCGGCCGCGACCCGGCGCCGCTTGCCACCGAGTCGCTGCGCGGCGAAGGCGCGCTGCTGATCGACGGGCGCGGCGAGCGCTTCATGTGCGCGCTGCATCCCGACGCCGAGCTTGGGCCCCGCGACATCGTCGCCCGCGGCGTCTACCGCCAGGTGATGAGCGGACGCGGCGCGTTTCTCGATTGCCGCAAGATCGGCCCCGAGTTCCCGGCGCGCTTTCCGACGGTGTTCGCCGCCTGTGAGGCTGCCGGGCTCGACCCGCGGCGCGAGCCGATTCCGATCGCGCCCGCCGCCCACTACCACATGGGCGGCGTGTATACCGACGCCATCGGCCGCACCACGATCGAAGGCCTCTGGGCCTGCGGCGAGGTGGCCTCAACCGGCGCCCACGGCGCCAACCGCTTGGCGTCGAATTCCCTGCTCGAGGCCGTGGTGTTCGGCGCTCGCGTGGCTGGCGATATCGCCGAGCGGCTGCCGTCGAGCGAAGCTGTTGCGCTCGACATCTCCGCCGCGCCGATTGCCGCTCCCTCTTCGGAGCCTGATTCTCCGGCGGTGCAAACGCTGCGCCGTACCATGACCGGGAAGGTCGGCGTCATTCGCGACGACGCCTCGCTGGTGTCGGCGCTCGGAACCATCGCCGGCCTGAAGCGAGGCGCGGCATCTGACCCGCGCCTCGACAACATGCTGACCACGGCCAAGCTGATCGCCACCGCCGCGCTGATGCGCAAAGAGAGCCGTGGGGCGCACTACCGCAGCGACTACCCCGAAGCCGACCCGAAGCTTGCCCATCGCAGCCTGTTGACGCTTGCCGAGGCCGAGCTCGTCGCCGGCGAGGCGGCGAGCGACCGCGAGCGGGCTCCGCGATGGGTCGCCAGTCTCAGTGCATGATCGCTGAGCCCGCCAAGCTCCGATTGCCGCCCTTTCTCGTCGACCGCGCGGTGGCCGCAGCGCTCGAAGAGGATCTCGGGCAAGCCGGCGACATCACCACCGATGCCATCATTCCGGCGCACGCCACCGCCGAGGCCGAGATCGTCGCGCGCAAAGAAGGCGTGATCGCCGGGCTCGATCTTGCCGCGGCAAGCTTCAAGGCGCTCGACCCTGACGCCCAGTTCGTTGCCGATGTCGCCGACGGCGCCAAGGTCAGAGCGGAAGCGCACATCGCGCGCGTCCAGGGAAAGGCGAGGGCGTTGCTCTCTGTCGAGCGGGTGGCGCTCAATTATCTCGGGCATTTGAGCGGGATCGCCACGCTCACCGCAGCCTATGTCGCGGCGATCGAAGGCACCAAGGCGCGGATCGCCTGCACCCGCAAGACGACGCCCGGCTTGCGCGCCTTCGAGAAATACGCGGTACGCGCCGGCGGCGGCATCAACCACCGCTACGGCCTCTATGACGCGGTGCTGGTAAAGGATAACCACATCGCCGCGGCCGGAGGTCTGGCGCAAGCTCTGGCCAAGCTCCGGGCGCGCACAGGGCATCTGGTGAAGGTCGAGGTCGAGGTCGACACGCTCGATCAGCTCGATGAGGCGCTGCACTTTCCCATCGACGCGGTGCTGCTCGACAACATGGATGTCGCCACGTTGAAAAAGGCCGTGGCTCTCGTCAACGGGCGCGTGCCGACGGAAGCGTCAGGTGGCGTGAACTTGGAGACGGTTAGGAAGATTGCCGAGACCGGCGTCGATCTGATCTCGGTCGGAGCCCTTACTCACTCGGCGCCGCACCTAGACTTAGCGCTGGAGTGGCGCTGATCGGTGTCACGGCGGGGTTGGTAGAGGCCAGCGAGAAGGCTCCGGCGGTTACCTTGCTGGTGTCAGGCGTCGGCGCGGCCGAGGCTTCCTCCACGATGTAAGGCTTCTCGTTGCGCTTCTTGTAGAAGATGTGGCGCCCGATCGAGTCGATCTTGTTCATGGCGCTCTTCCATTGCGGGCTCA
>NZ_JBOHJB010000003.1:0-64846 GCF_050728395.1 Methyloceanibacter sp.
CCCTAACCCTCCCCCTCAAGGGGGGAGGGGATTTGTTTGGTAGTCCCACATCGAATAGTTGGTAGCCAATGCGCCCTTCCCTGTTAGCCCCACTCTTTGCTCCGGCGCGCAGCCTTAAGGGCGTCGGACCGCGCATCGAGGGGCTGCTGAACAAGCTTGTCGCGCCGCGTAACCAATCCGCCCATGCCCGCGTCATCGATGTCCTCTGGCATCTGCCGCAAGGCGTGATCGACCGGACGCTGACGCCGAGGATCGCCGACGCCCGCATCGGTGAGCTCGCGACGCTGGAAGTGACCGTGACCGAGCATCGAGGAGGCGGTCGCCGACGAGGCTTTGGCACTCCGTACCGCGTGCTGGTGGAGGATGCTTCGGGTGCGCTCGAGCTCGTCTATTTCAATGCCGATCCGGCCTATCTCAAGCGGTTGTTGCCGGAAGGAAGCCGGAGGCTGATCTCAGGCAGGCTCGAATCCTATGACGGCTGGCTGCAGATGCCGCATCCGGATCACGTGGTCGCGGTGGATGCCGGGAACGGCGCAGCAAAGCTGCCGCTGCTCGAGCCGGTGTATCCGCTCACGGCCGGCCTCACCAACACGACCTTGCGCAAGATCGTCGCCCAGGCGTTTGAGCGCCTGCCGGTCCTCCCCGAATGGATCGATGCAGCTTGGCGCGAGCGGAATACCTGGCCGGACTTCGCCGATGCGCTCCGCCGCATGCATGAACCTCAGAGCGCATCCGATCTCGAACTCTCGGCGCCGGCGCGGACGCGGCTTGCCTATGACGAGCTTTTCGCCAATCAGCTCGCGCTCGCCGTGATCAGGCAGCGTCTGCGCCGCAGCGCCGGGCGGCGGCTAGCCGCTCCGGGAAAGCTGCGCCGGGCCATCCTGACGAGGCTTCCCTTCAAGCTCACGGGCGCGCAAGCCCGGGCGCTTGCGGAAATCGACGCCGATCTCGCCGATCCCCACCGCATGTTGCGGCTCCTGCAGGGCGATGTCGGCAGCGGCAAGACCGTGGTGGCGCTGCTCGCCATGGCGACCGCGGTCGAGGCCGGAGCGCAAGCAGCCTTCATGGCGCCGACAGAGCTGCTCGCCCGCCAGCACCTCAAGACGATCGGCAGCTTCGCTCAGTCGGCCGGCCTTCGCATCGCCCTCCTCTCCGGCCGCGAGAAGGGCGCGGAGCGCAAGGAGATTCTTGCAGCGCTTGCCGAGGGACGTATCGACATCCTGATCGGCACCCATGCGCTGTTCCAGGAGCCTGTCGCGTTCCGCGATCTCGCTTTTGTGGTGATCGACGAGCAGCACCGTTTTGGCGTGCATCAGAGGCTCGCGCTGCAAGCGAAGGGCACCGGGCGCGGCGCCGAACTCCTGGTGATGACGGCGACGCCAATCCCGCGCACGCTGCTGCTCACGAGCTATGGCGACATGGACGTATCGCGCCTCGACCAGAAGCCCCCGGGGCGGAAGCCAGTCCAGACCAGCGTCATGCCGGACGAGCGGCTCGCAGAGTTGGTCGATCAACTCGAACGGCCCATCGCCAATGGCGCGCAGATCTATTGGGTCTGTCCGCTGGTCGCGGAGTCCGAGGTCCTGGACATTGCCGCCGCCGAGGAACGCTACGCCGATCTCAAGAAGCGCTTCGGTGACAAAGTCGGCCTGGTGCATGGGCGACTCTCCGGCAAGGAGAAGGACCGCGTCATGGCGGCGTTCGCCGCAGGCGAACTTTCCATTCTGGTCTCGACCACGGTGATCGAGGTCGGCGTCGACGTGCCGAATGCCAGCATCCTGGTGATCGAGCACGCCGAGCGCTTCGGTCTTGCGCAATTGCACCAGTTGCGGGGCCGCGTCGGCCGCGGCGCGGCGCAGTCCTCCTGCATTCTCCTCTATCGCAAGCCTCTGTCGGAGGCGGCGCAGACGCGGCTCAACGTGATGAAGAGCACCGAGGACGGCTTCGTCATCGCCGAGGAGGATTTGCGCTTGCGCGGCGGCGGCGAGGTGCTCGGTACGCGGCAGAGCGGGTTGCCGGAATTTCGCGTGGCGCGGCTGCCTGAAGACGAAGCGCTGCTGCAGGCGGCGCGCGACGAGGCGCGGCTGGTGCTGACCCGCGACTCCGACCTCACCGGCCCGCGCGCGGAAGTGTTGAAGCTGCTGCTCTACCTGTTCGAGCGCGACGATGCGATCAAACTGATGCGCGCCGGGTGAATGCGCCGGGACTCATATTTCCGCGTCATCGCCGGGCTTGACCCGGCGGTCCATTCCACTGACGCACAAACTCGCTGAGGCGGAACGGCATGGATGCCCGGATCAAGTCCGGGCATGACGAACGAGAAGCGCGAGGCAATCAAACCACCGGCTCTTCCTCATGCACGGGCTTCGGCTTGCGCTTGGCGAGCTCGCGCAAACGCTCCTGCTGGTCAGGCGCGACCAGACCCGCCGACACCACGAGCTTGGCCGCGTCTTCCACTGACAGGTCGAGCGGAATCACCTCGCTTGCCTGAACGAAGATGATGAAGCCGGTGGTCGGGTTCGGGCCGTTCGGCATGAACACGGTGATCATCGGATTGCCGTCGCCGATCTTCTCGTCGACCTCGAGCGGCGGCTCGCCGGCAAGAAACACGATGGCATACAGTCCTCGCCGCGGAAACTCGATCAGTCCGACGCGCTTGAACGATCCGCCATTCTTGGACAGCACCGTCTCGAAGATCTGCTTCAAGGTGCGGTAGACGCTGCGCACGATCGGCATGCGGGCGAGCATCATCTCGCTGTAGCTGACCAGCGTGCGGCCGAACAGATTGGCGGTGAGCGCGCCGACCACCATCACGCCGGTGATGCCGAGGATCAGCCCTACGCCCGGCACGCTGAACGGGAGATAATGCTCGGGCAAATATTGCGGCGGGACGATCGGTTTTACCCAAGCGTCGACGAGATTGATGAACCACCAGACCACGTAGACAGTGATGGCGACCGGACCGACCACGATGAGGCCGGTCAGGAAATAACCGCGCAAACGCGCCCCAAGATGCGACGAGCCAGGCTCCTCGCCGGCGACAAGTTGCCGGAGCGGCTCCCCGTGTTCGGACGGTTTTGTTCTTGGTGCCGGCTTTGGATCTGTGGACGTGTTCATGCGTGTTCGGGCGAGTCGATGCTGGACGCCGGATAACATTATACGCTGGCTGGATGCTACCCCTACGACATTCGCCCGCGCTTTGCTGTGCGCGGGATCGACGCGTGACGCGCTACTCAGGGTCTAGGGGTTGACGAGAAAGCAATCGACTCCGCTTCGCTTCAGGGCGTTGCACAGCTTAAGGCTTTCCGCCTTGTCCGGGAAGGGTCCGATCTGGAGGCGATAGAACGTGCCGAGATTGCCCATGTCGGTCTTCTCGACGCGCGGCTGGAGGCTCGCGAGTTGCTGGTTCTGCTTAACGACGGTTTTCCACAACGCGCTCGCTTCGGCTTCAGAGCGGGTCGGGCTCAGTTGCAGCAGATAGTTTCCACCACCGCCTGAAGGCACCGGCGCGGCGGGGCTTGCCGTCGCCACGCGGGTTCCGGGCCCCGCACCCGCCTCGGCTTGAGTTTGCGTAGTCCAGGCCGACGGCACTGCGGCGGCGGTTGCCTTTGGAGGGCTCTGAGGGGCTGGCGCCAGCGCCGGCTCGGGTGCGGATTCGCCCGAAGGGCCTCTGACCGATCCCCACCAGCGGGACAGACGATTGCCGCTCTGAGGTGGTGCAGCAGGCGCTTCTCCTTGGGTGGTGGTCCAGGAGCTCGGATTTGCCGCCTGAGTGTTGCGCGCGGCCGGCGCTGGTGGCAGCGGAGCGTCCTGCGAGGCCGAGGCGACCGTGCTCGTCCGCCCGCTCTCCCTACGCACCTCCGTGGCGAAGGGGGAGATGGAACCGGCGTCGCTGCCGGCGCCGCCTTTGCTCGCGATCAGCTTCTCGACCTCGCCGCTGCTGCCGCTCTTCCGCGCGGAGGCAAGTTCCGCATCGGCTTGCGTCTTGAGGCCCGCGGCCTGGTAGGCGAGGCTTCGGTTGACCAGCGCCACGGTGCGCTCGGAGGACGACAGCCCGAGCCACATGGCGGCGCCGAGATCGGCGATGGCGCGGGTGTGCTGACCGAGCTTCTGATAGGCGAGGCCGCGGAAATAGAGCGCCTTGGCGGCGTCGGCGGGAGCCACCTTGTCGCCCTGCAGCACTCCAGTCATCAGCCGCACGGTAGAATCGTATTTGCCGGCGGCGAAGGTGGCGGCGCCGCCGCTCAAAGACCCCTCTTGGGCCTGCGCCTGCGTCAGGAAACCAAGGCCCCCAACGGCAATCAGCGCGCTCAACAGGATGAGACGCCGACGGGGGCGCTTGCCTGAGTTCGGGTCGCGCAGGAGGGGGCGTTTCCGATGAACCGCCATTTCCTTGCTCAAACAAAGAAATCAGGCAAATCCGAGGCCCATAGCCTATTCCACCGTCACGGATTTTGCCAGGTTTCTCGGCTGATCGACGTCGGTGCCCATGAACACCGCCGTGTGGTAGGCGATAAGCTGAACCGGCACGGCGTAGACCAGCGGCGTCACGAAGCGGTGCAGCGGCGGCACGGCCAAATGGGTGTGGATGGCGCAGCCGACGCTTGCCGCATCGGCATCGCTGACCAGCACGATCTGGCCGCCGCGCGCCGCGACTTCCTGCATGTTCGACACGGTCTTCTCGAACAGCTCGTCGCGCGGCGCGATGACGATGACCGGCATGTTCTCGTCGATCAGCGCGATCGGCCCGTGCTTCAGCTCGCCGGCGGCATAGCCCTCCGCGTGGATATAGGAGATTTCTTTCAGCTTGAGCGCGCCCTCGAGCGCGATCGGGTAACTCTGGCCGCGTCCGAGATAAAGCACGTCGCGGGCGCGCTGGAGGCGAAGGGCGAGCGTCTCGTAGGGCTTCTCGTCTCTGAGCACGGTCGCCATGTGGCGGGGAACTTCGGCGAGCGCCTGCACGAGCTCGGCCTCGAGCGCCTCATCGATGACCCCCCTCGCCTTGCCGGCAACGATGGCGAGGCAGGCAAGCGCGGTGAGCTGGCAGGTGAAGGCCTTGGTCGAGGCGACGCCGATCTCGGGGCCTGCAAGCGTCGGAATGATCGCATCCGATTCCCGCGCGATGGAGGATTCGCGCACGTTGACGATGGAGAGCACGCTCTGGCCAAGCTCGCGGCAGTGGCGGAGGGTGGCGAGCGTGTCGGCCGTCTCGCCGGACTGCGAGATGAACAGAGCGGCGCCGCCAGGCTCCAAGCCGCCCTGGCGGTAGCGCATCTCGGAGGCGATATCGACGTCGACGGGGAGATGAGCCCAGCGCTCGAACCAATATTTGGCGACGAGCCCGGCATAGAACGCCGTGCCGCAGGCCGAGATGGCGAGCCGGTTGAGCTTGGCAAAGTCGAAGGGGAGCTTTGGCGCCTCGACTCGGGCCAGGGACAAATCGACGGTGCTGGCAAGCGTATGACCCACCACCTCAGGCTGCTCGTGGATCTCCTTGGCCATGAAATGGCGGTGGTTGCCCTTGTCGACCAAGAGCGCCGTGGCCAGCGAGCGGGCGATGGGACGCTGCACCGCGTTGCCGCTCCGGTCGCGGATGGCCACCCCTTCGCGGGTCAGCACCGCCCAGTCGCCGTCCTCGAGATAGCAGACCTCGTCGGTGAAGGGGGCAAGCGCCAGCGCATCGGAGCCGACGAACATCTCGCCCTTGCCATAGCCGATGGCGAGGGGGCTCCCCTGGCGGGCCACGATCATCAAATCGTTGTAGCCGCGGAAGATCATGGCGAGGGCAAAGGCGCCTTCGAGCCGCTGTAGCGCGTGATAGACCGCGCGCACCGGATCGTTGCCGGCCCGGAGCTCGCGGGTGATGAGGTGGGCGATCACCTCGGTATCGGTGTCGCTGCTGAAGGCGGCGCCTGCGGCGGCCAGCTCCTCCTTCAGCTCGCGATAATTCTCGATAATGCCGTTATGCACGACCGACACATCGTCGGTCATATGGGGATGGGCATTTGCCTCCGTCGGCTTGCCGTGGGTCGCCCAACGGGTGTGACCGATGCCGGTCTCGCCGAGCAGTGGGGACGATTTCAGCCGCGCCTCGAGATTGCGCAGCTTGCCTTCGGCACGGCGGCGGCCGAGCGTGCCGTTCTCCACGGTGGCCACGCCGGCTGAGTCGTAGCCGCGATATTCAAGCCGCTTCAGCGCATCGACGAGCTGGCCAGCGACCGGCCCTTTGCCGAGGACGCCAACAATGCCGCACATCAGCCTAACTCCGATTCCTTAGTCTCACGCTTACCTACCTAAGAGGCAAAAGCGGCGGCAATTCATATGCTGTAACCCTTTATTTCCTCGTCTGCCGCTTGCGAAACCGGGCCGCCCAGCCTGGGCGCTCCTCCTGCGGGGAGCGGGTGAGCGCAAGAGCATCCGGGGGCACGTCCTTGGAGATGACGCTGCCCGAGCCGACATAGGCGCCCTCCCCGATCTTGACCGGCGCCACCAGCGAGCTGTTGGAGCCGATAAAGGCACCGGCGCCGATCTCGGTGCGATGCTTGGCGATGCCGTCGTAGTTGCAGGTGATGGTGCCCGCGCCGACATTGGCGCGCGCGCCGATGCTGGTATCGCCGATATAGGTGAGATGGTTCACCTTGGCACCTTCGGCGAGCTGCGACTTTTTGATCTCGACGAAATTGCCGACCTTGGTGTCAGGGCCGAGATCGGCGCCCGGTCTCAGCCTCGCATAGGGACCGACTTCCGCGCATGGTCCGATATGCGCCTCGACGAAGTGGCAGAAGCTATGAATGATAGCGCCGTCCTCGATGACCACGCCGGGGCCGAAAAACACGTTCGGCTCGACGATCACGTCCCTGCCGATCCTGGTGTCATGGCTGAGAAACACCGTCTCTGGCGCGACGAGCGTCGCTCCTTCGGCCATGACCTTGTCGCGCAGGCGGCCTTGCATGGCGGCTTCGGCTTGGGCCAACTCGGCGCGGGAGTTGACGCCGAGAACCTCGTCGGCCTGCCCACGCAGCATGCGCGTGTCGAGCCCGCCGGCGCGTGCCAGCGCCACCGCGTCGGTAAGATAGAACTCGCCCTTGGCGTTGGCGTTGCCGATGCGGGCAAGAAGATCGGTGAGCGTCTTGCCGCTGCTAAATCCCATGATCCCCGAATTGCACAGAGTGATCGCGCGCTCTTCTGCGCTCGCGTCCTTCTCCTCGCGGATGCCAATCAGAGTCCCGCTCTCGTCCAGCAGCAGCCGGCCGTAACCGGTAGGCTCCTGCGCCTCGAACCCGATCACCACGAGATCGGCACCCTCGGCAAGCGCGGCACGAAGCCGGCCTATCGTCTCTCCGCGCAGCAGCGGGGTGTCCCCGTAGAGAATGATCACCGGACCGGCGATACCGGCGAAGGCGTCTTGCGCCGCCTTGACCGCGTCGGCGGTGCCACGCTGTTCCGGCTGCACGAAGACCGGGAGGGCGGGATCGAGGCCGCGGGCGGCGCTCGCAACCTCGTCCATACCGGGTCCCACGACCACGCAGATCTCTTCGACAGAGGCGGACTTGGCGGCAGCCAGCACGTGGACGAGCAGCGGTGCCCCGGCAAGCGCGTGCATCACCTTGGGGATGTCGGACTTCATCCTGGTGCCCTTGCCGGCGGCAAGGACGATGGCGAGAACCGAATTCTGCGTCATGCCTCTTCGATCACCGATCTGGCCCGCCCGAGTCCCCTTTCGCTGGGGTCAAATCGCGGGCGCCAGGCCGCCTTCCGCGACCTGTCTAATGGAAAGAGAGTGCGAGAGCCATAAGCCGAGATAGCACGACAAGATTACGCGGAAATTGACCAGGAAGGCGAAGCGAGTAATCTTCTCGCTCCCGGCCGGCCGGGCACGCAGCAGAGCCACATTGCCGGCGCTTTTCGGCGTAGAGTCACGGGTATAGGGAGGCCTCAAGACCCATGGCCGTCAAGGATCGCCGGAGCGGAGGACGCAACTGGGTGCCCGGGCTGTTCGCCGCCTTCTGGATACTGCTTGCCGTTTTCTCCGCGGCCTACCTCTTCCGCATCGTCACCGAGCCTCGGTCGCAAACGGCCGACTCCGCCGCAGCCAATCCCGCGCCTCCGTCCGCGACCTCACCTGAACCCCCGGCCCCACCTGCCTCGCCTTCGTCGCTGTCGGCGGACCAGGCTGAAGCCTTGATCCAAGCGAGTGACGCCAAGGACAGGGAGATCGGCGAGCTTAAGACGGTGGTGCAAAACCTGTCAGGCCAAGTCATTGAGCTCAGCAACCGGCTGAAGCCGCTGGAAAAGGTGCTGGGCCCGGTGGCGGCGCTGCCAAGCTCCACCGCCGTCACCACCTCGCCGCCTGCGCCCGATGGGATGAGAGCGGCGGAGAGGCCGCCGGAGCCGCCCAGGCCTTCGGTCGCCGTGGCGCCACCATCGCCTCCCCCTGTCGAATCCAAGCCGGCGAGCCAGCCAAAGCCGACTGAGAGCGTGGCGGAAGCGCCGGATGAGGTTGGTCCCGGGCCGAAGCCTTCCGCGGACGATCAGGACCACAAAAGCACGCCGAGCCCGGTCACCGCCGACGAGCCGCCGTCTGAATCGACGGAAACTGCAAATCTCACGCCGCCGTCGACCGCGCCGTCAATTCCGCCAGGCACCACCCGCTTCGGCATCGAGATCGGCAGCGTCGGCAAGCAGGATGACGTCAGGCCGATGTGGAAGAGCTTGCTGACCAACCACGCAGCGCTCGTTGCCGGCCTTCAAGCGCGTCGCGTCATGGCGCCGGACAAGAAGTGGCGGCTGATCGCCGGCCCATTCTCAAGCGCCGCCGAGGCGATGCAGGCCTGCGGGCTGTTCAAGAAGGCCGACATGCCTTGCGAGGCGACCGTCTTCGCCGGCGACGCCTTCTAAGTCCTTTTCCAACCGATTGCTGTGGTGCCGCGCCGACGAAATCCGGTCCTAGAGGTCGTCGGCGTTGAAGGTGTCGCATTGGCGCAGATCGCCGGTCTGGTAACCGCGCTTGAACCAGCGCACGCGCTGGGCTGAAGAACCGTGGGTGAAAGAATCCGGAACGACGTAGCCTTGCGTCTGCTTCTGAATGCGATCGTCGCCAATGGCGCTCGCCGCGTTGAGCGCGCTCTCGATATCGCCAGGCTCGAAGATGTTCTTGGCTTCTTGCGCCTTGTTGGCCCAGACGCCGGCGAAGCAGTCGGCCTGCAATTCGACGCGGACTTGAATGGCGTTTCCTTGCCGCTCGCTCACCCGCTGCCGTGCCGACTCGACCTGATCCATGATGCCGAGCAGCTTCTGCACGTGATGGCCGACCTCATGCGCAATCACGTAAGCCTGGGCGGCGTCGCCCGGTGCGTTGAAGCGGTCTTTCAGCTCCTTGTAGAAGGAGAGGTCGATATAGACCCTCTCATCCTGGGGGCAATAGAACGGGCCCATCTGCGCCATGCCGACGCCGCAGGCCGAGCGGACGCCGCCTGAGAACAGCACGAGCTTCGGATCGCTGTACCTCTGTCCGTACTGAGGAAGCAGGTTGCTCCACACGTCCTCGGTTTCGGCCAGCACCACCGAGACGAACTTCCTGAGGTCGTCTTCGCTTGCACTTCGCGGGCGCTGGAGATCAGGACCCTGGGGCTGCCTGGGAACCGGAAAACCGGTGGTGTCGGGGCGCGATTGCGGCAGCCTGATATCGGGGAAGTTCGCCTCATCGCCGCCAGGTCCGCCGCCCTGCATGATGACGCGGGGGTCGACGCCGAAGAAGAACATCAGGCCGAGCAGAATCAGGAGCCCGACAATGCCGATGCCGCCGCCCCTGGCACCGCCGCCGCTTGGGAAGCGCAGGCCGCCTCCTCCGGGGAACGGTGAACCGAAGCCGCCGCCGCCTTCATCGCGGCGATCCTCGACATTTTCGCTCTCTCTTTCGCCACGCCACCGCATCTTCAGGCCACCTCGACACTTCTTGGCGGACATGCCGGAAGTACCCGTCCATTCTGCATGGCACGGCCTGGCGTACAAGCGCAAGGGGAGCCTCTAAGGCCGCGCGAAACGGCCTCTGGCGATCAACCATGGGGGGTGAGGCGAAACTGCCAAATCATTGTTGTTAAAAGCGAGATTGACAAGGAATCGTCGCAAAAGTGCCATAGGCCCAAGGCATTCTATTGCCCACCCGGTAGTATTTCGTCTGGGTGGTAGTGCGTTCTGTGTAATGCGTACGAGCCTCGGCAATCCCCGCGCCGGGGCTCTTCTTTTTTGGGCACCGGCCAGGGTTGAGGGATTGGCCGATTGCCGTTGCGCGCGATGCCGTCCCCGGCTCGTCCTGATCTATTCCGCAGCTTGCAGGCGCTTCGGCTTGGGCACGGCGATCGCCGCGGCAAGCGCTTCCTCTTCGGCGAGCGTCGCGTGCTTCACGTCGCGGCTGGCAAGATAGGTATAGACCACCGGGATCACGAACAGGGTGAACAGCGTGCCGACCAGAAGTCCGCCGACGATCACCCAGCCGATGTCCTGGCGGCTCTCGGCGCCGGCGCCGGTGGCGAGCGCGAGCGGCACGGCGCCGAGCACCATAGCGCCGGTGGTCATCAGGATCGGGCGCATCCTGAGTGTAGCCGACTCGATCACCGCCTCCTTGACCGGGTGGCCTTGCGCGCGAAGCTGGTTGGCGAACTCCACGATCAAGATGCCATGCTTGGTGATCAGCCCGATCAAAGTGACGAGACCCACCTGGCTGTAGATGTTGAGCGTTCCCCCGCTCCACCACAGCGCAAGCAGCGCGCCGGTGATCGAGAGCGGCACGGTGAGCATGATGATGAAGGGATCCTTGAAGCTCTCGAATTGCGCGGCGAGCACGAGATAGATGAAGGCGAGCGCGAGCAGGAAGGTGAAATAGATGCTCGAGCTCGTCTGCTTGAACTCGCGCGACTGACCGGCGTAGTCGATGCGCGCTGTGGGCGGGAGCACCTCCTCGGCCGCCTTCTCCAGATAGTCGAGGCCTTCGCTCAAGGTGTATCCGGGGGCGAGATGAGAGGTGATCATGGCCGAGCGGAGCTGGTTGAAGTGGTTAAGCTCCTTTGGCGCCACCGACTCCTTTACGGTCATCAGATTCGACAGCGGGATCATGGTGTCGCCGCGCCCGCGCACGTAGATTCGGCGCAGATCCTCCGGATTGCGGCGGTCGATGTCGGCGACCTTCACGATCACGTCGTATTGCTCACCCTCGCGCTTGAAGCGGGTGACTTGGCGTCCGCCGAGCAGGGTCTCGAGCGTGCGCCCCAAGGTCTCGACCTCGACGCCGACCGCGGCAGCTTTGTCGCGGTCGATGTCCACTTCGAGCTGCGGCGAGTTGAGCTTGAGATCGGTATCGACGTTGACCAGGCCCGGATTGTCCGCGGCCTTGTCCAGCATCTTGTCGACCATGACCTGCAATTCGGCATAAGGCCGCGAGGTCTCGATCACCATTTGGATGGGCTTGTCGCGTATGCCCTGCCCAAGCGGCGGCGGGCTGCTCGGGAAGGCGACGACCCCCGGGATCGCCATCATCTGCGGTGCCAAGTCGGAGGCGATTTGCTGCTGGGTGCGGTTGCGCTCGCCCCACGGCTTGAGCTTGAGGAAGGTGGTTCCCTGCGACACGGTGGGCCTGCCGGAGACGACGAAATAGCGCTCGGTTTCCGGGACCTTGGCGAAGATCTCCTCGAGCTTCTTGGCGTAGGTGTCGGTGTACTCGATGGTGGAGCCTTCGGGCGCCTGGATGATGCCGACCAGAAGGCCTTGGTCCTCGGTCGGCGCCAGCTCGGACTTGAGCGCCGAAAACAGGAAATAGCTCGAGCCGGCGACGGAAAGGCCAATCAGCAGGACCAACGGCCTGACCCTCAGAGCCCCGCGCAGCAGGGCGCGGTAGCCTGAGGTGAGCCCGCGCAAACCGCTCTCGATGAAGCGATAGAGCCAGCCGTGATTTTCACTGCGATGAAGCAGCTTCGAGCACATCATGGGCGACAAAGTGAGCGCCACGAAGCCTGACACGATCACAGCGCCGGCGAGCGTCCAGGCGAACTCGGTGAACAACCTGCCGGTATTGCCGGTCATGAAGCCTATCGGGGCGTAGACCGCCGCGAGCGTCAGCGTCATGGCAAGCACGGCAAACCCGATTTCCTTGCTGCCGATCAACGCCGCTTCGACCGGCTCCTCGCCGTCTTCGACATGGCGGTAGATGTTCTCCATCATGACGATGGCGTCGTCGACGACGAGCCCGATGGCCAGCACGAGCGCGAGCAGCGTGAGCGTGTTGATGGAAAAATTGAGCAGATACATCAGCGCAAAGGCGCCGATGAGAGAGACCGGAATGGTGACGAGCGGGATGAGGGTGGCGCGGAAGGAGCGCAGGAAAAGAAATATGATCAGCACCACGAGCGCGATAGCTTCGCCGATGGTCTCGTAGACGTTCTTCACCGACTCGCGGATGAAGATGGATTTGTCGTGGGCGACCTTGGCGATCATGCCGTCGGGCAAGGATGCCAGAATTCCGGGCATCGCCGCCGCAACCTCGTTGGAGACGTCGAGCGGATTGGCGGTCGCCTGCTTCACCACGCCGAGCGCGATGGCAGGCTTGCCGTTGAAGCGGACGATGCGGCGCTCGTCCAGCGGACCAAGCTCGGCATGGCCGACGTCGGACAGGCGAACGAGGTAGCCTTTCACATCCTTGAGGACGAGATCGTCGAATTGCCGGGGCGTCTTGAGGTCGGTCTCGGAGAGCACGGTGAATTCGCGCTGCACGCTCTCGATGCGGCCGGCAGGCACATCGACGTTCTGCTTGCGAAGCGCGTTCTCCACGTCCTGCGGGGTGAGGTTGTAGGCGGCCAGCCGCTCAGGATCGAGCCAGATGCGCATCGAATATTCGCGCTCGCCGAACAGGGTCACCGCGGCCACGCCGCTTAAGGTCTGCAGCTGATCCTTGACGTAGCGGTCGGCGTAATCGGTGATCTCCAGCGCCGAGTGGCGGTCGCTGGAGAAGGCGATGTAAAGGATCGGCTGAGCGTCGGCCTCGATCTTCTGGATTACCGGCTCGTCGATCTCGTCGGGGAGATGTCCCCTCACCCGCGAGGTGCGGTCGCGCACGTCGGCGGCGGCGTCATCGGGATCGCGCTCGAGCTTGAAGCGAATGGTGATCTGGCTCTCTTCCTGGCGGCTGATCGAGGTGAGGTAGTCGATGCCCTCGATGCCTGAAAGCGAGTCCTCGAGCACCTTGGTGACCTGAGTTTCGACGATGGCGGCGCTCGCACCGGGATAGTCGGTGGTAACGGTCACCACAGGCGGGTCGATATTGGGGTATTCGCGCACGCTCAAGCGGCTATAGCCGACGAGGCCGACGAGCGTCACCACGAGGCTCATGACCGTGGCGAACACCGGGCGACGGATCGAGACTTCGGAAAGCTTCACGCCTTGGGCTCCTGCGCCGGAACCACGGTCACCGCCGCGCCGTCGCGGATCTTGAGCTGGCCCGCCGTGATCACGAGCTCGCCGGCGGCCACGCCTTCGACCAGCTCGACGCGGCCTTCGCGCCGCGTGCCGATCGAGACCCTGGAGAGTTGCGCCTTGCCGTCGACCACCTTGAACACGAATTGATCTTCGCCCTTGGGCACGATGGCGGCCTCGGGCACGGTCAGCGCGTCGGGCTTCACTTCGTGGATCAGCGTGACGCGGGCGAACTGGCCAGGCCGGAGCTTCTGATCGTCGTTGGGCACGCGGGCGCGAATGAAGATGGAGCGGCCTTCGATGTCCACGCGTGGATCGATGGCATACACCTCGCCCTTGAAGGTCTCGTTCGGATAGGCGTCCACCTTGATCTCGATCGACTGCCCGGTGTGAACCGTAGGCAGATATTTTTCCGCTATCTTGAAGTCGACCTTGATCGGGTCGATGGCATCGAGGCCGACCAAAGCCTGCCCCGGGGTGATATATTCGCCGACGCTCACCTGGCGTAGGCCGACGATGCCGGCGAACGGCGCCACGATCTTGGTCTTCGCGATATGGGCCTTGGCGAGCTCCATGGCGGCGTTGGCGACGGCGAGATTGCTCTCGGCTTCGTCCTTGGAGCTCCCGCTTGCGATCTTGCGCGAGAACAGCTCGGACACGCGCTGATTGCTTTGCTCGGCGAGTAGGCGCTTCGCTTCAGCCTGATGCAGTTCGGCCTGGTCGACGGAATCGTCGAGGGTGATGAGCGGCGCACCGCGCTCCACCGGCGTGCCCTCCTTGAAATGAATGTCGATGATACGCCCGGCGATCTCCGAGCTGATCACCACCGATTCATCGGAGCGAAGGCTGCCCACCGCCGTGACCCGTTCGGTGAGCGGTCCTTTGGCGACCGCCGCAGCTTCGACCGCCACCGATTTCGGGGGCGCCTTGTCCGGCTTGGCGGCGACCGGCTTGATGGCTTGCGTGGCAAGCTCTGTCACGCCTGCCATCTCGCTCTTCATGATCTGCTCGGCCGGGCGCCAGAACACGGGGAGAAGCACCATGAAGGCGAGCAGCACGAAGATCAGCGCGAGGCGACGGCCGAGCGAATAGCCTTTTCTGCCGCTTGCCTTTTGCATCAGGGGCGCTCCCCTCGCCAGCCTTTCGCACGGTCCGGTGCGGGCGCCGCCTAAGGCGGGACGCGCGAAGCCCATGGTAAAGTCCCGTCAGAGGTCAAATGACGGGCTGCCGCCCACAGCCTTGCTTGATCAAGGTTACACGCGTGCAACCAGGAGCGCGCCTGCTCGCGAAGCCTGTGCTTCGAGGCGAATAATCTATCACCAATTCGGCAGCAAAGAGACCCTAAGCGCGGCGATTATTGCAGAGCGTTACTAAACATTGCTACCTCCGCCAGACCAGGTTTGGTGGAGGGCTTCTCCCAATCCTCACGCGATCGCGGGTGCTGATGCGGACCGTCTGGGCGATCCTGTTCGAGGATCGCCCAGAGGTAGCCTTGTTTAAGGATTGGTTGGAGGTGCCTGCTCCGGGGCCGGCGCTGGCGCTGGCGTCTCGGGTGCAGGTGCCTCAGGTGCAGGTGCCTCAGGTGCCGGTGGAGCAGCCTCTGGCGCCGGTGCTGGCGGCGCGGCTTCTGGCGCTGGTGCCGGCTCAGGTGCTGGTGCCGGAGGAGGCGTCGGCTCTGGTGCGGGGGCCGGAGCCGGGGCTTCAGCCTTCGGTGGCTCGGGCGCGGGTGCGGGGGCCTCGGCTTTGTGCCCATACATGAAATAGGCAGCAATCACGAGAGCAAGGACGATGCCTCCCAAGACGATAGCGAGGAACGTCCTACCGCCGGCCTGGTTGTCGTTTGCCATATAGTTGTTCTCCCTCTCGAGGGTCGTTGGTCGAGACGAGGCAGAGCCTAACGAGTTATCCACCCTGGGTCGAGGGTTGGTCCCCGGAAATGCGCCAATTTCCGGCGCATATGCACAAGCGAAGGCGCTCCCGCGCTCGTATCAACGGCTTATCGGTCAGTTGGTTGCACGCCGCGATTGAAGACCGGCGTGAGCCCGATGGCGAGGGCGAAGTTCACGAGCACCGAATAGAGCGCGGCATAGCCGGGAACGGTCACGCCGAAGGCCGATAGGGGGTAGACCGAGCTGGCAAAGCCCTGCGTTCCCGCCATGTAGGTGCCGACAGCAAGCCCCGCCGCCCAGCCGATCAGGAGGGCCGGTGCGTTGCAAAAGCGCGTGTACAGGCCAAGTAGGATGGCGGGAAGAAGCTGGATGATCCAAATGCCGCCGAGAAGCTGGAGCTGGATGGCGTAAGCCTGCGGAATGGCCAGGATGAACACCACCGCCCCGATCTTCACCACCAGCGAGACGATCTTGGCCATGTTGGCTTCTTGCGCCTCGGTGCAATCGGGGCGGAGGAACTCCTTGTACAGATTCCGGGTGAAGAGGTTGGCGCAGGCGATGGACATGATCGCCGCAGGCACCAGCGCGCCGATGGCGATGCTGGCAAAGGCGACGCCGACGAACCAGGACGGAAAGGAAGCGAGGAACAGCGCCGGCACGGCAAAGTTGGCCCCATATTGAGTGAAGCCCGCGGCATAGGCGGGATCCTTGTCCACGCCGGCAGCGATGGCCATGTAACCGAGCAGCGCAATCAGCCCCAGAATGAACGAATAGGCCGCGAGGAGTGCCGCGTTGCGCCGGACGACGTTGCCGTCGGACGCGCTCAAGATTCCGGTCATGGAGTGAGGATAGAGGAACAGCGCCAGGGCCGAGCCGAGCGCGAGCGTGGCATAGGCGCTGTAGGAGCCGAGGTTGGCACCTTCCGGCGGGGCGAGGATGAGCTTCTCCTGAGGCACGGCGGCAAAGATCGCCCCGTAGCCGCCGAGCTTAGCCGGAATGACGACAATCGCGGCGAACACCGTGATGAAGATGAGCATGTCCTTGACGATGGCGATGAGCGCCGGAGCCCTGAGGCCGCTGGTATAGGTGAAGGCGGCGAGAATGGTGAAAGCGATGATGAGCGGCAGATGGCCTAGCAGACCGCCCGCAGGAAAACCGAGCGCGCCGATCACCACTTCCATGCCCACGAGCTGTAGCGCAATATAGGGCATGGTGGCGACGATGCCGGTCAGCGCCACGGCAAGTGCCAGCATGCGGCTGCCGAAATGATCGCGGACGAAATCGGCGGCGGTGACGTGCCCGCGCGCATGCGCGATCGCCCATAGCCGGGGAAACACCAGATAGAGAATGGGATAGATCAGGATGGTGTAGGGCACCGCGAAAAAGCCCATCGCCCCCTTGCCGAAGACGAGCGCCGGCACCGCGATGAAGGTGTAGGCGGTGTAGAGGTCGCCGCCGAGCAGGAACCAGGTGACCATGGTGCCGAACCGGCGTCCGCCAAGGCCCCATTCATGCAGCAGGTTGAGGTCGGCTTTGCGCCAGCGCGCCGCGACAAAACCAAGCCAGGTGACGAACAGGAACAGCGCGACGAAGACGATCGTGGCCGGGAGATGCCAACTCAAAGGATATCCCCCGGGGCATCCGTCCGCTCCAAGCGGATTCGGGTGCGCTCGAGCGCATGGGTGATGCGGGTCTCGATCAGATAGACCCCGAGCACAAGCAAGGCGCCGATCAGGATCCAGGCGAGCTGATACCAGTAGAAGAAGGGCACGCCGCCAAGCGCAGGCTCAAGCCGGTTATAGAACGGGACCCACAGCACCGCGAAAAACGGGATGAGGAGGAGAAGGCGCGGCCAATAGCGCTTCAGCCCACCCTCCACCGTTTTGCTTGCCATAGCGCAGTTTCCCCGTGCCCGGTCCCCAAGGACGGCGGGAGCTTACTGAAAGCGCATCGCTTTCGCGATGGCGTAATTTGCGCGTGCCCACGCGCCGCCAAGACGCTGGCTTTGGCCGTGCTTTAAGTTGACCTTTACGGCGACGCACCCATATGGTCGGCCACGGGGAGAGCCCGTAGCTCAGCCGGTAGAGCACTTGACTTTTAATCAAGGGGTCATGGGTTCGAATCCCATCGGGCTCACCAATCAAATCAAAGGGCTCATAGCCTCAAACGCCAAGCGCGAGTCTTGTGCGTCTCGCTTATTGCGGCGCCGGTTCTTGTTTCGGCACGACGGTGGCATCGGGCGCTGCTGGCCGCACCATAGTTTCGTCGGCCGGGGGCTGGCCTGTCAGTTTCGCTTCTAGGGCCTTTTCAGCAAGGTCGATTTGGTGCTGCTCGGCCGCCTGAATCATCTGCCTTCTGGCTGCTTGATATGCGGTGTTGTCCACCGGGGCTCCATCCGAGGTCTTGGCGAAGCCCTGGAGCGAAAGCGGGAAGGCTATGGTTTTTTGCTGCGCGTTCATGGCAGCAACGAACATGCGCTTACCCTTCCGCATTTGATCCAACATTTCTTTGGACAGGTCCATCTCAGCCTGACAGTTCCTAGGAAAACAGACCGCGTATAGCAACTGTCTGGGCTCATCCTCATCGATCTTAATCTGCACGCCAAATGGCATCATCAGCGAATAGGAGGTCGGCATGTTGACGAGTAGCTTTTGCTTATCCTGGCCTTCGATGTTGCGCACGGTGGCGGTTATGACAATCGACCCTGTCTTGGAATCGACACCTTCGTACCTGACCAGGCAAGCCTGCTTGTCGCCAGTCTCCTCATCCTTCTTGCAAATCTTGACCCAGCTGCTTTCGGCACCGCTCCGTACCTCTGTTGGCAAATTTAGGGGTGTCTCTGGTACCTGTTGGGCAGTCGCCAGAGTAATTCCAAATCCCAGCGCAAAGACCGCGAGCAAGACCGACCAACCCAATCGGTTCCATCCAATCCATCTACTCATATCGACCTCTCCACATTTCAGGCGGCCATACCCTAAGCCGCTTCGATCCCCACCGGGGCTTCGGCCTCGGCCGGCGCCCCTTTATTGCTACCCGATATTCGGGGCGGCCTCGCTTTCCCTAGCAAAGTTGCGCGTGAGCCACAGCCATTCCGTCGCCGATGAGCGCTTGGATAGTCCGAGGCTTCGGCTAACGGCTGCAACCGGGGCTCTTGACGTCCGCCGTCGCACTGCCAACGCACTGGCTCGGCGATAGGGTCGTCTCTGACGCTTCTCCTTGCGGTGTCTGAAGGCACCCGCCGAGCGCTACGCTCATCAGGATCAGTAGGGCCAGTGTTACCCTCATGCTCTTTCTCCGCTAGAACTGGAGCCGTCCTCGTTGCACGTCAGGCACCCCATAAGGCGCTGGCCTCGATTATCGATCTCGATCGAATCCTGGTCGCAGTTGTGGCAACGATCCATGCGCTTAGGTTAGCACGGAACGTAGTGGCTTCGGCCGGCGCCCCTTTGTGGTACGACGGACAGGATCGGTCAGGGACGGCGCGGTCTTGTCTGCCCATAAGGATTTGCTTCCGCTGCCCGCCTTTCCTCATTGCACTCTTTGCACAACCCGTCCTCAACAGCTGGAAGCGGGCACTTGCCCGGCCGATGGCCGTGCGCTCCAGATTGGCACTCACACTGTTCTTGCTCTGCCATAGTCTCTAACTCCAAATCAGGAGCCGCGTTTCACCTTCGGCATTATACCCGATCTTGCTGTGGCGCTACCTCGCCAGCATAGATGAATTTCGAGCCAAGGCTATTCAGGCAGCCGTCAGCAAGGCGCCCGAGCTCGAGTGGATTGTGCAAGGCGTCGGCTTCGGCCGGCGCTCTTCCGCGTTTTTGTCTTCGGGTGACGTCCGGGCCACAGCAAAGCGGATTGCCTCCTGCTAATGTGACGGCGGCGCCAACTCTTCCGTTGGCCCAATTTCCTTGGAAGCTTTCGAGCGGTCGTCTCCACAAAGTCGCGCCGCTGAGATTGGTGGCTATCAGTACTCCTAGTGCGTCCAGGCAGTCATGCGGGCCTCTTGTTGTAAGCCGGCCCGCGAATTGCAGGTAGAATCGACGGTGGTCGCGCATGAAAAATGATTACGGGTCCCGCGAAGAGCTCCGCCGCCGGTACGACGCCGCGATTTGGACCTTTTTGAGTATCGCCGCCTCCGCCATCTTTGGCTTCATTCTGTGGCTGGGCTATGCGGTGTTCTTGTAGGCGCTCGACAGGAACGCCCAATCCCCTAACCGGTTGAATGAGCGGGGCCGCTCCGCTGGTTTGGCGGCGTCTGCCAACCTTCCCTGACTTGCGGAGCCTGGGCCCCTCACCCCAGCTAGGGTCAGACTTCTGTTACACAATCCACCCCAGCTCGCGTGGTGTTCGCCGCCTGCCAAGCTCGAGCGAACAACCCATTTGTTGGGGACAGTTGCGGCCGGATCACAGTAACGAAGGCGAGGTAGTCATATGATGGTCGCGACTCGTTTACCCAGGGCCCCGGCGCGGCAGCGCTGGGAGTGGTCACTGTCACTGGGGCGTGCCACGCCAAAAAGGGAGGGTCGAATGGGGACGATCTTGATGATCATGGCCGTGCCATTTTTGTCGGCCACCGGTATTTACAATCCGCAGGTCATGCACCATGGCCGCTGCATCGCCGAGCCAGGCGGTTTTGACGCGCTTTACTGTCCGGCACCTTCGGCACCTCCTCCTCATCGCCCGCACGCCAAGAGGTAGGTTTGGCAGGTGAAGGAAGCGCCGGCTTTCCGGTCTCGCACGCGCATCACTTTAGTGTTGCGCCAGTGCTTGGGGTTCGGATCCTATCGGGCTCACCAATTCCGCCTCATTGTACCCTGACGGCGCCTGCTCCATTGCTGGCGCGTGAGGCTCGTCGGGCGCCTTAACCATCACCACTTTCCGCCGTCGAGCCTTCGACCTTTGCGGGGGTGGCGAAGGGCCGGAAGCGTGGTAGAACCCCTTCTGCAAATCACCAAGGGGGTCCCTGAATGACGAGATCTCGCGCAAGATTGCCTGCCGCCCTGGTCTTGATGTTCTGTTGCGTAGGCTTGGCGCCGTCGGCGGCCTTCGCACAGGCGGGGACCATCACCAAAGGCATGCAGACTTACTGTGTCAACGACTACAAGAAATTCTGCGGCGACTACGGGCTGCAATCGAATGCGCTGAACCTGTGCATGCGCAAGGCGGGCCCTGGCTTGTCCCCGGCCTGCGTGCAAGCTCTGGTCCAAGCCGGAAAGATCTCGCAAGCCGAGGTGGACAAACTGAAGGCAAAAGCGAAAGGGCTCTGACGCTTGGTCAAGCCGCGGCGCACAGCGCCGTTCACCGATCCGCGCTCTATGCGACCAGGAACAAGGAACCCGTGCTCATGAAACGAATTCTCAGTCTCAGCCTGTTTGCTGTCCTCGCGCTCACCGGCAATGCCGCCTTCGCCGAGGATGCTTGCACCAAGATCACCGCGACGGGCCACCCGCAATATCCGGCAATCGCCTACAAGGACGGCGACAACATCGCCGGTGCCGCGCCGATGCTGGTCGAAGCCATCGCCAAGAACCTCAAGGTACCGCTTGAATCGAAATATATGGGGACTTGGGAAGAGGCCCAGGCGGCGGCGCGCGACGGCAAGGCCGACATGATTTTCGGCATCTACTACAACGACGAGCGGGCCACCTACCTCGATTACGTCAAGCCTGCCTTCATGTTCGACGAGGTGGTCGTGTTCGTCGCCAAGGGCAAGGCGTTTACCTACAAAGATGAGAACGACCTGATCGGCAAGAAGGGCGTCACCAACCAGGGCGAGAGCTACGGCAACGATTTCGATGCCTTCATCAAGGACAAGCTGACGGTCGCGCGCGCCGACGGCATCGACGCCGCCTTCAAGGAGCTCTTGGCCGGCAACGCTGACTATGTGATCGCCGGCTATTATTCCGGTCTCGCCGAAGCGGCCAAAGAGGGGGTCAAGGACCAGGTCGAAGCGCTGAGCCCGGCAATCCTCGAGGCCGAGATGTTCGTCGCCTTCTCCAAGAAGTCGCCCTGCCGCTCTTTGGCTCCCGGTTTCAGCCAGGGCATCACCGAGATGACCACCAACGGCACTTTCGACACCATGTTGCAGGACGCGACGAGCGCTTGGGACGCCGCCCAACAGTCAAATAAGTGACAGATCGCAAGTGATAGACTGGCGCCCGGCGCGGAAGAGGGAGTGAGCCATGTCGGTCGAACAGAACAAGACAGTTGCGCGGCGCTTCATCGAGGAAGTGTGGAACGAGGGCCGGTTGGAGGTCGCTGACGAGTTGCTGGCGCCCAACCTCATCAATCACCAGGCGGCCGAGCCGACCCGGGGTCGCGAGGCCTTCAAACAATTCATCGCCGAATTCCGTGCCGCTAACCCGGGAGTCCGCTTCACGATCGAGGACATGCTTGGCGAAGGCGACAAAGTGGCAACCCGCGTGACGATCAAGAGTGGAGCCTCGGGGCACCCTCAGTCCTGGACGGGGATTGGCATCGCTCGCATTGCCGACGGTCAGATCGTGGAGCAGTGGGCCGATACCAATCCGTTTCGCGCGTGAGCTGGATAGCCTGCTTCCGGCAGCACGACCACCAATGCCGGAGCGCCGAGGCAGTTCTTGAGCATCGCCGAAATGCCCTCTCGCCGAGAGGCGGCCGAGCTCCCGTGTGACAGAGGACACGCTCATGGCCAAGGTGTCGAAATACAGCATCCTGTTCTATAGCGGCGAGCAAGGCTACCAGAACAACCGTGCCCAGATCACGCTCGCCGATACCGACGGCAACAGCCTCGCCTTTGTCCGTTTCAAGGACCCGGCCATGCCGTACGAGCTCGATACCGAGACCGACGGGATCATCACCATGCATCTGCCGTCGGCGATGCTCCCGAGCATTCTCGATGCCGTGCGCAACGAGAAGACCGACATCTACTATCAGATCGGCAAGGCGTTTTTGTTCGCCAAGCTGAGGCGAGCGGGCCAAGGTTAGCTCCCCGCTTGGGTGCTACGACGCGCCCCGGCTCGGACTGAATTTCCTCATCTGCTCGGCGTGCAGGTTTGCAAGCTTGTCGTCGTCTTCGTCGGCGTGCGCATCGCGAGGGCTTTCCGGGCCCGGCGCCGGGCTTTTCTTTTTGCCGAACAGGCGATCGAACAGGCCGAGCACGACCATCGATCCGGTGACCGCCGCCGCCGCCGCCATCAGGATCAGAAACGCTGCGGACAATAGCCCGTTGAGATTCTCCATGGTTCCCACCCGTCTTGGACCTGCGACCGATTCGGAACCGAGAAGATTAAGTTTTAATAAACTTGCCAAGGCCATTATGGACGGCCTGAGCCAATCCTCCCCATGATCCACGGGTTCATGCTGGTATGGCGATCATTCCCAGCCGCTTTCTTGCTCGCGTCTTGCGGTCCGGCCCACCGCCGGGGTCTCGACCATGGTGACGATCTGGGGATGGTGCCTGGTGTTCTTGATCGCCGGTCAGCAGCCGATCGTGCAGTTCGATTACAAGACCGAAGCCGACTGCGACGCTTCGAGGACTGCGGTGAAGGCGCAGTATGCCGACGCGGCTTCGCAGTCTTGGTGCGTGCCGATCCCCAAGCCGGAAAAGGCCGCGAAGGCGAAGCCCAGGAAGCGAACGCCGGTGCGCAGCGCCAAGCGGCAATGACCATCGCCGCTTCGTTGCGGCCTGTGGTTAGGACTTAAAGCTCAGCCAGTTTTCGTCGCGGCTGAGGCAGGCCGTCGTCCATTGCTTCCGTGGCGCCTTCCCCTCTGCCGGCAATTTGCCGAACGGATTTTTTGTCGATCCGCTCTGCCGCCTGGCCGTTGGCGCGGGCGTGCACCGAGCGGCCGTCGAAGAAGGCGCCGCTCTCGATGGAGAGCGACTGGTGATGAATATCGCCAATGACATGGGCTTGCGATTTCAGGATGACGTCGCCCCCTTGAATGGGGCCCTCGACCCTTCCGTCAACGACCACGCGGCCGGCGGCGATGGTTCCGGAGACCTGCGCCCCGCGCGAAATAATGAGCGAGGTGCAATGCAATTCGCCGTCGACCTGGCCGTTGACCTCAACTAGGCCCTCGGCGGTGACGGTCCCCACGATCTTAAGTCCTTTGGCAATAACGGTTCCGCGGTTCTTTGACCCAAACATCCTTACCTCCTGCAAGACATGAACTAGGCGCTGCGTGACTCTGGAAGCGAGCGGGTGAATTTATGGGCAGGCCTATCCTTGCGATGGCCGGCGGGCTCGGCGGCCTCGGGCGCCTTGGCCGCGCCGTTGGCGGACGCGGCGCTAGCGAGGTCCATGGGATCATCGGAGCGGTGTGACCTGCCCTCGAAATAGGCACCCTGCTCGAGCGCGAGACTTTGATGATAGATGTCGCCATCGACATGGGACATGGATTGCAGCGTCACGCGCAATGCTCTCACCGAGCCGACGAGACGGCCGCGGATCACCACATCCTCGGCCGTCACATTGCCTTCGAGCGTAGCACTTTCGCCGAGAACCAGGGCGACGCAAGCGACGTCGCCATGGACCTCGCCATCGAGATGGATTTCGCCTTTCGACGAGACGTTGCCCGTGATCCGCAAGTCCTCGCCAATCGTCGAGTCGCCGATTTTTCGCGAAGTCTTGCTGTCGACCGAGTGTCGAGAATTGTCCGGCATTTTATCCCCCCACTGCCGCCCCAACGTCGCCTGCAACTATCGAAGCGGCCAATTGGTTCCAGGGGATCCGGCAAATTGATCGGCTAGGACGCCGAGGGAGAGAAGAGTGGGGCGCGCCGTCTGGGCCGCGGGCGCCGGTTTTGGCCCGGAACTGCGGCCGCTGCCGGAGCTCCAAACCTAGAGTGGCCGGCCGGCGAAGGACGAACCGACGCCGCCAGCGTCCCGTTCGGCTGCTCGGCACGCGAACGGCCGTTTTCTCTCGGCACAGCCGGACCAAGCAGTTCGGCTTCTTGGATTTCGAACAGCCGCCGGGCGTCGCGCCCTAGCTTGCGGAGCTCTGCCCATTCCCCAACGTCCGGACGCCCGCGCGCCGGGACGCGGGAGCCGTAGTTCAGGTCCATGGCGTGAATGCGGGCCTGCAGCCGGTCATGCTCGGCGCGCAGGCGGACGAATGCCGCCGCTTGCAAGCGCCGCGGGTCGAGGCTTGGCTCCAGCCTTGCCGCGGGACGTATTGCGTCTTCCCGCCATCGTGCGGCGAGCGACTTGATCTGCTCTTCGATTGTGTCAATGAGCCAGCCGCCGAGGCTCGCTGTCAGGGCGGCAAGCCGGGAGATGCCAGACGACAAGGCCTGAACGAGCCAATGGCCGAGGCTGCGCGACCTGGGGGCAAGCCAAGACAGGCCGCGAGAGCCTGAGCCGGCCGCCGAGACCGCAGCGCGTCCCGTCCCAGCGCCGAGCGACGACAAGACAAGCCAAAGCCCGGCGGCCACCCACAGCGCGAGAGTAAGAAGCGTCGTCGCGACCGAGCTGATACTGCCGGCAATGAGGCGAATGAGCCAGCTTCCTAGCGCATAGGCCGTCGTGCCGATCGAGCGGCAGCCGAAGTAGAACGCTTCGCCGAGAGCGGCGAGGCCCCTGCCCGCCGCGCGAAACACGGCGACACAGGCTGACGGCGGGAGCAGAAACAGACATAGCGCGAAGCGCTTGCAGTCCTCCACTCGGCGCCGGCGCCGCATGTGTCGCTGATGCTGCTCCGAATCCGCCTGCGCACGCTGACGATGACGCTCGAGCCACTCTTGATGGGTGGTGAGATCGTCGTTAGCCGCCTCGGCCAATTGCTTCGACCGGGCGACGGTCCGCCGCGTGGCGGTGACCTTCGAGTCGATGAGGCGGACAATGTCCAACCGGTCAGACACAGACGCTACTCCACCGCAAGCGGGCGCGATGCGACTGTCTCTTGAAGAGGACGCGTCGTTTGGATGCCGCAAACTGCGGACCCCGATCGACGCCCTTAACAGTCACCCTCGCCCGTCCTCGCCATGCCCCAACTTGAGGGCAAAAAAGTTAAGGACGGCCACCCGTCAGCCCGGTGCGACACGCTCGATCGCGAGACGCGCACCGTGCTCTCGAATCGAAGCGCGAAGCGTTTAAGAAAGGCTGAATCGGAGACGGCGGAAGGGAGCTATTCGCTCTTTTCGGCGCGCTTTTTCATAAGCTGCTGCGCCAGCTGGACCCGCATCGGTTGAGGCAGGTCGATTCCGGCAAGCTTCCATTGCAATTCTTTCAGGCTGAGTTTCACCTTGAACTGCTTGTCCGGCGCCTTGTCGGGCGGGAGATAGATATAGTAATCGCCAAGTCCGTATTCGGAGGCCCACCATGTCCGCCAGCCGCTCTGCAGCGCCGACTTGGAGAAGGGGGCAAACTCCGCCGGGATCTTGACGCCGCCGCCGCCGCCGCCGCCAGCCTCACCTTTGGTGAGCAGATCGATCAAGGTCTGTTCGTTGAGCAGCTCCGCCACGATCGGCTCGGCGTAAGAGGTGCCGATGCCGACGGCGAGGGTCTTGCCCATGAGGCCGAGCTGCTTCTCCTTGCCGGTAAGCTCGATATAGGCAGCGACGATCTGCTTGGTCAGCGATTTGCGCAACGCGCGAAAGTCGACGAGCTTGGCGAGAGCGGCGCCATCCCTCGCCTCGATGGCTGACGCGATGCGGGCGAAGCCAACCACCGGCCAGATCGCATAGGCCAAGAGCAAAACGGCCAAAACAGCAGCGATTCGGAGGGTCCAGCGCATGGGCCTTCCATTGCTTACCCATTACGGCCAAAGGGAGGCGAGGCGATCGTGGCGCCGTCGTGCCGACCGTGGGATACGGGGTTGAGTTCGGTCGAAGCGGACGCAAAGTATGCCAAGCAATTGGTTCGGCGTGGCTTTCGGCATTCGTGACGCTTGCGTGTCAGGCTCAACCCTGAACACCGAAGGTACGACTTGTCCGTTGGGAATTGTGCCGCCTGCGCTAGACCGCCCCTTTCTGTTTTCCACGCATTCGGCTAATTTGCGCCCCACCAAGGGAGGGACGAACACATGCGCCTGATTCTCATCGTACTGATCGCCATCATCGCGTTTGGCGTGGTTCAAAGCTATCGCCATGGCTGCAAATTCGGCGAGGCCGGCTGGGTCGGCTGCGTCATGGGCCGGACTGCCGAGGCCCCTGCGCCGGCGAGCACCGAAACGCCCCCTCCGGAGGCACCGCCAGCAGCGCCGGCGCCAGCGCAATAGCCTAAACACCGATCCGACATTCGGTCTGGTGTGGGCGGGTTGGCTTTGGCTTTCCCGCACAAGCCTGGTTGCGCACCTTTCGCCCAGGGTGCGTGACCCGATTTGAGCCGGCATTATGCCGAGCCCGCTACTTTCCGCCGTCTTGGCTCTTGTCGAGCGGCTCGACCTTGGCGGCCATGTCAGGGGTGAGCCTGACTCGGTAGCTCCCGCTCTCGCATTGCAGGATCCACACTGCCTCGTCGGGCTTCGAGGCTTGCGGATCTCGTTTGGCGCTTTGCGGAGACTCGCATTTATACCCTTGCGCGCGGATCTGATCGGCGACGATGTTGGTCGGGTCTTCTTGCGCGGAAGCGGATGCTCCGGTCATGGCGGCCGCCGCCGCAAGCAGCAAAGACATGCGCCGTCGCATCATGGCTTGCACACCTCCACTACTGATAGACGCCGCCGCAGACTGCCGTCTCGTCGAGCCGTTCGCAATACATCTGCTTCGGCTCCACCGTCTTGGTCACCGGGTTCATGAACTTATAGGACTGCCAGAAGCTGGGGTTTTGCTTAGCCATGTCGACGCGTTCTTTAATGACTTCCTTGCCGTCGCTGTCCTTCAAGTCCATCAAGTTGTCGCCGATGCGGTAGCCGTCGGCGCCGTAGGCGAGGAGCGTACCGTCGAGCCCGACGACCGCAAGATAAAGATCGCCTTGCACGAACTGTCCCGACTTGTCGTCGATCGCGGCGTAGCCCTTGTCGGGGCCTTGTTCCTTGATGAAGGCGACGGCCTTTTGCACCATGGCGACCGCTTGTTCCTTCGTCGCCGGGTGGACGTCGGCAGTTTGAGCCGTCGCCTCAAATGCAAGTGCGCCTATTGCTAACGCGGCACACGCAAGCAGGTTGCCTGGCTTGATCAAATGCGCTCTCCCGTTTTGGACGCTACTGATAGACGCCGCCGCAGACTGCCGTCTCGTCGAGCCGTTCGCAATACATCTGCTTCGGCTCGACCGTTTTGGTCACCGGGTTCATGAACTTATAGGACTGCCAAAAGCTGGGGTTTTGCTTGGCCATGTCGACGCGCTCTTTGACAAAGGGCTTGCCGTCGACATCCTTGTCGTCGATCTGGTTGGTGCCGACGCGCGATTTGTTGGCGCCGTGCGCGAGAACCATGCCGTCGAGGCCATAGACTACGATGTAAAGGTCGCGGTCGACAAACGGACCGGTCGGGTTGTCGATCTCGGTATAGGCCTTCTCAGCGCCTTCTGCCTTGATGGCGTCCACGGCCTTCTTCACCATGGCCACGGCCTCGTCCTTGGTCACGGGATCGGCGGCGAAAGCCATAAAGCTGCCGCCAACGTAAAGTGCGGTGACGATGGATGCCGCGGCGAGCGGGGCAATTGTGCGAATAGTCATGCTCGACTCCCTGGTTTCCTCACTCCCCCGCATGCGTATTGAAACACAGCAAGGCTAACAAATTATCTGCATGCGGATTAGACCGAGGACAACGGCCGCCATTCGTGGTCTAACGGGTTGAACGGCCACGAGATCCTGGTGCCATGCGGTGCTCGAACTGCGACGCTGACAACCCGGAAGCGGCAAAGTTCTGCAGCTCCTGTGGAACGGCGTTGCCGATCAGCTGCACCAATTGCGGCCACCTTAACGGCGTTGGGTCGCGATTTTGCAACCAATGCGGGACCGCACTCGGCGTCGTCGCCAAACCCGCAGCCAAAACGGCGCCGGGCATTGCGGTAGGTCAGGCCATCGACTCAGGTTTCGTTCCAGAGGGCGAGCGTAAACTCGTCACCGCGCTCTTCGTCGACATCATCAATTCGACCGGGTTGGAGCAGGACCTAGATCCAGAAGAAGCCAGAGCAATCATCGATCCAGCACTTGGGCTGATGATCGATTCGGTGCGCCGCTACGACGGCCACGTCGTTCAATCGACCGGCGACGGCATCTTTGCTCTGTTTGGAGCGCCGGTTGCTCACGAAGATCATCCGCAACGTTCGCTCTATGCCGCGTTGCGGCTGCAGGAGGACATTCGACGCCTAAACGATCGGCTGCGGTCGGAAGGGCGTTCGCCGATCCAGGTCAGAGCGGGCGTGAACACGGGCGAAGTGGTGGTTCGGCCGATCAAGACTGGCGAAAGCCACACGGAATATACGCCGGTCGGTCACACCGTAAATCTCGCCTCGCGCATGCAATCGCTTGCCAGCGCCGGGGCAATCGTCATCAGCGACAGCACGCGAAGTCTGGTCGAAGGCTACTTCGCTCTTCGCGCCATGGGTCCCACACGCCTCAAGGGGATCACTGAATCGGTCAGCGTCTATGAGGTCGCCGGATTGGGCCCCTTGCGGACCAGACTGGAACGATCGGCGGGGCGTGGGCTCTCCAAATTCGTGGGGCGCAGCAAGGAACGGGAAATCTTCCGGCTCGCGGCGCAACTCGCGAAATCGGGGTCTGGGCAGCTTATTGCCCTTGTGGCCGAACCGGGCGTGGGAAAGTCAAGGCTCGTTTTCGAATTCAAGGCTGAAGCCGGCGGAGATTGGACAGTCCTGGAAGCATTCTCGGTTTCCCACGGCAAGGGATCTTCATACTTGCCGGTGATCGAGCTGCTGCATGACTATTTCGGAATCACCAAAGGAGACAACCCGGCTACAAGGCGCGAGAGGATAGCAAAACGGATCGCCGAACAGGATCCATCGCTCGAGTCCATCCTCCCCTATCTTTATGCGCTGCTGGAGATTGGAGACGACAAGGAGCGCCTTGCCGGCATGGACCCCCAACTTCGGCGATCGCGCACGTTCGACGCCGTCGTTCGCCTCCTTCTCAGTGAAGCAACCCGGCATCCGCTCATTCTGGTCGTCGAGGATTTGCATTGGCTGGACGACGAGAGCCAGGCTCTTCTCGACCTGCTCGTGAACTCGATGGCGAATGCGCGGATTTTACTCCTGGTGAACTATCGGCCCGAATACACGATGCCCTGGGGAGGCAAGACTTACTGTCACCTGTTACGGCTTGAAGCGCTCGAACAGGACAGTGCCGATGAAATGCTGGCGGCAATTCTGGGGGAGTCGATCGATCTTCTGCCGTTGAAGCAGCTCATCATCGAAACCACCGGAGGCACGCCGTTCTTCATGGAAGAGACGGTACAAGCCTTGTTCGATGAGGGCGCGCTGACCCGATCCGACGGAGCCGTCACGCTGGTCAAGCCCCTCGCATCCTTGCGAATTCCGCCAACCGTTCAAACCATCCTCGCCGCCCGTATCGACCGGCTGCGAAATGACGAAAAGAACCTGCTGCAAACGCTTGCAGTGCTGGGTCGCGAATTCGTCCTCAGCCTTGCCAGAGCCGTTGCCGGGCGGTCGGCAGATGAGCTCGAACGCCTCATCGCCAACCTGCAGCTCGGCGAGTTCGTTTACGAGCAACCTTCGATTTCGGATGTCGAATACGTGTTCAAGCACGCCCTCACCCAGGAAGTAGCCTACAATTCAATCCTGCTCGAGCGACGCAAGCAGCTGCATGAAGACGCTGGACTGGCCATCGAGTCGCTCTATGCGACGTCGTTGGACGACCATGTCGCAGACTTGGCACACCACTTTTCGCGCAGCGCCAATCAGGCAAAGGCCGTCAAGTATTTGAGGCTTGCCGGCATGCAGGCGATGTCACGAGGTGCCCTGCATCAGGCCGTGCAGAATCTCGAAAGCGCGCTGGCGCTGCTCAAAAGCTTTCCGGAGGACCAGGCCAGAGACCAGCTTGAACTTCAGGTGCTCAACCCGCTTGGAACCGCCTACATCGCCGTACGCGGTTACGCCGCGCCGGAAGTTGGTCCGGTGTTTCAGCGCGCGCGCTCTCTCTGCGACAAGATTGGTGAGCCGCACCAGCAATTCGCCATGGTGTGGGGCAACTTTGCCTGGCGCGTCGTGCGCGGCGAAATGAATCTGTCGCTGGACCTCGCCCGCGAAGCGCTCGAGCACGCTGAAAGGCTCGACGACCCGGGCGTTTGGATGGAAGCCCTGTTTCTGATGGGCGTGACGCTGTACTACCGCGGAGATTTCATTGGGGCGCGGGCGCAGTACGAGAAAGCTCTGGCCCACTATGATGACGATCACGAACGAACACGCATGTGGGCCACGCGGGTTGGCGAGCATGCAGGGGTCACGCATCGCTGCTATCTAGCGCTGACCTTGTGGCATCTCGGCTACTCCGAAGAGGCGCTCAGCGTGAACCGCGAGATGCTCGCGCTCGCGCGTTCCATCGAACATCCCTTCAGCCTCGCCTATGCGCTGCATCACACGAGCTGGCTTTACCAATATCTCGGGCTGCCGACGGAAATCCTGGCGAAGAGCGGCGAGCAGATTCGCTTCTCGACCGAACAAGGATTTCCACTGTTCCGCGCAACCGGAATCGTCTACGGAGCCGCCGCGTCCCTTCTGCAGGGCCAAGGAAAAAGAGCCTTGCCAGAACTCATCAGAGGGCTCGACGCGTACCGGGCCACTGGAGCCGCGCTGGCGCTTCCTTACTATTTCGGTCTTCTTGGCAGCGCCTTGACCGACTCCGGGCGTTCAAAGGACGCCGATAACGCGCTGAACAAGGCCCTCGCCATCGCAGGAGAAAGCGAAGAGCGATGTCATGAAGCGGAGTTGTACAGGCTGAAAGGTGAACTTGCCCTCAGCAACGGCGGCGCCACCGACGCGGCAGAACTTCACTTTCGACGGGCGATCGAGATATCCAAGACACAGCAGAGCAAAGCCTGGGAGCTCAGGGCAACGATGAGCCTTGCCGGCCTGCATCAAAAGCAGAAACGGCGCGCTGAGGCGCGCGACAGACTTGGCGAAATCTTGGCGAATTTCACAGAGGGATTCGAAACGCGCGATCTTCAAGCTGCAAAGTCGATGCTCGTTGAACTGCAAGCTGAATAAGTTCAATAAATCCCGATTGTTGCCCTTTTTTCAGGCCAATCATGGCGGTTACGAATGGCCTGAGATTTGCGGGCGGGAGGCCAGCGCAATGCGGATCAGTGCAGCTCTCGCGGTCGCGGTCCTCGCCGCAAGTCTATCGTGGCCGGCATTCGCCGAGGGCGAGGCGACCAGCGCCGACACAACGACGCCGCGGCAGCAGACGCTCAGCCAAGGCGAGCTTGATGCACTCGTGGCCCCGATCGCGCTCTATCCCGATGCGCTGCTCGCCCAGGTAATCATGGCGGCGACCTATCCGCTCGAGGTCGTGCAGGCAGACCGCTGGGCGAAAGCCAATAAGTCGCTCAAGGGCGACAAGCTCGACGAAGCGTTCGCCAAGCAGGACTGGGACGCAAGCGTCAAGGCGCTCGTGGCGACGCCGACCGTGCTCGCCATGATGAACGACGATCTCGATTGGACCGAGAAGCTCGGCGACGCGGTGCTGGCGCAGCAGGCTGACGTGATGGACGCGATCCAACGCCTGCGCGCCAAGGCTGAAGCGAACGGCAAGCTGAAGACGACCAAAGAGCAGAAGGTCACGGTCAGCAAGGAGGCCGACAAGGAAGTCATCGTCATCGAGCCGACCTCGCCCGAGACCGTCTATGTGCCGTACTACGAGCCGGCCGTGGTCTATGGCGGCTGGGACTATCCCGACTACCCGCCTTATTACTTCCCGCCGGCGACGGGCTGGGTGGTTGGTGGCGCGATCGCGACCGGCATTGCCTGGGGCGCGGGCTGGGCCATCGGTAACGCCATCTGGGACGGCTTCGATTGGCACGACCACAACATCAATGTCGACATCGACAAGAACGTGAACATCAACAAGCACGTCAACAAGAAGGACGTGAAGCAGGGCAAATGGGAGCACAACCCCCAACACCGCAAGGGCGTGAACTACAAAGACAAGTCGGTGCAGAACAAGTTCGGCAAGGACGCGGTCAAATCGGCTGATCGCAAGCTCGACTATCGCGGCCGGAGCGGCGAGCAGGTCCTGAAACCCGACAAGAAGGGTCCTGGCGGCGGCGAGCGGCCTGATCTCGGCAAAGGCCCTGGTGGCGGCGAACGACCGGACCTCGGCAAAGGTCCCGGCGATGGCAAGCGGCCTGACCTCGGCAAGGATAAGGGTGGGCCCGGCAAGGCGGATCTCGGCAGGCCCGACAAAGGCAAGGCGAAGCCCAATGCCTTCGACGCGAGCGACGGCGCCAAGGCGCGTGACTATTCAAAGCAGGGGAAGGCAAGCCTCGGCGATCGGAGTCCCCGAGAGATGTCAAGGCCCAAGGGGGGCGGCGGCGGGCCAAATATCAATCGAGGCGGCGGTGGCCAACGCGTGGGCGGCGGCGGCGGCGGACGTCAGATGGGTGGCGGCGGTCATCGCGGCGGTGGCGGCGGCCGCGGCGGCGGCGGCGGACGTGGCGGCGGGCGTCGTTCAGACATCCGCCTCAAGGAAGACATCGTACCGCTGGCGCGGCTCGGCAACGGTCTCGCGCTTTATCGCTTCCACTACAAAGGCAGCGATCGCACCGCCTATGTTGGCGTCATGGCGCAGGAGGTGCAGAGAATTGAACCCGACGCAGTTTGGCGCGGCAGCGATGGGTATTTGAGGGTCGACTATGATCGGATCGGGGTCAAATTCATGACCTGGAATGAATGGCTAGCGCGCGAACGGTAGGACCGTGGGGCCGACAATGCAGAGACTAGGCTTGGTCATTCTCAGTATGGCGCTTCTTGCCTGCACTGCTCCCGTCAAGGCGCAGGAGCGCTTCAACACTACCCAAGACGCGGTCACGGCGCTGGTCGATGCCGCCAAGGCGCAAGACAAGAAAGACCTCTTCAAGGTGCTGGGGCCGAAGGGACAACAGATCGTCAGCTCCGGCGATCCGGTGGCCGATCGTGCGGTTCGCGACAAGTTCGTCACAGCCTACGACACCAAGCACAGCATCACCCAGGACGGCGACGACAGCGCGACACTGGTCATCGGCGACGACGACTGGCCCTTCCCGATTCCGATCGTGCGCAAGCATGACGGCTGGAGCTTCGACACCAAGGCTGGCCTCGACGAGATCCTTCGCCGCCGCATCGGCCGTGACGAGCTTTCCGCCATTCAGGTCAGCCTCGCCTACGTTCAGGCGCAGAACGAATATGCCTCGCTCAACCCGGATGGCCTCGGCCCGCATGTCTATGCGCAGCACATTGTGAGCAGCCCGGGCAAGAAGGATGGGCTTTATTGGCCGACCGCCGATGGTGAGGAGCCGAGCCCGTTGGGCGACCTCGCCGCGCAAGCCTCCGCCGAGGGCTACAAGGTGGGACAGAAGCCGATCCCCTATCACGGCTATTTCTATCGCATCCTGAAGCGTCAGGGCGCGAGCGCGACTGGCGGCGCCTACGACTACGTGGTCAACGGCAAGATGATCGGCGGCTTCGCGCTGCTTGCCTACCCCGCCGAGTACGGCAATTCCGGCATCATGACCTTCATAGTCAATCAGGACGGCACGGTGTTTCAGAGGGATCTCGGCGAGCGCACCGAGAAGATCGCGCGCAAGATCGAGACCTTCGATCCGGACGCAAAGTGGACCAAGGTCGACGCACAGCCTTGAGGCAGCCGAGGGGGCATGACTACCATAGGTTGAGCCATTTGGAGCGCCGCAAAGCCGCCTGATTCAAGGTAGACTAACCGGTTGTTTTACGTGCCCAAACGATGAGGGATCTTGGTGCGCGTGCGGGGGATATGTCGTCTCATCTGGTACGGCGCGGTGGGACTGAGTCTCGCCGGCTGCGCGTCTGCGATGCCGCGCGACCCGGTCACGCCGGAGTTTGAAGACAAGGTCTCCGTCATCGGCAACGTTCAGGTCCGCTATTGGGGCGACCGTGCGCCCGACAACATGGCGGCGCTCTCCGCGGAGAAATGGGCACAGGTCAGATCGGCCAGGCCAGCTCTGTTGAAGGCCGGCGGACGGCCGCAGATCAGTCTCCTCGCGATTTCAGGCGGTGGTTCCGACGGCGCCTTCGGCGCGGGCCTGCTCGTCGGTTGGACCGCCCGCGGCAACCGGCCGGAATTCGATATCGTGACTGGCGTCAGCACCGGTGCGCTCACCGCGCCGTTTGCATTTCTCGGGCCGCGTTATGACCCGGCGCTCAAGGACGTTTATACCAATTATTCCACGGACCAGCTGCTGACGAAGCATCCCGTCCGCGGCCTGCTCGGCGGCGATGCGCTCGCCAGCAATGAGCCGCTTGCCGGGGTCATCGCCCATTACGTCACAGCGGAATTCTTGACGGAGGTCGCCCGCGAGCATGCAAGGGGGCGGCGATTGCTGATCGGCACGACCAATCTCGATGCGCAGCGACCGGTGATCTGGGACATGGGCCGGATCGCGTCGAGCGGCGATCCTTCGGCGCTTGCGCTGTTCCGCAATGTGCTGCTCGCGTCGGCCGCGATCCCCGGCCTGTTTCCGCCCGTCTATGTTCAGGTACGGGCCGACGGCGGCGTCAGGCAGGAGATGCATGTCGACGGCGGCACCACCAATCAGGTGTTCCTGCTTCCCACCCAGGTTTCGGCCGGAGGCATCGACGCCAAGCTCGGCATCAACCCGCAACGCCGCCTCTATATCATCCGCAACGGGCGGGTCGCTCCCGAGTACAAGGCAGTGAAGGCGAGCACGCTCGCCATCGCCGGCCGATCGATCTCCACCCTCATCAAGACGCAAGGCATCGGCGACCTGTATCAAATGTACGAATTCGCCCAGCGCAATCGCATCGCCTACAATCTCGCCTACATCCCGGGCAATTTCCCCGATACCAGCACCGAGGCGTTCGACCCGAAATACATGACCACCCTGTTCAATCTCGGTTTTGAGCTTGGCAAAAGCGGTCGTCCCTGGAAAACGACGCCGCCGCGACTCGGCAATCCGTCATGACGCCAAGCTCGGCCACGCCCTGGAAGACCATCGCCATCGTGCTTGCGATGCTGCTCGCAGCCGCGTTGATCGGTCTGGCGCTCATTCTCAACGGTGTGATGAAGCTCGGTCTGTCGCTCGCCTGACAGGCCGCCTCACTCAGGCTTCTCGCTCGCCACAAGCCACGCCGGATCGAACCAGCGGTCCGCATCGCCGTCATACGGAAGCCGGGTGATGTCCCAATGGCGGATGAGGGGGGCGTAGGTCTCCCACACCGGAGGGCCGCCGCCGACATACACCACGCGATCCGGAAACCACGCCAACACATCGGCTGGATGGTTTTCCGAGCGTATCTCGCAGATCGTGCGGTCCTCATAGGCGAAGGCCGGGATCGAGGCGACGGTGCGCGGCCCGGCGATGATGACATGCCCCCGCGTCACGTCGAAGAAGCGCGCCACATCGGCGACATACTCCCTCCCTTTGTTGCCCTCCCAGGGCAGCCTGCCACCGAGCCCGAGCTGGCCGCGCTGACCTATGGCACACATGGCACGAACATCAGCCATGCTGGTCTCCTCTCGATGTGAAGGCAACCTTAGCCGCGGGTGGCCTTTTGGCAAGGACTCGTGCAGATAGACGCAAAGCTCATGACCCCCCGCCTGCTGCCCTCAGCCCCGATCACCGACCCGCGCCAAAGGCTGAAGGCGATCGGGCTGATGGCCCTTGCCACCGTGTGCTTCGCCCTGCTCGACGCCACGGCCAAATACCTCGTCACGGTGAAGGCCGTGCCGGTCTTGCAAGTCACCTGGTTGCGCTTTGCCGGCCACATCGTGTTCAGTGCCGCGGTGCTCTGGCCGTTTGCGTTCAGGCCGTCGCTGCGCTCGGCAAAGCCCGTGATGCAGGTGCTGCGCTCCCTGATCATGATCGTCACAACGGGATTCAATTTCATCTCGCTCCGATACCTGCAGCTCGATCAGACGGTCACCATCTTCTTTCTTGCCCCGCTGCTCGTCGCGCTCCTTGCCGGGCCGCTGCTGCACGAATGGGTCGGCTGGCATCGCATGGTGGCGATCATTGCAGGCTTCCTCGGCGTGCTGCTGGTGATGCATCCTGGATTCGGCACGCTGCATTGGGCGATGCTGATCTCGCTCGTGGCGACGTTCGGCTACGCGCTCTACAATCTGTCGACACGCTACCTTGCCGCTTTCGATCCGCCGGCGGTGACGCAGACCTACACCCCTCTCGCGGGGGCCGTTTTGCTCATGCCGTTCGCGCTTGCCGCCTGGGAGCAGCCGCAAGATTTGACGGTTTGGCTTTTGCTTGCCTCGCTCGGATTCTGGGGCGGGCTCGGACATTGGCTGTTGATCCTTGCGCATCGCATCGCGCCGGCATCGGCGCTCGCGCCGTATATCTATCTCGGGCTGATCTGGATGTCGGCGGCAGGCTTTCTCGTTTTCGGGCAAGTGCCGACGGCGTGGACGCTGAGCGGTGCTGCGATCGTCATCCTCTCGGGCCTCTATCTCTTCGCCCGCGAGCGCAAGGTGCTGGGCGCGAAGGTCGTTGGCCCCGCCTCCGACATCGCCACGCAGTAGCGGGGCCGCGCTCTTAAACGGAGAACTGGCCTTGAACGGCAGCGTAAACGAGTCCGCCAAAGACAAAGATCATGGCGGCCAATTGGACGACGACGATGAGCCTTGCAAGCAGGCCGAGCACGCCACGCCCGGATGCACTCCGCCAAACGGCCACACCCGCGATCACCTGATAGGGAATGGGGGCTATCATGCCGAAAAGGATCATCGGGAGCACGGCGTGTTCTTCGGCAAACAAAGGACTACTTTCTGCGGCGATGCAGGTTCCTATGAAGTAGGCAAGGACCTGTCCGAGAACGTAGTAGGTCCAGAACGCATCCCATAACGGCAGCCGTCCACGCCACAGCCGCCGGAAGATGCCTTCATCCGTTGGCCCACCCATCGCCGGCGTAGCCTCGCTCCCTGGGCGGCCACCGACAGCCAAGGATCGTTACTCCTCTTCTCCGCCATTCGATGCGCGGTAGCGGCGGCTCACGTCTTCGGCGTAAGCAGCAAAGTTGCCGCGGGCGATGGCCTCGCGCGCGCCGGCCATCAGCTCCTGATAGAACTGGACGTTCGCCCAGGAGAGCAGCATGGGCCCAAGCGTCTCGCCACACTTCATCAGATGATGCAGATAGGCGCGGGAGTATTGCGCCGCCGGGCACGCGCTTTCAGCATCGAGCGGGCTCGGGTCGTCGGCATAGCGCGCATTGCGCAGATTGAGCTTTCCGCCCCAGGTGAAGGCCTGGCAGTGACGGCCCGAGCGCGTCGGCATCACGCAGTCGAACATGTCGATGCCGCGGGCGATGGCCTCGAGCAGATCCTGTGGCGTGCCCACGCCCATGAGATAGCGCGGCCGGTCCTCGGGCAGGACTGACGCCGTCACCGCCACGGTGTCGAGCATGGCCTCCTGCCCCTCGCCCACGGCCAATCCGCCGATGGCATAGCCGTCGAAGCCGATGCTTTTCAGCGCCTCGGCGCTCTTCCCGCGCAGATCGGGATAGATGCTACCCTGCACGATGCCGAACAGCGCTTGGCCGGGCACGGCCATGCCTTGAGACGCTTCCTTCGAGCGCTCGGCCCAGCGCATCGACAGCTCCATGGACGACTTCGCTTCGTCCCTTGTCGCCGGAAACGGCGTGCATTCGTCGAGCACCATCCGAATGTCGGCGCCGAGCAGGCATTGCACCTCGATGGCCCGCTCAGGCGTGAGCAGATGCGTGGCGCCGTCGATATGCGACTGGAAGGTCACGCCATGCTCCTCGATGCGCCGGAGCTTCGATAGCGACATGACTTGATAGCCGCCTGAATCGGTGAGGATCGGCCCATCCCAGCCCATGAAGCGGTGCAAGCCCCCAAGCCTGGCGATGCGCTCGGCGCCCGGCCGCAACATCAGATGATAGGTGTTGGCGAGGATGATGTCGGCGCCCGTGGCGCGCACCGTCTCTGGCAGCATGGCTTTCACCGTGGCGGCGGTGCCGACCGGCATGAATGCAGGCGTGCGGATGGCCCCGCGGGGCGTGGCGATCTCGCCGAGACGCGCGCTGCTGTCCCGCGCCTTCAAGGTGAAGGCAAATTGCTTTGTCACATCACGCTGCATTTGGCTCAATCATACCTAAGCCGGCGGCTTGCTCCTCATGCGGAAAGGCGAAACGACCCTGCCTTTGTTTTCATCCTCCACCGCGGGCGCAGGGCTCAGGAGACAGGCATCGCCGTAAGAGTAGAAGCGGTAACGCTCGGCGACGGCATGGGCATAGGCGCACTGCATGAGGTCGAGTCCCGAGAAGGCCGCGACCAGCATGAACAGGGTCGAGCGCGGCAGGTGGAAGTTGGTCACCAGCCGATCGGCGAAGCGGAAGCGATAGCCCGGCGTGATGAAAAGATTGGTCGCGCCGAAGAAAGGTGCAAGCTTGCCGTTCGCATCGCTGGCGCTTTCGAGCAGCCTGAGTGACGTGGTGCCCACGGCAACGATCCTCCCTCCCCTCGCCTTTACGGCGTTGAGCGCGTTTGCGGTGCCGGCGGAGACGGTACCGGTCTCCTCGTGCATCACATGCCCGCCGGTGTCGGCGCTGCGCACCGGCAGGAAGGTGCCTGGGCCGACATGCAGCGTAACGAAATGCAGCGAGACGCCGCGCGCGCGAAGCGCGTCCATCAACGCGCCGGTGAAATGCAAGCCTGCTGTAGGCGCCGCCACCGCACCCTCCTCGCGCGCAAAAATTGTCTGGTAGTCGGTGCGGTCCTCTTCGTCCGGCGGCCGGCGCGAGGCGATGTAGGGCGGAAGCGGCATGGCCCCCAGATGCTTGATGGCCTCATCAAGGCTTGCATCGCTGAAATCGAAGGCAAGCGTGACCTCGCCCTCGGGCCCGCGCTCCTCAACCGTCGCGGCGAGCATGCCGAGCAGGCACACGCCCTCCCCCTCGCCGAACAGTATGCGGTCGCCGGCCTTCAAGCGTTTCGCGGGGCGGGCGAGCGCCGTCCAGCGGTTGGCATCGAGCCGCCCGGTGAGCGTCACCGAGATTTGTGCCGAGATGCCGTCGCGCTCGCGCGTTCCTTTCAGCTCGGCGGGGATGACCTTGGTGTCATTGAACACGAGCGCGTCGCCGGGGATTAGCAGCGACGGCAGTTCGGCGATCATACGATCGGTGAAAGGCGGATCGGCGCCGGGCTCGACCACCAGAAGCCGCGCCGCGTCGCGCGGGTTCACCGGCCTGAGCGCGATCAGCTCCTCCGGCAGCGAGTAATCGAAGTCGTCGACGCGCATATCAGCACGTCATGCCCGGACTTGATCCGGGCATCCATGCCGTTGCGGCTCAGCAAGTGGAAGGGCAATTGGAATGGATTGCCGGGCCTTCGCCCACCGAAGCGATAGCTGAGAAGTCCTGTCAAGATGCTTCGGCCCGCGTAGGCGGGTCAAGCCCGGCAATGGCGAATTGATCATGTCAGCCCGCGTCGGCGGCGACCCGCATGGAAACGATCTGGTCGGGCTTGGCCGGAGGCTCGCCGCGCGTGATCATGTCGACATTCTCCATGCCTTGGCTGACACGCCCCCAAACCGTGTACTGGCCGTCGAGGAAGTTCGCGTCGTCGAAGCAGATGAAGAACTGGCTGTCGGCGGAGTCTGGCGACTGCGCCCGCGCCATGGACACGACGCCGCGCGTGTGCGGCTCCTTCGAGAATTCGGCGCGGAGCTTCTGGCCTGACCCGCCGCGCCCGGTGCCGGTGGGATCGCCGGTCTGCGCCATGAAGCCGTCGATGACGCGGTGGAACACCACGCCGTCATAGAAGCCCTGACGCGCAAGCTCCTTGATGCGCGCCACGTGGTTCGGCGCGAGGTCCGGCCTGAGCTCGACGGTGACCGGCCCGCGCGTCGTCTCGATGATCAGGGTATCCTCTGCTGTTGCCGCCATTTCGGACCTCCTATTGCTGGGCCTGTAGCGCCTTGGCCGCTGCCTGTTTCGATGCATCGTCGGCGTCGGCGGCGATCTGCATCTTGACGATCTTGTCGGGATTGGACGGAGGCTCGCCAGGCTTGATCTTGTCGACGGCGTCCTGGCCGCCGATCACCTGGCCCCAGATCGTGTACTTGCCGTTGAGGAAGGGAGCCGCATCGAGATCGATGAAGAACTGGCTGTTGGCGCTGTTAGGGTCGTTCGACCGCGCCGCGCCGACCGTGCCGCGCTCAAAGGTCGCCTTGTTGGTGAATTCAGCCGGAAGGTCGGGATATTGCGATCCGCCGGTGCCGGTACCGGTCGGGTCGCCGGTCTGCGCCATGAAGCCGGGAATGACGCGATGGAACACGATCCCGTCGTAGAAGCCCTCGCGGGTCAGCTTCTTCACCCGCTCGACATGCTTCGGCGCGAGATCGGGACGAAGCAGGATGGTGACGCGGCCGTCCTTGAGGTCAAGCAGCAGGACATTGTCGAGCGGATCGGCGGCAAAGCTCGGGCGCGGCGTAGCACAGGCGACAGCGGCAAGAACCGCGGCAACTGCAAACAGACGAGTGAACATCATGCTGGGAACTTCCTCTTCAGGCTTTCAGCCACTTTGGCCGGGACGAAGGCGGTGACATCGCCGCCCATGGCGGCAATCTGGCGGACGAAGCTGGCAGCGATGTAGCGGGTTTCCGGCGAAGAGGCCAGAAACACCGTCTCGATGTCCGCCATCATGGCGGCGTTCATTCCGGCCATCTGCATCTCGTAGTCGAAATCGCCGGCGTCGCGCAGGCCGCGAATGATGACGCCGGCCCCGGCCTCGCGTGCAGCGGTCACGGTCAGCGCGTCGAAGCTGGTCACGTCGAATCCGGCCCCCGTCTCGTCGGCCAGGGGACGGAGCGCGTCAACCACCATGGCGAGCCGTTCCTTGGCGCTGAACAAAGCGTGCTTGTCATGATGAGTGCCGACGGCGACCACCAGGCGATCGACGAGCTTCGTCGCGCGCCTGGCGATATCGATATGGCCGAAGGTCACGGGATCGAAGCTGCCGGGATAGAAGCCAGTGCGGGTCATCGGCACCTTCTAGCCGCGCGGTCATGGCGCCCGCAAGGGCCACCGTTATGGCGAAGACGCGGATTAACCCTCTTCGCTCGATCTATCGTCGTCAGGGCCTTCGTCCTCTGGCCCTTCGTCAAGCGGCCCTTCGCCGGCGTGTTCTTCGTCCCCATTGCCGTTCTCGACATCGGGGATGTGCTCGACCGAAACCACGCGCTCATCTTCCGCGGTGTCGAACACGATCACCCCTTGCGTCGAGCGGCCCATGACGCTGATGCCTTCCACCGGAATGCGGATCAGCTGGCCGCGGTCGGTGACCAGCATGATCTGGTCGCCCTCCTCGGCCGGGAAGGAGCCGATCAACTTGCCGTTCCGCTGGTTCACGGTCATGGCGATGATGCCTTTGCCGCCGCGGCCCGAGATGCGGTACTCGTAGGCGCTGGTGCGTTTGCCGTAGCCGTTCTCCGACACGGTCAGCACGAACTCCTCATGCGCGCTGAGCTCGGCGTAGCGCTCCGGCGACAGCACCACCTCCTGGCCGTTGCCTTCGCTCTCAACCTCTTGCTCCTGTTCGGCGCCGCCGCGGCGCATCATGTTCGCCTGGCGCACATAGGTCACGCGCTCCGGAGGCGCCGCCTCGATATGGGCGAGGATGGCCATGGAGATGACCTGGTCCTTGCCTTCGAGCTTGATGCCGCGGACGCCAGCGGATTCGCGGCCCTTGAACACGCGCACGTCGGTGACGGGGAAGCGGATGGCCTGTCCTTCCGCGGTGGTGAGCAGCACGTCGTTGCGCTCGCTGCAGACCGCCACGCCGACGATGCGGTCGCCCTCCTCGAGCTTCATGGCGATCTTGCCGTTCTGCCTCACCTCGATGAAGTCGGAGAGCTTGTTGCGCCGGACGGTGCCGCCGTTGGTGGCGAACATCACGTCGAGCTTGGCCCAGCTTGCCTCGTCCTCGGGCAGTGGCAGGATGGTGGTGATGTTCTCGTCCTTCGCGAGCGGGAGCAGATTGATCAGCGCCTTGCCCCGCGCCTGAGGCGCCGCGATGGGCAAACGCCACACCTTCATCTTGTAGGCCATGCCGCGCGAGGAGAAGAACAGCACCGGCGTATGGGTATTGGCGATGAAGATGCGGGTGACGAAATCCTCTTCGCGGGTGGCCATGCCGGCGCGGCCTTTGCCGCCGCGGCGTTGCGCCCGATAGGCGGAGAGCGGCACGCGCTTGATGTAGCCCTTGTGGCTGACGGTGACGACCATGTCCTCGCGCTGGATCAAGTCCTCGTCTTCCACCTCGGCGTCCATTTCGAGGATCTCGGTGCGCCGCGGCGTGCCGAACTGAGCCTTGATGGCGTCGAGCTCGTCCTTGACGATGGCGATGATGCGCGCGCGCGAGCGCAGGATGGCGAGATAGTCGGTGATCTCGCCGCCGAGCTTCGCCAGCTCATCGCCGATCTCGTCGCGGCCGAGCGCGGTGAGCCGCTGGAGCCTCAAGTCGAGAATGGCGCGGGCCTGATCCTCGGAGAGCCGATAGGTCCCTTGCGCCGACACCTTGTGACGCGGGTCGGCGACGAGCTCGACCAGGGGCACGACGTCCTTGGCCGGCCAATCCTTGGCCATCAACTGCTCACGCGCGGACGCCGGGTCCGGCGCTTTCCGGATCAGGGCGATGACCTCGTCGATATTGGCGACGGCGATGGCGAGACCGACCAGCACATGGGCCCTATCGCGCGCCTTGCGCAGCAGGAACTTGATGCGCTTGCCGATCACCTCCTCGCGGAAATCGGTGAAGGCGCGGATCAGATCCTTGAGGTTGAGCTGCTCTGGCCGGCCGCCGATCAGCGCCACCACATTGGCGCCGAAGGTCGATTGCAGCGGCGAGAACCTGTAGAGCTGGTTCAGCACCACATCGGCCATGGCGTCGCGCTTCAGCTCAATCACCACGCGCATGCCATCGCGGCTCGACTCGTCGCGGATGTCGGAGATGCCTTCGATTTTCTTCTCGCGCACGAGCTCGGCGATCTTCTCAACCATCGCCGCCTTGTTCACCTGATAGGGAATCTCGGTGATGACCAGCGCCTCGCGTTCCTTGCGCAAAATCTCGGTGGCCACGCGGCCGCGCATCAGGATCGAGCCGCGGCCCTTGTGATAGGCGGAGCGGATGCCGGCCCTGCCGAGGATCAGGGCGCCGGTGGGAAAGTCCGGACCCGGCACGATCTCGATCAGCTCCTCGATCGAGAGCGCCGGATTGTCGAGATAGGCGATGCAGGCGTCAATCACCTCGCCGAGATTGTGCGGCGGGATGTTGGTCGCCATGCCGACGGCGATGCCGCCCGCGCCATTGACTAGAAGGTTCGGGAACTTGGCCGGCAGCACCACCGGCTCTTGCTCGCGGCCGTCATAATTCGCCTGGAAGTCGACCGTCTCGTTGGCAAGATCGTCGAGCAGGGTCATGGCGGGGCGCGCGAGCCGCACCTCGGTGTAACGCTCGGCCGCGGGCGGATCGCCGTCGACCGAGCCGAAATTGCCCTGCCCGTCGATCAGCGGCACGCGCATGGAGAAGTCCTGCGCCATGCGCACCAGCGCGTCGTAGATCGCCTGGTTGCCGTGGGGGTGGTACTTGCCCATGGTGTCGCCGGTGACGCGCGCCGATTTGTTGTAGGCGCGGTCGGGCGTGTAGTTGTTCTCGTGCATCGAATAGAGGATGCGGCGATGCACGGGCTTCAGACCGTCGCGCACATCGGGCAGCGCGCGGGCCACGATCACGCTCATGGCGTAATCGAGATACGACCGCTTCATCTCATCGATGATCGAGATCGGCCGAATATCAGACGGGCTCGGCGCGCCCGATCCGGGAGGTTGATCGTTGTCGGCCAAGGCCGGGTGGTGTCCGTTGAAAGGTGGTTGACGAAATAATCAGTCGTGGCCGCTTGCGCATGCGCACGGCCTTCCGAGCACTGAGAGCGTACGGAGAAGGCACTTTTCTATAGCTGATTTTCAGGGCTTCGCGCAACCATCCGCGCGCTTCTGTAGCGGGCTATTTTAATGAATAAATACAGACTCTTGCAGGTCGATTCGAGGACCTCCAGCGCTCGCTTTGCGGCGCTCGCCGTCAGCCTTCGGATTGACACCATCGGGAGCGAATCTGTGGAGCGGTCGAGCGAGGCTCGACGCCGTTCCGCCAGCCTGTGAAGGCTCGCTCTTGGCTCGAGCGAAACCGATCAAACAACATTGAAACGGCGAAGGAGGGTACAAGTGAAACATCAAATGGCAATAACCGCCGCTGCCCTCCTCTTGAGCCTTGCCCCGGCCCTGGCTGAGACGCATGCGACCCCCAACGAGATTTTGCAAGGGCCGGCCCAGGTCCAGGCTCCATCGGAATCCCCGGCAACCGCTTCCGCCTCGCTCACTCCGACAGGCCAGTCCTCGGGGACAAACGATCTGAAGCTGCATTTTATCTCGCGCCAGATGCGTGACGAGCTGCTGGTTACCGACGTGCTCGGCAGATCGGCGGTGAATGCCGCAAACGAGACGATTGGGGATGTCAACGATCTCGTGACCGACAAGAGCGGCAAGGCCATTGCGGCAGTGATCGGCGTCGGCGGCTTCCTCGGTATCGGCGAGAAGGACGTGGCGATACCCTTCGAGGATCTGAAGTTCACGCGCGACACGAACAACGATGTCAGGATCGAGGTGGACATCGACAAGGAGGCGTTGACGGCGGCGCCGGACTACCAGTCGCTCGATGATCAGGAGATCGTGGAAGGCGCCAACAAGAGCGGCCACGACGACAAGACCCACGCCTATTAGCGCTGCCGCTCGCAAGCCCGGTTGCCGCAAAGGTTGCCGGGCTTTTCGCTGGCACGCCGACGTCGACTGAGGCGATGAGCCCGCCATCGAGCGGCTCGGAGCAGACGGCGCAGTTCCTGACGGAACAGAAGTCCGACGATCTGCTCGCGAGCAAGATCATCGGCAAGCCCGCGGTCAACAGTCAGGACGAGGCCATCGGCGACGTCAACGATCTCGTGACCGACCGTAGCGGCAAGATCGTCGCCGCCTTGATCGGCGTCGGCGGCTTCCTCGGCATCGGCGAAAAGGACGTCGCCGTGCGCTTCGAGGACCTCAAACTGACGAGTGACGACAACAACACCGTGAAGGTCGTGCTGAACATCAGCAAGGACGTGCTTGCCTCGGCGCCGAGCTACAAATTGCTCGGTCAGAAGCCGGTGGTGGAGGGCTCGGCCAAGACCGATCGCGAGGGCGACTCCAGCACCTACTAGCTAAAGGCTGATGATCATAGTGCCTCGGAAGCCCGGTGGCCGAAAGGTCGCCGGGCTTCGTTGGTTCTAAAACGGGATCTCGTCGTCGAGCTCCTTGTCGAAGGAGCGTCCGCCACCGCCGCCGAGCGGACCTGAGCGGCCGAAGTCCCCTGCCGAGGCGCCGGCAGGCTCGCGGTCTCCACCGCCTGCCCCTTGCTTGCTGTCGAGCAAGGTCAGCTCGCCGCGAAATTGCTGTAGCACCACCTCGGTCGAATAGCGGTCCTGGCCGGATTGGTCCTGCCATTTCCGCGTTTGCAACTGACCCTCGAGATAGACCTTCGAGCCCTTCTTCAAATATTGCTCGGCAATCTTCGCCAGGTTCTCGTTGAAGATGACGACGCGGTGCCATTCGGTGCGCTCGCGGCGCTCGCCGGTCGCCTTGTCGCGCCAGTTCTCGCTGGTGGCCACGCGCAAATTCACGATGGGGCGGCCGTCCTGCGTATGGCGAACCTCCGGATCGGCTCCGAGGTTGCCCACCAAGATGACTTTGTTGACTGATCCCGCCATGTGGCGACCTCCGCTGTTGCGCAGCCCCTGTTAACCGTGAGCGAACTCTACCGCTTGCCGGGCGCCTCTCGCTAGAAAAGGTGGCGCCGCTCCACAATAAGACGCCCGCGTAATTTTGTACACGTTTTGTTCTACTCGCCCACAGGGCGCGCTTTGCGAATTGTGCAGGTGCGAACTATGCCTTAGAGAGAACGGCGCTCGGCCCTAAGAGCTGGCAACCCGATCTTCACGATCTGTAGGTCAGGCTCAGCGGGCCGACCCACCCCTACCCTAACCAGGGACAGCGATGCAGCGCACCGTCGAACAGCGCCACAGTCCAAAACGCCGCACCAGCGCCCGGCGCCACGTCCCCGCGAAGACCTTCGGCTTCACCGCGCGGCAGCGACCTTTCATCATCGTGCTGGTGGCGAACTGGATCTTCTCGCTCACCTTCTTCCTGGGGATGAAGCTCGTCTGGCACTGGCAGCCGGCCGATTGGGGCATCGCCGATCGCATCGCGCTCGTGCTCAAGGACGCGGTGTTCGCCCTCCTGCCCGGCGTGATCGGCATCTGCATCGTCGCGGCGCAGCGGCTCAACCCCAGCATGTTTGTCGGGCAGACGCCCAAGCCGAACTCGGCCGTGGACATCAACAACAGGTTCATCCTCAACACCTTCGAGCAGTTCACCGCCTATTTCGTGGCCAATGCCGGTCTTGCCATGTACTGCCCGCCCGAGGAGGCCCGCTCGCTGCCCCTGCTCACCATGTTGTTCGTGATGGGGCGCATCCTGTTCTGGATCGGCTATCACCGGAACCCGTATTTGCGTGCCTTCGGTTTCGGCATCACCTTCTATCCGACGGTCTTGGCCTTCGTCTGGCTGATGCTGATCATGGTGTTCGGCATCCGCATCCCGCTCTAGCAAACAAGCCCTCATCCCGAGGAGGCGCGTCGGCGCCGTCTCGAAGGATGAGGCCAATGCTTCGAGACGCGCCCTTCGGGCGCTCCTCAGCATGAGGGCGGTTTCACCTTCCCGCCTGCCAGTCGAGGATGGACTGAACCGGCCACAGCAGCATCAGTACGTTGAGGGTGAGGTTGTCGCGGATCATGTAACTGAAATAATCACGTCTCAACACGTCCAGGCACGTCCAGCAACTCATTGGACTACTTGACAAATCCACCACGCCGTCGTCCAGCGTGTTCCGGTGGATTCCGGTCAGGTCCATGCTCGCAACGGGAGTCAATACGTGAGACGAATTAAAAAGCTGACAGCTCGCCTCGTCGAGACTTTGAAGGAGCCGGGGCGCTACGCTGATGGTGCCGGGCTCGAATTGCAGGTGAGTAAAACCGGCACCAAGAGCTGGCTGCTGAGATACGCCATGCATGGCAAAGAGCATCGGCTCGGCCTTGGCTCCATCAAGGACTTCTCTCTTGCTGAAGCTAGAGAACGTGCGCGCCGAGCGCGCCAACAGATCGCTGATGGCGTCGATCCTCTTAGCGAAAAGAGGCGGATGAAGCTCGAGGCGGCGAAGATGTTGACCTTCGCCGAATGCGCGGCGGATTACATGTCGGTGAAGCTCAAGGTCTTCCGCAACGATAAACATCGGCAGCAATGGAAGGGCAGCATCGAGACCGCCAATCGCGTTCTCGGTCATCTGCCTGTGGATCAGGTCGATACGCCAGCAGTCCTGCGTCTGTTGAGACCGCTGTTCGACGAAACGCCGGTCACCGCGATGCGTCTGCGGGGCCGCGTCGAGGCTGTGTTGGGATGGGCGACCGCCAGCGGTTATCGGCAAGGTGATAATCCAGCGCGATGGAGAAATCATCTTTCGACGATGTTCACGTCATCGCCTGAGAAGAAGCATCTGGCCGCCCTCGACTACCGCATGATGCCGCAGCTCATGTCCCGCCTGCGTGAGCGCACTGACGTCAACGCCAAGGCTTTGGAGTTCACGATCCTCACCGCCGTTCGCAGCAATGAGACCTTTGGTGCCCGATGGGGTGAGATTGATTTCGATGAGCGTGTGTGGTGCATCCCCGCGGCTCGTACCAAGCGCCTGCGTCAGCTTCGTGTGCCCTTGGTCGATCGCGCCGTTGAGATCCTGCGCTCATTGCCGCGGTCAGGTCGGCCGGTGGCGGAGGATTTCATCTTCACCCTCACCCCAACCAGGCCGATGTCGCCCACCACCATGCGCAATGTGCTGCGTGAGTTTGATCCGATCTCGACGGTCCATGGGTTTCGCTCCTCGTTTAGCGATTGGGCCAGGGACACCACCTCGTTCCAACGCGATGTGGTTGAGGCCGCGCTCGGTCATGCGATCAGCGACAAGACAGAAGCCAGCTATCGCAGGCTAGATGCTTTGGAGAAGCGCCGGCTGTTGATGCTGGCCTGGGCCAGTCATTGCCAAGGCACTGGTGCCACAGGCCAAGTCATCCCAATCCGTACACAGGAACGTGCCTAAACCGTCCATATCTCCAACAACTGCCCAGGATCAGCCATCAGGCAACGGACACGACAGCCACCATCACGGCGATCCGGGCGTGGTCCCAGACGCCGCCAGATAGGCTTGCACGACAGTCTCCACGACCTTCTCGTTTGACAAGGCATTGAGAGTAATTTCGTAATTGCCTTCAGATTTTTTGGTCGTCGTCACAGCCGTCTCTGCATGTTCTTGGCTAAGCCGGTCCAAAGCTTCTATCGCCGCCTTCACCCCAGCCTCGTTCAGCTTCGTCATCATCGCCTCCATCATGGACTAATTGATCAGCTCGAGCTGCCGAGCTATGCGCAGCAGGCGACCGCGATTTTTCCACCTGATCGTGGTCCTGCCCCTGAGCTTCTCGATCCACTCCTCGTCCTCCTCGCTGAGATCGGCGCGACCAAGCCAGCACTTGCGGGTCAGGCTGCCGACGTCGAACCCGTAGATGGTGCTCATCTCCTGCAGGTCGTCGCGGATGCCGAGCAGGGTCTCGCCCTGCCTGGTCGAGATCGAGCCCTTGAACCGCGCCATGTCGCTGAGGAAATCGTGCTGCTTCTCGGTTAGGCCCGGCGTGGCCAGCAGGATCTTCGCCATATTGCGCACCCGCACGTCGTCGTCGGCGAGCGCCTTCACCTCTCTCCAATCCAATATTGGTCTCCTTCCCGCTCCGCGCGTGTGCACAAAGCCCCAATGGCCTGTGAGAATCACCGCAGAACAAACCATGAAACTAGGGTAGGGGAGGTGGAGTCAAGCGCCCCGGCTGTGAATATCGGGAGGCTGTGGATGACGCAGTTTATCCCGAGATCTGATTTCCCGCCGAGGGCATGTCGCGCGTCGTCGTGGACACAGCCCCCGTCACGGTTGCAGTACGGGTCCGCTCCTGTCCTCCTGGGTCCAATTGGAACAGAAGGACATCATCATGAATGACGTGAAGGTTCGTCGCTTCATCCGCCTGGATGAGGTGAAACATCTGACCGGCATCTCCCGGTCGAGCATCTACGCCCGCGAAGATTTCCCCCGCCCAGTGAAGATTGGCAAGCACGCCACCGCCTGGCTGGAGCACGAAGTTCAGGCCTGGATCGAACGGCGCGTCGCCACTCGTGAGGTGGCGTGATGGCTCGCATCGCCAAGCCCGAACACCTCGACATTCGCAAACGACAAGTTGAGGTCGCCCGCATTGTGATGGAGGCGCACGCCTGGAGCCGCATCCCGGTCACGGCTCTCAACAAGGAGCTGCTCAAGCAGGGCTTGCCAACGGTGCGCGGCTCCGGCGCCGAGAAGCTGATGAACGAGGCCGCCATAGCGGACCATCCCTCCACCGCCAGCTCAACATAGCCAAGGAGTCCAGCACCATTCGGCAAATATAACCACGTCTTAGCTCACCAACACGACTGAGTTTTTCCCGCACCAGTCGTGTTGTAAATTTATCGATGCAGGCATAGAAGGAGAAGGGCGACCCTTGTGAAAGGCCGCCCTTTTAAGGTTCTGGAGAGATGTAGACAGCTAGGAAAGTGTGATGAGCAAGCAACACCTAGCCCTTCTCGCCTCCCAGGTCAAGCAGGATGGAGACGAGAGATGGCAAAAAAAGACGGGTCGCTGGTAGTTAAGGTGAAGCGTGGCGCCGCCATTGTCACCGACCTGCGCCTCACCCATGCCGAGCGTGTGATTGGAGCCACCCTCCTTCTCTACTTTCACAACACCCAAACCGGCAGGTGCTTCCCGAGCTATCCGCAGCTGGCGGAGAAGGCTGGTGTCACCGAGAACACGGCAAAGCGCGCTGTGTCGAGGATGAAGGCCTTTGGTCACGTCGAGTTCGAGAAGAACACTGGCGGTCGCAACCGTCGCAATGAATATCTCTTCGATCTAACCATATCGCCAGCGATACCCTTTAGTGATGGAAACGGTATCATCAGCGATACCCTTTCAAGTGAGAAACCGTATCGCCAGCGATCTGAAACCGTATCGCCAGGCGCACAAAACCGTATCGCCAGCGATACTCGCAATTACCCTGGTGAATCACCCAGTGAAACACCCAGTGAGAGAGCGCGTTCGCGCTCCACTCTCATTTCCGCTGACGCGAAGATCGCCAAGAAACAGATCGAGATAGCTGCGGAGATCGGGATCAACCCCATCATGGCAAAAGATCAGTTCGCTCGCTTTAAGGCTCATCACCGAGCCAAAGGCAGCAAGTTTGCGAATTGGGATGAGGCGTGGCGCAAATGGTGTCTCGATCACCAGGGCTATCAGAAGCAGCACAATCCCAATGCCGGCAAGAAGCGGTACTTCAGACGGAACGGCGAGATTTACGACAGGCAGGAGACCATCAACGGCCTTCCCGCGCTGCTAGTGGGAGCCGCCAACTACATTCCCGAAAGCGAGATCGAAGACTTGCCCGTGCGGGGCTTTTGAAAGGACTACCGATGAACGAACGCGACCAAACGACCATCGTTAAGATCGAGCTCCATCCCAAGGAGCTTCGGGCGCTAAAAGAGATCGCCGAGGATCGCGGGGAAAGTGTCACCAATCTGGTGTCGACTGCGCTTCGACGCTTTATCTTCGGCGAAAAAGACCGCATCAACATTGAGATCGCCGCTGTCAATCTCGGCAAGAACTCACCGCCGCGCACGAACAAGTCTCAGGTGCGAGCAATCCGGGCCAAGGCCGTGAAGGTCAAAGCCAGCACCAAGGCAGACACCAAGTCCCCCATCACCACCAAGGAAACCAAGTAGTCCAACGCCAAGTAGGCGACATGCCCACGCACCCACTCACACAGAAAACTTTTTTCATACCGCTGGACGGTGCTGGACGACCAGCAACTTGCATTCCATCGCCCGTTGACTCATACCGATTCAGTTCACCGCCGTATCGGCCCGGCGTCGATGAGCGCATCGTGGTGAAGGTGACGTGCTCGATCTTCCGGTCCGTGTCTGCTCTTTTTGCGGTGAGGAGCTTCTCGGGTCCAACCTTCGTCGTCGCTATTGCGGAGACACCTGTAGACAGCGTGCGCACCGTGACACGGTCCCACCCCTGTCAACCACCTCCAACCCTCATGTCACGGCTAGAAACGCTTCCAGTGACTCCTCTGACGGTCTTAAACCCTACATCTACCCCGAGCGAGTGATCGATCCTCTCATCGGCAGCAATCCCGATGGCAGCACCCCGGGGGCGATCCAAGGCGACTACCCGCTCGAATACCACGACGATGGCATGCCCAAACTGCCCGACTGCCTGCGTCGGAGGTCGGCATGACCACCGCTATCGGCAGCCTAGTTCGCTTCAACGGCAAGCGCTTCGTCGTGTGGGCGCACGAGCTTGGCCATGACGGCGTCACGCGTTTGCGCATCTGTCGGCAAGATGGCGTCCCCGGTGCCCTGGATAGCGCGCTCGTTTCCGATGGCGATGTCGAGGTCTTGTTCCCGCCGTTGTCGTATCCAGTCGGCACCATCGTCGAGCTCCAATCAGGCGAGAGAGGCCAAGTCGTCGCCGACGATGGCAGTGACTCAGTCGATGTTGAGGTCATTCATCATCACTTCGTCGAGGGTAGCGGTGGCGTAGTCACCGCCGGGGTAACGCGCGCATCGCGGGCTGGATTGAGGCTTCGAAACACATGACCAAGAATATCCGCATCATCCATAGCGGTGCTGACCTTCACCATCCCGTGAAGGAAGCGGCGGTACCGCAGCCGCGGCTCGCCATACCACTGTCCCTCGATCCTCGCGCTGTCAGCAAGCATCTACCCAAGGTGCGTGGTGGTCAGGGTAAGGATGAGGTGATTGAGAGGCTCGCTGAGACCATCACCAATACTCACGCCAAAGCTCACGTCCTCCAGACATTTTCAGCAAAACTGGAGGCGGATCAAACCCTCACCCAGGCGCAGAAAGCCTTACAAATCAAGCGGTCTGCGTTGAAAGTAGCAGACAGTCTATCCACCAAACTCGACGGTGCCAGACACCAGGCCCGCGTCTCTATCAGCGAGATCGAAGGTCAGATACAGCCACCGCGGCCGAGGGATGCAGCGGAAGCTCAAATGCATAGTGAGCTGCGTCAGCGCCTATCGATGATGTCGGCAGAGGATCGGTTGAAGGTCACGGCAGAAAAGCTGATCGACAACGACACCGTTGCTGCGCTGGCTGGTGCGCCTGCGTGGGTGAGCGGCTTGAGTCAGGCTGAGCGCGATGCCCGCATTGCTTCCTGGCAGCGGAAGAATTTCCCAGAGCAGACCGAAAGGCTCTCGCGGTTGAAGTCGGCGGTGGAGGGGTTTGATCGTGCCGCAGGTTCGTTCTTCGGCATGGTGGATGCGGTGGCGAAAGATCCAGCCGCGATCCTCGCCGAGGCTCAGGAGCTTGAGACGGAAGCAGCCAGACAGAAATTGGAGTCCAATGATGACTGAACTCATGCCCGACACCACCGACGATCCAGGTGAGCTTGCGTCGTTTTACGAACGCGATGGCGATGGCTTCAGGCTGAGCAACTTCGGTCGGGAAGTAAAGGTCGAGCACGGTCGCCTGTTGATGAAGCTTGAGCGCGAGATGATCGACACCGAGCAGAGTATCGAAGCGCGTGTCCGCGACAAGGATGACGACACCAGGCGCACCTGGACGAGAGTGCTGTTCCGTCGAGAGGTCGAATCCGCGATCCGCAAACTCCGCATCCCCGAAGACCTGCGCGATGTCGCGCAGAAGAACATCGTCTATGCGCTTGCACCGCTCACCGTTGTCGATCCCGAACTACCTGTGATGGTGGCCTCACCAGAAGGTCCCGTGTCGGTGATCGATGCCGTCCAGGGCTGGCTCATGCTCGAGGAGAGCAAGCCGTTTCGGCCTGAGCCTGCGGTGCCGAAAGTGGTCGGGATCTACGCCAAGAAACTCGCTGAACTAAAACTCGGAATCATCAAGTGACGTGCCTAGCAACGGGAGTCACCATGTCTAGCTATTCGACCTGGGCACAAGAAGTTCCACCCAAACAAGCCCGTAGGCTTCGAGTAGAAGCGGATCACCACTCCGCCACACGACGCCTGGATCAGGCTCGTGACCGGCTCGAGCTTTACCGAAATGCGTTGGCGAGGTTTCCCTGCCGGAAGACCGACCAAATCCTGGCCCGAGCTGTCGGCGAGGTGCGCCAAGCTCAGCAGGACTTGCAGGTCTCCGAGATGATGAGGGCTGCGCTGCGATGATTGGCTCGCTGAAGTTCTACCGCCAGGACAAGGGCTGGGGCTTCCTCACCATCAAGCCGGGCGAGGATATTTTTTTCCATGTCACAGACTGCGTCGATCTCGATCCTCGCACCCTTGGTGAGGGTGACCAGCTCGCCTTCGAGATCGGCAAGGCCAAGGACGGCATTCGTACCGCAGCCAAGCAGGTGCGTATTCCGAGTGACGGCGATGTTGTTGACGGATGATTGCGGTGAGGGTTGGGGTGACAGCCCTCCCTGCAAGGCGAGGTGGTCGCTCACTAGTCATTGGCCCGGCCTCCTCGCCACCCTTTCAGATGCGACTGCGGGGTCAGCGTACTTCCCCCGCCTGGCGCTCCGGGGGCGTCGTGAATCACACACGGCGTCCCCGATGCTCTCACGCGCGGGCTTTTGATTGACGGGAAATATTATGAAACGTCGTCTGTTCAATGAACATCTTCGCACTGTCCGCAAGCGCCGCTATTCGAGCCACGTCACCGCTGCTGAGGACATGGGTCTGAGCCGTGATGCCCTGGGCAATTACGAAAGAGGTGATTGCTTGCCCAACGTCACCGCGCTGCTGCTGATGTGCAAGGCTTTGAATGTCTCTCCGAACGAGCTGCTCATGCCTGACGGCAATTGGGTGAAGCCGTATCGTCGTCGGACGCCGTAACACGTTGATTTTGTTTGACAAATCCGACAGGATGTGGCAGGCTTCCTACTAGCTGTCGGATCGGCAGCTGCCCGACCGGTGAGTGTTTGCACCACCCACCGGCCAGGTCTCACCAAACCGAAACAAGAGGGGTTTCGATATGGCTTCTTCCATCATAGTCACGTCTGCGCTCGTCGTCGATTTGCATGGCGACCAGGGCAATATTTTTGCCGTGCTTGCCACCGTCACCGCGTGGATGCGCGAGCAGGGCTTCCCGCCGCATCTCCAGGAGTCGATGTTCAACTCCGCGCTGAGTGCGTGCAGCTACGCCGCCGCGCTCAAAGTGATCGCCGATCATAGCGGCGCTCAGTTCGTTTTCTGTGGCCGTCCGTTCGACGTGCCTGGTTTGGGGAGGGCGCAGTAATGGCCCTCGAACAGGCAAAGACACACAAGCTCGGCTACCCGATCATCACCGGCAGCATTGCGCTCGCCATGACCGCCGAGGAGTTTGCCACTCTGGCCCCGGCGCAGAGAGGCTTCGTCAACCGGCACCGTCGCCTGAGTGGCGTCGAACCATTTGCGCGGCCTGACATTGCCGCTGGTGGCGTCCAGATCGAGGTCAAGGATCAGCTCGCTCGCAGTGTCGAGCAGGCCCGCGAGGAAGATCGCGCCGAGCCTGAGGTGGTGAAGGCGAAGAAGCCGGCGAAGGAGAAGAAGCCTGCGGCGAAGCGTAAGGGCCTGTTCGGTCGGAAGGCTTCTTGATGATCACCGTCATCGTCGCCGTGATCGCGCTCCTGATTGGAATGGCGATCGGAGCCCTTGGGGTCTTGGCCCTCCAGTTCGAGGACGAGATCAGGGAGGGGAGGCCAGAGCAATACTAGCGGGGAGGCCGGGATGGTTCGCACCAAGGCCGTAGTAGTGGCTGTCGGTGGACCGCGTACCCGGCTGAGGGAGGGGCAGGATCGGCAGTCGCTCGCACAGAGGTTCATCGTTGGAGCCGACGCTATCCTGCCCCGCAGTTTCGGGCAGCAGAGCCCTCACACACTCCCTGCTGCCCCCGGAGGCGGGTCGAGTTTCACCCTGAGACTCGGCCCGCCTTTCCTTTGGAGGGCACATGCTGGCGATCTTTTGGCTCGATCGACACGTCGCCGATGTCGAGCTTGGCCTGGGCGGCGAGCTAGTCGTCACGGGCGAGCCGTGGGTGTCTGGCCTGCTCGAGAACATGCGCCATTGGCGCGGCGAGATCCTGCTCGATGCCGAGCTGTACCTGTTGTTGCCGCACCGCCTGAAAGGCCACCTGTGGGCTGGCTGGAAAACGAGGAGCTGAATGGATCAAAGATGGTTCGGGCTTTGGGTGCAGTCGCGGGTGTGGGTTTACGCCAAGACGATGCCGCAGTGGCCTCATGAGTACACTTCGGTCAACCGCAAAAAGGATGCGCCCGAGGTCGTCGAGATGTTCGAGGTAGCGGTGGTCTACGTTCGAGAGGCGGGCATGAGGCTGCGCTTCAAGGCGACAGGATCGCGCTTCACCTACCTGCCGTTCGGCGCTCACATGTATTGGAGCATGGGGTGGCCGCCATCTCAGACGGTGGTTCTCAACCGATGCGAATACGTCGAAGGCTTACCTGATCACATCCCGGTAAAGCGCAGAAAGCCAAAGGGTTCACCCACCCAAACGGGACATGGAACGTGAGTAACACTCAGGTTCGCTGAATCTTCCATCCCTCAACCCATTGGGAAACAACGACTTCAACACCCATTGACTACGGATCATGTATCCGACGGCGAGTTCGAGCGCGATCGCCACGGCAATTGTGAGCCAGACCGGCCACCAGCGCGCCAAAAAGAAGCCGAAGATCATAAACAGTGTGTCGGCCACCGAGTTGATGACGCTGTCGCCGTAATAGTCGAGCGATACGGTGGCGCCGCGGTAGCGGTTGATCAGCCAGTCGGTGTTCTCGATCACCTCCCATGAGGCCTCGATGGCCACTGCCAGGATCAGCCGGGTGCCGAAGGACATCGGCACCCAACGCGAGAGGAGCCAAAGCGCGCCATAGAAGATGAAGCCGTGGATGATGTGCGAGGGCGAGTACCAGTCCGAGAGGTGCTGGGAGTTCTCGCTCGACATCACCACGCCGTGCCACAGCTTCACATAGCCGCATTTGCAGATCGGCTCGCGGCCCATGGCCATGAGGATTGCCGCCTGGAGCGCGATGAGGCCGACGACGGCGATGATGACCTGGGTGCGGGTGAGCTTCATTCGATCGACATCTAGGCTAAGATTCGGCGGCGCGTCATCCGACTCCTTGGGGTGCCGCTGAAGGCTGTTCTCCTTAATTTGCGCTGCGCGCACTGGATTCCGGCGTGCGCCGGAATGACGCCTGTGGCTGAGTTCGGCGGCAATACCAACTCCGTCATACCGGCGAAAGCCGGTATCCAGCTCGCGCGGGAACGCGCGACATAAAGCGGCTTATCTATCACGTCAGGTAGGTGCCACTTACCGCCAGCATGATATCAATGGAGGGGATACAGGGTGATTTCGGGGGCCCTCAAGAAAGCGTCGTAGATCGCATGACCCAAGACGAGGCGCTTGCCCTGCTCAAGACAGGGGCGAGCATCTTCCTGACCGGCCAGCCCGGCAGCGGCAAGACCCACACCGTCAATCGCTATGTCCGCGAGCTGCAGCGGCAAAGCATCGGATACGCTTATACCGCCTCGACCGGCATCGCCGCTACGCACGGCTACGGCGTCACCATCCACGCTTGGAGCGGCATCGGCGTGCGCGAAACCCTCACCCGCCGGGATCTCGATGTACTGGCCGCCAACCGCCGTCTCGCCGCCCGCATCGAGAAGACCAAGGTGCTCATCATCGATGAGATCTCGATGCTGCCGGCGCGCGCTCTGAGCCTGGTCGATGCGGTCTGCCGCCATATCAGGGGATCGCAAGCGCCGTTCGGCGGCATGCAGGTCGTGCTGGTTGGCGATTTCTTCCAGCTTCCTCCGGTGGTGCGCCGGGACCGCTACGAGGACGCCATGCTGCCGCTTGCCGGCGAGACGGACGGGTTTGGCGCGGAGTTCGCCCATACTTCGCAAGCCTGGAGGGACCTTGCGCCGACCGTCTGCTATCTTTCCGAGCAGCACCGGCAAAGCGATGCCGCGTTTCTCGACGTGCTCGCCGCCATCCGCGCCAACGCTTGCGTCGGCCCGCATCGCGATCGCCTCGCTTCGCGGCTGATCGGCCGCGATCAGCTCCCCGCTGCCTGCACGCGCCTCTTCACCCACAACGCCGCCGTCGACGACATCAACCGGCAGCAATTGGCGAAGCTCGCCGGCAAGGCGCACATCTTCGCCATGGTCGCCAAGGGACCGGAGGCGTTCGTGCGCACGCTGCAGCGCGGCTGCCTGTCGCCGGAAAGGCTCGAGCTGAAACAGGGCGCGGTGGTGATGTTCACCAAGAACGATCCCGCCGGCCGCTATGTGAACGGCACGCTCGGGGTCGTCGACGATTTCGATGCCGAAGACGGCTATCCGATGGTGCGGACGCGCGGCGCCAAGCGCATTCTGGCCGAACCCTCGAAATGGAAGATCGATGAGAACGGCAAGGAGCGCGCGAGCATCACTCAGGTGCCGCTCAGGCTCGCCTGGGCCATGACCGTGCATAAGAGCCAGGGCATGTCGCTCGACGCGGCGGTGATCGACCTGTCACGCGCCTTCGAATATGGCCAGGGTTACGTAGCGCTGTCGCGCTTGCGGAGCCTCTCGGGCTTGCACCTTCTCGGCCTGAACGAGCGGGCGCTGCGCGTGCATCCGCTGGCGGTGGAGAAGGACGCCGAGTTCCGCGCGGCGTCGGCTGCGGCACCCCGGCCCGACGCTGCTTCCATCGCCCAGAAGCAACAGGACTTCGTCGCTGCAAGCGCCGTCAGCCCCGCCCGGACGGCGGGCTTGGAGCCGGCAAGGCCGCGCATGCCGTGGACGCCGCAAGGTTCCGCACTCGATGCCATCCGCGCGACCCACGCCAAGGCCTATGCGCCCTGGACTAGCGCGGACGACCTGGATCTCAGACGCCGCCATGAGGCCGGCGAGAGGGTCGAGACAATCGCCGCCGCGTTCGGCCGCAAGCCCGGTGCCATCCGTTCGCGCCTCAAGAAGCTCGGACTACTTTAGGGCGGTGAACCCGGCACGGCGCCATCCCTCCCCCAACGCGGGGAGGGTGACGCGCCCGGCCAGGCGAAGCCAGGTCGTTTTGGCGCGTCGGGTGGGGGATGCAGCGCCCCCACCCCGGCGACGCTTGGCGTCGCCGGACCTCCCCACAAGGGGGAGGTATGAAACGACGCCAGCCCGCGACGGCACCCCTCCTCTTGCCGCCGAAGCTCCTGGGGACTAAGCCTTTGCGGGGCTTGTTGAATGGGCCTTCCACCCCGACATTGCTAGGGTAATGACCTCCAAATTCATCTCGATCCGCGGCGCGCGGGAGCACAACCTCAAGAACATCTCCCTCGACCTGCCCCGGGAAAAGCTCGTGGTGATCACCGGGCTTTCCGGCTCCGGCAAATCCTCGCTCGCCTTCGACACCATCTATGCCGAGGGCCAGCGCCGTTACGTCGAGTCGCTCGCTGCCTATGCGCGCCAGTTCCTCGACATGATGCAGAAGCCGGACGTCGACCATATCGACGGCCTGTCGCCGGCCATTTCCATCGAGCAGAAGACGACCTCCAGGAATCCGCGCTCCACGGTCGGCACGGTCACCGAGATCTACGACTATATGCGGCTGCTGTTCGCCCGTGTGGGCGTGCCCTATTCGCCGGCGACCGGGCTTCCCATCGAGAGCCAGACGGTTTCCCAGATGGTCGATCGCGTGCTGACGCTGCCCGAGGGCACCCGGCTCTATCTCTTGGCGCCGATCGCGCGCGGGCGTAAGGGCGAGTACCGGAAGGAATTCGCCGAGCTGCAGAAGAAGGGCTTCCAGAGGCTCAAGATCGACGGCACATTCTACGAGATCGGCGAAGCTCCTGCGCTGGACAAGAAGTTCAAGCACGACATCGACGTGGTGGTGGATCGCGTGGTGGTGCGCCCCGACATGAGCGCGCGGCTTGCCGACAGCTTCGAGACGGCGCTGGCTCTCTCTGACGGCATCGCCGTGGTCGAGTTCGCCGACCGTGCGCCTGAGCCCCCTCACCCCAACCCTCTCCCCCAAGGGGAGAGGGAGTCGGGCCGTGCCCGATCCAGCACTATGTCAGGGTCCGATAGCGAGAAGGACGGCGGCGCCACCTCGTCCCCTCTCCCCGGCGGGGAGAGGGACAGGGTGAGGGGGAGCGAACCTAACCGCATCATCTTCTCGGCGAAGTTCGCCTGCCCGGTCTCCGGCTTCACCATCGAGGAGATCGAGCCGCGGCTGTTCTCCTTCAACAACCCCTATGGCGCCTGTCCCGCCTGCGACGGGCTCGGCACCGAGCTGTTCTTCGAGCCCGACCTCGTGGTGCCTGACGAAAATCTGAGCCTCAACCGCGGCGCCATCGCCCCCTGGGCGCGCACGTCCGCCAGCTCGCCCTATTACCAGCAGACGCTTGAGAGCCTTGCCCGCGCCTACCGCCAGCCGATGACCAAGCCTTGGAAGTCTCTGCCCGAGGACTTCCGCAACGTGATCCTCTACGGCTCAGGCGACGACGAGATCATTTTCACCTACGATGACGGCGTCCGTCACTACTCGACCACCAAGCCGTTCGAGGGCGTGATCACCAATATCGAGCGGCGCTGGCGCGAGACGGAATCCTCCTGGGTGCGGGACGAGCTGTCGCGCTTCCAGTCGGACCAGCCTTGCGAGACCTGCGCCGGCTATCGCCTCAAGCCGCAGGCGCTGGCGGTGAAGATCGATCGCCTGCATATCGGCCAGGTCTCCGACATGTCGATCCGCGAGGCCTGCCATTGGTTCGCGACGCTGCCCGCCAAACTGACGCCGAAGCAGAACGAGATCGCCGAGCGCATCCTGAAGGAGATCCGCGAGCGGCTGAACTTCCTCAACGACGTGGGCTTGGACTACCTCACGCTGGCACGCGCGAGCGGAACGCTGTCAGGCGGCGAGAGCCAGCGCATCCGCCTCGCCTCGCAGATCGGCTCCGGCTTGACCGGGGTGCTCTACGTTCTCGACGAGCCCTCCATCGGCCTGCACCAGCGCGACAATGCGCGCCTCCTGGAAACGCTCGATCGCCTGCGCGATCTCGGCAACAGCGTCATCGTGGTTGAGCATGACGAGGAGGCGATCCTAGCGGCAGACCACGTGGTGGACATGGGCCCTGGCGCCGGCATCCATGGCGGCGAGGTGGTGGCGGAAGGCAGCCCGGAGCAGGTGATGGCCAACCCTTCGAGCCTCACCGGGCAATATCTCACCGGCTTCAAGCAGATTCCGATGCCGAAGGAGCGGCGCAAGCCCACCCGCGGCCGCAGGCTCACCGTCGTCGGCGCGCGCGCCAACAACCTCAAGAACATCACCGTGGACATTCCGCTCGGGCTGTTCACCGCGGTCACCGGCGTGTCGGGCGGCGGCAAGTCGACCTTCCTCATCGAGACGCTGTATCGCGCCGTGGCGCGCAAGCTCACCAACGCCCGCGAGCATCCAGGCGAGCATGACGCGGTCGAAGGCCTTGAGCATCTCGACAAGGTCATCGACATCGACCAGTCGCCGATCGGGCGCACGCCGCGCTCCAACCCCGCCACCTATACCGGGGCCTTCACCCCCATCCGCGAATGGTTCGCCGAGCTGCCCGAGGCCAAGGTGCGCGGCTACAAGCCGGGGCGCTTCTCCTTCAACGTCAAGGGCGGGCGCTGCGAGGCCTGCCAGGGCGACGGCGTGATCAAGATCGAGATGCATTTTCTGCCCGACGTCTACGTGACCTGCGACGTGTGCAAGGGCAAGCGCTACGACCGCGAGACGCTGGAGATCAAGTTCAAGGACAAGTCGATCGCCGATGTGCTCGACATGACGGTGGAGGAGGCCGCCGACCTGTTCAAGGCGGTGCCCTCGATCCGCGACAAGCTCGAGACGCTGAAGCGCGTCGGCCTCGGCTATATCCATGTCGGCCAGCAGGCGACGACGCTCTCAGGCGGCGAGGCGCAGCGGGTGAAGCTGTCGAAGGAGCTGTCGCGCCGCGCCACCGGGCGCACGCTCTACATCCTGGATGAGCCGACCACCGGACTCCATTTTCATGATGTAGCGAAGCTGCTCGACGTGCTGCATGAGCTGGTCGACCAGGGCAACACGGTGATCGTGATCGAGCACAATCTGGAGGTGATCAAGACCGCGGACTGGATCGTGGATCTCGGCCCCGAAGGCGGCGACGCCGGCGGCCACGTGGTCGCGGTCGGCACGCCTGAGGAGCTCGCCGCCAACCAAGCGAGCTACACAGGCCAGTACCTCAAGCAGGTCTTCGACCGCCGCCGTGGGGGTAAGGCCAAACGCGCAGCCCAAGCGGCGGCAGAGTGATCATGCGCTGGTTCCGTACATGAGCGAGACTTTGCGCCGCATGCAAGCCCTCGTTCTTGGCGGCGACTATCTCGTTTCCGATCATGGGTTTAATGAGCTCGAAGACGATGGTATCCTTGCCAGTGACGTCATCGCGGGAGTTGCCGCCGCTACGGTGGTGGAGGACTATCGCGATCGGATCCGCGGCCCAAGTGTCCTCGCCTTGCAGCACGATGCGGACGGCCGTCCCATTCATGTAGTTTGGGCCGTGCCAGCGGGCGAACGCCGCCCTGCCATCCTGGTTACAGCCTATCGTCCCGATCCCGATTTGTGGGACACCGATTTTAAGCGACGGACAAGACGATGACTCGAACAAGAACCAAGCTCGTTCACGAAGGAAAGTACGCAGCCGAAGTCCAGGTTGAACTGATCGCGGACGATACGGCTTGGTCTCCTTACCTGTCTCCTCAGGACGTACAACGGTTGGATGCCGTTCGTTTGGCCCTTAGGCGAGGCGATCTGGCGGAGGCAGCGAAGCACGGTCGCGTTTACGAATTGAAACCCGTCGCCGCGGAATAAGTCGTTCTCGGCGTCGGCACGCCTGACGAGTGCCGCCAACCCTGGCGAAGGTCCCGACCATCCACGCCAGACAGGCCAGCGATCCGGGTTGCTAGAAGACTTTCGCGTCGTCTCCTTCAAGCATGTCTCGGAGGCTGGAAACGACCGGGAAGCCATAGCCATTGCCCGGCGCCTCGAGCATCAGCTTGCCGGATTTGTGATAGCTGCTCGAATAGACATCGGCGCCGATCATTTGCAGCGCGACGACCAGCGCCTGGACTGAATCGAAACCCCAGGCCGTCGTCGCCGCCTTGCCCTCAGGCCAATCGATTTCGTAGCTGCACGACCAGGCATCGCCTTCATGCTTGGGAGCGAAAATGGCGACGGGAATCGCGATGTCCCGGGCTTGGTCCTTGAGAGTGAGCGTGCGGCTCGCGATGATCATGGTCGGACCTCAATAGTTGAGCGGCGGGATTGGCAGCTCGACAAGGCAATTGGCATAGCGCAGAGACGCCTGTTCATAACAGGCTCGCAGCCCGACCATTCTGCATTGAAAAACGTCTTGCAGATATTGAGACCAGCATCGCGCTTGCAGGTCCGCCGAAATTCTTCGCAGTGTCCCGGACGAATTTGAGTCGTCTGTTGCCGAACCGCCTCCGCCCGTGCCGGCCCATTGCCCACCCTCATGCGAGCCCGCCGGGACCCGCGGTTGATTGGGATCGAAATGCGTCTGGATCACGCGAACCAGTTGTTGAAGGCTCGTCTCCACATGATTGGCCCGAATAGCAGAACGCAAGCGGAGCAATCTGGAAACAATATCTGTTTCGTGCACGACATCACTTCCTGCTGACGTTAATATCCGATGCAGGATAGTCGCGCCGGGATGACCGGGGATAAGTTCGCCTCGGGGAGATGTTTAGCTCGATCAAGACCGCAGACTGGATCGTCGATCTCGGCCCCGAAGGCGGCGACGCCGGCGGCCACGTGGTCGCGGTCGGCACGCCGGAGGAGATCGCCGCCAACCAGGCGAGCTATACCGGGCAATACCTCAAGCAGGTGTTCGACCGCCGGCGGGGGGCCAAGCCCGCCAAGCGCCCGCAGGCCGCGGAGTGACGCCCTGTTTAGTCCAAGCGCGCGTCCGCCACAACCAAAGCGGTGCGTGCAACTCGCCCCCTGCCCTGCTAGATCGTTATGGTCTCTTCCTTGAGTCGAACCACCTCTCGTCCTCCAGGCGGTTGGTGGAGGACGGACAACTCTCTCGGAGATGCTGATGAGCTCGAACAACACGAGGCGACCCCACGCCATGCCGCGCAGCAAGCGGGTTTTGATCGGTGAGACGCGGGAAGAAGAAGCGGCTCGCCTCGCAAAAGAGATCGCCGCCCATCCGGTGACGCGCTGCAAGCCAGGCGCCTACAGCCCCACGTCGTCGCGGCCAGGGTGGAGCAGCAAGCCGGTCATGCTGGAGAGCGAGCGGACGGCGGCCGAGGGCATCGCCAAGAAGATGCTGCGCAAACGCTAGTCGGCGCGCCCAGGCGGCGGAGTGAGGCGGCGTCCACAGCCGTAGCCTGCCGACTTTTCATGAATGCGAACTAAATGGTGACCTCAGACTGAGTTCAGCTTGCCTCGCGCAGACTCGCGTGAGGTTAGAAATCTGAGTTCAGGAGATCACCATGAATAAGCACTCTGTTATCGCTACCTCCGCAGCCGTCCTGTTGGGTCTTGCCGCGGTCTTGGGTCTTGGTCTAACGGCAGTCCGGGATGCGGGCGCCGGCTCACCAAAGGTTCTCTCGCCGTGCGACAAGGAGGGTCCGTTTTCGCCGAAGGTCGATAAGGATCTCCAGCGCAAGGATCTGGTTATCGAACCGGCGGAAATGCAAGGCACGCCTGAAAAGCGGAGCCGAACCCCGCAGCAAGCACAGGATGCCGAGCGCGGCGTTTGTCAGGATGGGCAAACCGGCAAGACGATCACTTTGCCAGACCCGCCGCCAGCCTCGCGAAGTCAGTTATATCCCGGAGGCGACGAAGGCGATCCGAGCCTGCCGCGGGGCGACAAGCGCCGCGCCGGCGTAGCCCCACGGTTCATGCAGGCATACGTTTTCGGCACCGACAGCCGGGTGCTGCAAACTCCCACGACATCGTTTCCTTTCCGGGGCGTGGTCAAGTTGGTGATCAAATTTCCAAAGACCCCGGCCGGAAAAGCTGCTGGCTGCACCGGCAGTTTGATTGATGGCAAGCATGTGCTGACGGCCGGCCACTGTGTTTTCCAAAGCGACCAGGGTGGCTGAAGCATCAGGGC